>NZ_VFOO01000001.1:3426230-3737706 GCF_006716115.1 Subtercola boreus | reverse complement strand
CTCTGGGGCCGAGAGGGCGCGGTCGAAGATCTTCGCGCCGTCGACCGAACCGTTGAGGTAGTCGACCGGGTTGCCGCCGAACTTGCCGCGGCCGATCTCGAAGTTGCCCGTTCCCTTGTCTCCGCCGCCGAGGATGCCCACGCTGCCCGAGAGCGTCCCGTCGACGTAGATCGCCAGCGACGAGTGCGTCACATCCCGCACGCCCACCAGGTGGTACCACTTACCCGGCACCGGTGCGCCGACCGTGTTCGCCAGCGCACGCACGCTCGCGAAACTGAACGCCCAGCGTTTGTCGGCACCCGAGTACTGCAGGAAGAAGGCGCTGTTCGCGTCCCCATCCTCACTCGCCACCGTCTGGAACGCATCGCCCGCCGCGTTGAGCTTCACCCAGGCCGAGACACTGTAGTTCGTGTTCTCGGTCGGGATCAGCGTCTTCGCGCTCTCGGCGAACTGGTTCACGCCGTTCAGCACGAGCGCGTTGCCGTCGAGTCCGGGGCCGAAGGCGGCACCGTTCCGGAGCGTCAGCGGATTCGTGCCGAGCGGTGCAGCACCCACCGAGTCGGCGGCGGTCACGCCCGACGTCTCGTTGAACCGGTAGTTGTCCACCCCGGCCGTCCCGGGTGTTCCGGGGGGCGCGGGCGGCGTCGGCTTGGTACCAGCCGCGATCACCTGCAGGTTCACGGCGCGAACGCGCGCCTCGTCCACCTTCTCGACCTTGCGGTCGTAGGTGAAGAAGCCGTTCTGCTCACCTTCGACATCCGTGATCTGCGTGTAGACCGCACCCGACAGGCCGTAGGGCGCACCCTGGTCGCGAAGCACGGCCGTGTTGGCCACGTACTTGTCGTTCAGCTCAGCGGCATCCTTGACCGACCCGTAGGGGTTGATGGTCGCCGTCGGCCAGGTGTGACCCTCGACGCTCAGCGTCAGGCCGCCGTGCTCACCGTCGATGGATGCCCGTTTCGCGTCCGGCGCGGGAAGCGCCGGGCCCTGGTACTGGTGCCAGTCGATGATGTCGCCCGTTCCCGGGTCACCGGGGGTGTCGCAGCAGTTGGAGCCCGACCGGTCGTTCACGAGCCGGGACGGATCCTGCGCCTTCACCTGGGCGCCGACATCCGACGCCGCCTGCACACTCCACTGGCCCCAGCCCTCGTTGAACGGGATCCAGCCGATGATCGACGTGACGTTCTTCAGCTGGTCGACCATAGTCGCGGTCTCGGCGCGGAAGTTGGCCTTGTCGGCGGTGCTGAGCGAGCCGTTCCGGCCCGTCGGCAGTGCCGGCGAGTCCTGCCAGACCATCAGCCCGAGCCTGTCGGCCCAGTAGTACCAGCGGGCGGGCTCGATCTTGATGTGCTTGCGGATCGTGTTGAACCCGAGATCCTTCGTCTTCTGGATGTCGAACTTCAGCGCAGCATCCGTCGGCGCCGTGTAGATGCCGTCGGGCCAGTAGCCCTGGTCGAGGGTCGAGAGCAGGAAGGTCGGCTTGCCGTTCAGCGTGATGCGCTGCTTGCCGTCGACGTTCGCGACCGCGATCGACCGCAGGCCCGCATAGCTCTCGAACTCGTCGTTCGAACCCTGCCCGTCGAGCTTCACCTTGAAGGTGTAGAGGAACGGGTCGTCGGGGCTCCAGAGGTGCGCCTTCGGCACGGTGATCTTCAGCGGGCCACCGGCGTCGGCCCGGCCGCTCGCGACCTTCTTCTTGCCGTCGTAGACATCGACGGTGAGCTTCGCGCGGGACGGGTCGCCGTTCAGAGTCGTGGAGATCGCGAACGAACTCGACGCGACATCCGGTGTCGCCGTGAAGCTGGCCACACTCGTCGCCGCCACCGGCTCGAGCCAGACCGACTGCCAGATTCCGGATGCTGCGGTGTAGAAGATCCCGTCGGGGTCGTTGCGCTGCTTGCCGACCGGGATGTTCGCGTCGTCGACCGGCGAATGCACGGCCACCACGATCTCCTGCTGCCCCTTGTCGCGGAGCGCGCCCGTGATGTCGACACTGAAGGCGTCGTAACCGCCGGTGTGCCGGGCGACCTGCGTACCGTTCACGTAGACGGTCGCGTCGTAGTTCACCGCACCGAAGTTCAGCCGCACGCGCTGGTCGTGGTTCGTGTAGTCCTTCGGAACGTCGAGAGTCTTGCGGTAGAACATGAACTCGTCATGCTTCTGGATGCCCGACAGCGCCGACTCGGTGGGGTACGGCACCAGGATCTGGCCGGCGAGGTCTTTTCCGAAGGCCGGCGGGGTGAAGCCGTCGGTTCCGGCGTACTGCCAGAGACCGTTGAGGCTCAGCCATTTCGGCTTGTCGACGCTCGGCCGGGCGAGCTGCGGGCGAGGATAGTCGGGCAGGGCGTTCGTGGGCGACACATCGGCCGTCCACGGTGTACTGAGCGGGGCCACCTTCGGCGTCCACGCTGCGGCGGGTGCCGCCTGGGCCGTGGCGGGCATCGCCACCAGACCGACGAGGCAAGCCGCAGCCAGCCCGAGGCCGAGCACCCTGCCCAGATTCTTTCTTCTCATCCGAGACCAACTTCCTTGTTGATTCATGTGCGACCGGGAAGCTGCCTGAGGAGTCTCTCAGAAAGCGGTGGTCACTGAGAAGTGTTGCAAAATACTGTCCGAAAGTCTACCGACCACCACGGTGATCTCGAATTCCTCCGAACTCTCCGCGTGAGCGTCGAGCCCGGCAGCCGTGAAGATGCGGATGGCCTCCGGCACCTGCGCCGCATTCACCTCCACCAGCAACCGCCCTCCCGGCGCGAGCCAGTGGGCGGCGTCCGCGGCGACGCGCCGTTGCACGTCGAGCCCGTCACCGCCCCCGTCGAGCGCGAGCCGCGCCTCGTGCAGGCGTGCCTCGGGCGGCATCAGCGCCAGCGCCTCGGTGGGAACGTAGGGCGTGTTCGCGGCGATGACATCGAAGCGCCCCGCCAGCTCCGGGGGGATCGGCTCGAACAGGTCCCCCTCGAACACCCGGTCGGGGCGGGCGAGGTTCCGGCGCGCGCTTCGCACGGCTGCGGGATCGAGATCGGCCGCGAACACCAGCGCGCCCGGGAGGCGCGTCTGCACGACGAGCGCGATGGCGCCGGATCCGCAGCAGAGGTCGAGCACGGTGGGTGCCGTGCCGCGAACCGCACCCACCGCCTCCGCCGCCGATACCGCGAGCGCGGCCAGAAAACCGGTTCGCCGGCGCGGAACGAAGACCCGGTCATCCACCCGCACCCGGAGCCCCGCGAACTCGGCCCAGCCGAGGATGTGCTCGAGCGGATCGCCCTCCACCCGGCGGCTCACCATCGCCTCGAGATCGTCGGCATCCCGCGCCTCAGCCAGGAGGAGGGCGGCCTCGTCTTCGGCGAAGACGCACCCCGCGGCCCTCAGCCGCGCCACGAGCGCGGGAAGCTGGTCGCTCAGTGGCGGTAGGGCGACTTGAACATCGCGATCCCGGCCGCGATACCGACGATGCCGGTTCCCACGGTGATGAAGGCGAGCAGCCCGATCAAGAGTTCTGGCATGGGGTCTCCCTCTGGCTGTGCTTCTGGTGTGGACGGGGGTCCGAGACGGCTGCCGCCTGACGCCAGACGACCTCGGATGCCTCGTAGGACTCCAGACTAGCTGCGGAGTACGCTGGGGGGAAAGCGGGCGCCCGGCACCGCGTCAGGCCGATGGGGAGCGATGGTCGAGCGTACAGTCTTCGAAGACGCCCTGCGGGAGATCTCGACGGCACATGAGGGGCGGGATGAGCACGGCGGGCTGAAGAGCCTGTGCCGGCCATTCCTCCGCGTGCTCCCGGTCACCGGTGCCGCCATCTCGACGATCGGCAGCGGCCTGGGGGTAGCCACGATCTGCGCCAGCGACGAGGCCGTCGCACGCATCGACGAACTGCAGATCGATCTCGGCGAGGGGCCGTGCTGGGACGCCCTCGCGACCGGTCGGCCGGTCATCCACGCGGATGTCGCCACCGAACCCCGACCCAGCTGGCCGGCCTTCATGGAGGCCCTCCGCGAGTTCGACATCGGAGCGCTTTTCGCCTTCCCGCTCTCGCTCGGGGAACTGGAGGTCGGTTCGGTCGATCTGTACTCGAGCACACCCCGCGGCCTGTCCGAGACCGAGGTCGCCGATGTCTCCGCCCTCGCTCGCCTGGCGGCCTGGCAGGTGCTCCGCCGGGTGTTGGCCGACGACTCGCCGAAGGCCTTCGAGGTCGATGGCGACCCGAGCCCCGGGTTCTCCCGCAAGCAGGTGCACCAGGCGACGGGGATGATCATCGCCCAGCTCGACGTGCCGGCGCCGGATGCCCTGCTCCTGCTGCGGGCGCACGCCTTCGCGTCGGGGCGCACCGTCCGCGACGTCGCGCATGATGTCGTCTCCCGTCGGCTCGACTTCTCTCCCGGAGCATTCGGAGCCGAGAGCTGATGACGGATGCGTCGCGGGAAGGTCTCCTCGCCTCGACCTTCGTGTCGCTGGCCGACTCTCTCGTGGTCGGGTACGACGTCGTCGACCTGCTGCAGAACCTCGTCGACACCTGCGCCACCGTTCTGGATGCCGCCGCGGCCGGCCTGCTGCTCGCCGACGAGGACGACGTGCTCGAAGTCGTCGCCGCGACGAGTGAGCGCAGCAGGCTGCTCGAGATCCTGCAGCTGCGTGCCGGCCTCGGCCCATGCGTCACCTGCTACGAGACAGGAAAGGTCGTCTCCATCCCGGACATCCGCGAGATGCGCACGGAGTGGAACGTTTTCCGCGAAGGCGCGCTCGAGCAGGGCTTCCTGTCGGTGCACGCCGTTCCGCTCCGGTTGCGGGGCTTCACCATGGGGGCCCTCAACCTGTTCCGTGAGAGCACCGGCCCGCTGAACCATGAAGACGCGGCAGCCGCCCAGGCCCTGGCCGACATGGCCACGATCGGCATCGTGCACGAGCGTACGCTCCGCCAGAGCGAGGTGGCCCGCGAGCAGCTGCAGCGCGCCCTCGACAGCAGGGTGGTGATCGAGCAGGCGAAAGGCGTGATCGCCCAGTCGCGCTCGATCGACATGAATGAGGCGTTCACCCGCCTGCGCACGCACGCCCGAACCCGGGGCCTCCCGCTCAGCCAGGTGGCGGCGCAGGTCGTCAACCGGGACATCATCCTCTGACTCCCGTCAAGGCCTTCGGCTCCACTGGCCCTGCTGGCGGCCCGGTGTTAGCGTTCTAGCGAAAGCGCGCCCCAGACCCCGGCCGCCAGGATCCGACCGGATCCGAAGAGCCTGCCGTCTGGGGGCACTGTGTCCGCCACACCCGATCCACCCGCCGACCTCCCCGAGAGCTCCGACGATCTGCAGCAGGCGACGATCCGCGCGCGGCCCCTGGCCCAGGCGTTCCCGTTCACCGACGACCCGGAGTACGGCCGGGTCGTGGACGATCTCGAGTGGGGCCTCTTCTGAGCCCACGCCCTCCACCGTCCGCGCCAGAAGTGGGACAATGGGTGGGTGAATGCCACCACTCTTGCGCTCGTCCGTCACGGGGAAACCGACTGGAACGCGGAGCGGCGCATCCAGGGTCGATCGGATGTTCCCCTGAACGACACCGGCCGGGCACAGGTCCGGGCCACGGCCGCGCTGCTCCGCGACCAGGAGTGGGATTTCGTGGTGTGCTCACCGCTGTCCCGCGCCCGGGAGAGCGCGGAGATCATCGCTCACGAGCTCGGCCTCGAAGTCACCGGCCAGATCCCCGAGCTTGTCGAGCGCCACTACGGCCGGGCCGAGGGCATGCAGGACGGCGACGAACTCCGTGCCCTCCGCATCCCGGGCGGATTCCTCGAGGCCGAGACCGAGGAGGAGGTCGCCGCACGGGCCTCCATCGCACTCCGCGGGGTCGTCGCCCGGAACCCGGGGGCACGCATCATCGTCGTGGCGCACGGCACGCTCATCCGGCTCACCCTCTCTGTGCTGAGCGGCGGGCCCATCGAATCGATCTCGAACGCCGGGCACTGCGTCATCAGCCACCTGCTGGACGACGACGCCGCCGCCCGGTGGTCGCTCTCCGTGGTGAACGGTGTGGCCTGGCCGGTGCCGGAACCCGCCTGAGGCGTCAGCCCGCGTTCCTCCGCCCGCGTTCTTCAGCCCGCGTTCTTCAGCACCGACCGCAGCAGCACCGTGCCCGTCTCACCCGAGACGATCGAGACGGCCGCGATGTCCGACCGCCGGATGCTCGTGGTGGCGGTCGGCGTCGCGGTCGTACCCGGGCCCGACATCCACGACGCGACCTGCGTGGCCTGCCCGGTGCGGTCCGTGACCAGCATCGCGTAGTTCCGTTCGACGCCGTCACCGGCCTGGCCCTCGTAGGTGCAGGTCCAGTCGATGCGGGTGCCCCACGGCTCCTCGCCCAGCACAGCGACAGCGCTCAGCGGACTCTGCACTTCAGCCGTGAACGTCAGCCGGTCATCCGCCGACTGCCCGGACGGAGCCGTCGACCCGGGGAGCGACTGCACCGAGGAGGGCGACTGCGTCTGGAACGAGACCACGAGGGCCACCGCGACCGCTGCCGCCACCGCCAGGGCGCCCACAGCCTGGAACAGGCGTCGGCGCCGACGCGCGCGACCGGCCCGGGCGATCAGAGCGGGCAGGAGCGTGGGCGACGGGGTCGCCCTCACCGGTTCGTCGAGAAGGCCGAGCGCCTCCGCGGGCGACACCGTGGCGAGGAGGCCCGGCATGCCGGCGAGGTCGGCGAGCGCCGCGCGACATCCGGCGCAGCCAGCCAGGTGCTGCTCGTACTCGTGACGCTCCGCCGGCGTGAGGGAGCCGAGCACGTACGCGGCATCCCAGTCGCGGAAGCGATCGCTGGGCTCATCGACCCGACCCCCACCGGCCCAGCCTTCGTCGTTCGCACTCATCTCGTCACCCCCTTCTCCTGCAGGGAGAGCCTGACCGCACGGAGCGCATAGTGCAACCGCGACTTCACCGTGCCCTCCGGGATGCCGAGGAGGGCACCGATCTCGGCGACCGTCTTCTGGCCGTAGAACGAATGCACGAGAACCTCCCGGTGCGGCGTGGAGAGCCCACTGATCGCCTCGGAGACCAGCCACGCCTCGAGCACCTGGTCGGTGTGGTCGGCGGATGCCCGTTCCGGAACGGTGTCGGTGCCGATCTCGTTGCGCGACCGCGCGCTCCGCCAGTCGTCGATCACGAGGTTGCGCGCCACGGTGAACAGCCAGGACTGCGGGGAGACGCCGGCGTTCTGCAGCACCCGGGGGTTCCGCCAGGCACGGAACAGGGTCTCCTGCACCACGTCCTCCGCGAGCTGGCGGTCGTTCGTCAGGCGCACCACGAAACGCAGCAGTGCGGGGGCGTGCTGGTCGTGGAGTTCGCGGAGCAGAGTGGCCTGGTCGTCCATGGCCGCACCTCCCGTTTCCCTCTGGCACTGTTGTATACGAGATGACCTTCAGAAAAGTTCACCCGATGGTGAACCGATCGCCGGGCGTTCTCGTAGGTACGGGTAGCAGTATCTCAAGTCACCCTCGTCTCGCAGTACGAACAGGAGCATCATGACCGAGAACAAGACCGTCACCCGCCGCGTCATCCTCACCGCCGGAACCACGGGAGTGGTCGGTGCCGGCACCCTTCTGCTGGCCGCCTGCAGCACGGGCGGGGCGGACTCCGGCGCGTCGACGTCGGGCGGCAGCGCTGCCACGGGGTCGACGACCGGTTCTGCGACGGCACCGAGCGGTGCGGCATCCGGTTCCGCTGCAGGGGGCGGGGCGGAGATCGCAAAGCTCGCCGACGTGCCGGTCGGCCAGGCCACGACGGTCACGTTCGACGGCCAGGAGATCCTCGTCGCGCAGCCCACCGCCGGCACCGTGGTCGCGTTCAGCTCGGTCTGCCCGCACCAGGGCTGCGCCGTGGCATTCGCGAAGACGGACTTCGCGTGCCCCTGCCACGGGTCGACCTTCGAACTGGCGACCGGTGACGTGACGAGGGGGCCCGCCCAGAAGGGCCTCACCCCCGTCTCTCTGACGGTCTCGGGCGACACCATCGTCGCGGGCTGACACGCCACCGCGCCACACTCCCGGCTCCCCACCCCACGCCGACAGAAAGCTGCCGCCCATGTTCAACGGACTCCCCCTCCACATCCTGCTGGTGCACGTCGTCGTCATCGTGCTGCCCGCCGCGGCCCTCCTGACCGTGCTCGGTGCCGTCTGGCCGGCGTTCCGGCGGAAACTCGGCGTCATCACCCCGGTCGTCGCCCTCATCGGGCTCATCAGCGTGCCCCTCGCGACGAACGCCGGCGAGTGGCTCGAGGAACGGCTGAACTCGACCCCCCTGATCCAGGCGCACGTCGCGCTCGGCGATACGCTCCTGCCGTGGGCGGTCGGCCAGTTCGTCGTGGCGACTGCGATCTGGGTCTGGTACCGCTGGTTCGCCGCCGTGCGCACGGTGCCCGGGGCGCCGCAGCGTCACGTGGCCGCTCCGGGGGACGCCGTGCGCTCGGCAGCCACCGCACACGCCACGGCGGCTGCAACTCCGGGGCGAGCCGCCGCCGGTGGCTCGGTCCCTGCCGGGTTCCAAAACCCGGGCATCGCAGGGACTGACGGCCCACTCGCGGCCGACGGCTCGGTGCTGCTGCACGGCGACGACCCGTTCGCCCCGGCAGCCGGCACCCAGCCGGCCACCCCGGGCATCCGTCCCACTGCCCCGCCCCGCTCGCGGGCCGGCCGTACCGCTTCGCTCGCGGTCTCGATCGCGGCCATCGTCGTCGCCCTCGTGGTGTCGACCGGCACCGTCGTCAAGGTCGTGCAGATCGGCGAGTCCGGCTCGAACGCCGTCTGGCAGGGCTCCTTCAGCCCCGACCCCGTCGAGGGCTGACGCCCTCCCGCCCCGCCCCCGCCCGCCCGCTCCCGCGGGCCGCTCGATAGCGCCACGCCCCGCCTGCGCCTATTGCTAGGGAATTCTCCAGAAGGAACGCGAACCCGTCTCGGAGTTCAGTTCGGTGGCAAAGGCGGGGGTCTCAACTGCCGTGAGTTGCATGATCCACTTGCCCGAACGGCCCGAGAAACCGTGCCCCGACGACCACAGCGGAACGTTGTCCGCGCGATAGACGACCACATTGCCGTCGCTCTGGAAGCTCACTTTGGCGGCGTGGCGACCGTAGGTGCCTGACTGCCAGCGCGGCTTGCCATCCCAGTTGTAGAGCACGAGATTGCCGTCGGTCTGGAAGACGAGCTTCGAATCCCCGGATTCGAGAGTGAAGTCACCGGGGGTGAACTCGGAGTAGCCCGAGGTGGCTGACCAGGAGTACTGGCCATTCGTGAATGTGGCCGCATCCGCAGCCTGGGGCAGCACGGCGGGAGCGAGAAGTACGAGGGACACAAGAGGCGCTGCAAGGAGCGCGCGGCGTTTTGTTTTCATTCGCCCACTATAGTGAGCAAATCTCACTCACACAATTTGCAGTCGGCCAGACGCCGCGCCGCGCCGCGCCGCCGCGCCGCTCGCGCCCATACCAGGGCCCGACCTCGCGGCAAGGGACCCAAATCGTCCCAACCGCTGAGATTGCGGACGATTTGGGTCCCTTGGGCTGCGGCCAAAGAGGGGTCGGGCGGGGCGCGGGCGCGCGGACGGCTAGGGGATGCGCCAGAAGTCCCGCGACCCGGTGAGACGGTTGCGCTCGGTGATGGTGGGCGCCGAGGGGGTGCCGAGCAGCACCAGGTCCCAGGTGCCCGACGGCACGGATCGGTTCACTCCCGACGCCCACAGCGGCGTGTTGTCCGCGCGGTAGATCACGACGTTGCCGTCACTCTGCAGGCTGATCTTCGCAGCCCCGCGACCGTAGGTGCGAGACTGCCAGGTCGCCCGCCCCGCGTCGGTGTAGAGCACAAGGTTGCCGTCGGTCTGGAAGACCAGCTTGGAGTTGTCGGTGCGGGACTCGATCCAGAACCCGCCGACAGGGAACTCGACGAACCCGCTGTCGGAGCTCCACTTGTATTCGACGAGGGTTCCGTCAGCGTGGGCCGCCTGCGGCACGAGAACGCTGGCGACGAGCGCGGTGGTGATGAGCGGCGCTGCAAGGAGCGCGCGGAGTTTTGTTTTCATTCGTCCACTATAGTGAGCAAATCTCACTCAAGCAATCTACGGCCAGTCAGACCCCGAGCCCGCCGCCGCTCCGTTCAGGCTCGGCCCACCCCCCGCGCAGCCGCGCCTCGGCAGGATGCCGACTAGGGGATACGCCAATGCGTTGTGGATCCGCTGCTCTCGTTGGTCTCAGTCATTCTCGGCGACGCGCCAGTTCCAGACAGGCGAAGCGACCAGTAGCCACTGAAATGCTTGCTCACCCCGGCCGACCAGAGTGGAGTGTTGTCCGCTCGATAGACCACGATGTTTCCGTCAAGCTGAAGGCTGAGCTTGCTCGCGCCGCGGCCATATGTCCGCGACTGCCACACAGGCCGGCCGGCACTGCTGTAGAGAACAACGTTTCCGTCGGTCTGGAAGGCAAACTTTGCGCCGTTGGAACCCACCCTTTCGTACCCGGGAAGGTACTCGACATAGTCACCGTTTCCCCATCCGACGAGAACATCCGACGCCTCGGCGTTCGCTGCCTGAGGAAGGAGGCCGCCCCCAACGATGCTCGCCGTCACAAGGAATAATGCTGCTAATTTTTGATATTTGTTCATGATCCTATCATTAGCGATATTTACTCATTAAACAAGACTCGATCGAGTGAATATCTTGAGAGGACTTTAAGCGTCACTGAAACCCGCCCGCTTTCTCACTCTGTAGACCGCGCGGCACGCGAACGCCTTTGGTTACGAGGGTGAGTGCGAGGCAGCGAGCGCCGCCGCCCAGCCCGAGGAGATCATGTCCGCGAGGGTGTGGGCGGGCATCCAGTCGACGTCGCGCGCCGCGCGCTCGCCCGATGCCACGATGCGGGCGGGGTCGCCGGGGCGGGCCGGCAGCACGTCCGGAGTGAACGGGATGCCCGTGACCGACGCCATCGACGTCATGATCTCTCGCACCGAGACGCCCGAGCCGCTGCCGAGGTTGTAGGCGGCGTCGAGCGGGATGCCCGCGTCGAGCTTGCGGGCGGCCGCGACGTGCGCCGCCGCGACATCCGCCACGTGCACATAGTCGCGCACGCAGGTTCCGTCGGGCGTGGGGTAGTCGTCGCCGAAGATCTTCGGCGTCTTCCCCTCCTGCAGGGCACGGAACACGAGCGGGAAGAGGTTGTGCGGGCTCGTGTCGCTCACCTCGGGCGTGGCCGACCCGACCACGTTGAAGTAGCGGAGCGCCGTGTGCCGGAGCCCCGTCGCCACGGCCTGGTCGGCGATCAGCCACTCACCGATGAGCTTGGTCTCGCCGTAGGGCGACTCGGGCGAGGTGCCGGTCTCCTCGGTGACGAACTCGGCGGGCGTGTTGCCATACACCGCGGCACTCGACGAGAACACGATCGAGGGCACACCGGTCTCGTGCATGGCCTCGAGCAGGTTCACCGTGGCGGTGATGTTCTGTGTGTAGGTGTGCAGGGGCCTCTGCACGGAGACACCCGCGTACTTGTAGCCCGCGAGGTGCACGACACCGGTCAACGGATGCTCGGACGAGGCCCAGCGCGCGAACACGTCGTCGACGAAGGCCTTGTCGACGAGGGAACCCTGTTCGAGCGTCACGCCGTCGGGCACGAAGCCGGCCCGTCCGCTGGAGAGGTCGTCGATGACGACGACCTCGATGCCGGCGGCGAGGAAGGCGCGGGCGACGTGCGATCCGATGTAGCCGGCGCCGCCGGTCACGAGCCAGGTCATGCGGTCTCCTCGGAAGGGGTTCTGCCGGCAGCGCCGGAGGCGGGCACGTAGGTGATGCCCCACGAGGCCGTCCAGCTGGCGCCGGGCTCGATCAGGTGTAGGTCGACACCGCTGTTGAAGGCGTCCGGCGGTGCCGTGGTCGGCTCGACCGTGATCGCCCAGCCGAGTCCGGAGCCGACCGGGAAGATCTGCGTCGTGAAGACCTGGGCGTGGCTGTAGTTCCCGTCGCCCCAGACCTCGATGCGGCGGGCATCCGGAGCTTCGATCGTGTGCACGTAGCGCCCGTCCGCCCCCGCCTCGAGGTCGAAGTAGGCGGTGTCGAGGTCGAGACCTCCGACGACGGCGCCCGCAGAGAGGTCGAAGGCCGTGCCCGCGACCGGCGCAGCGCCCGTGGGGTTCAGGCGGTCATCCACCAGCACCCGGGTCGCCGCGCGCACCGTCACTGTGAGCTCGGGGATCGGCACGTCACCGATGCGGAAGTACGGGTGCGCCCCGAGCGCGGCCGGCGCGGGGCGGTCACCCGTGTTGGCGAGCGCGTGCGTCACCGTCAGGGCGTTCTCGGCCAGCGCGAACGTCGTGTCGACGGTCAGCGCGAACGGGTAGCCGTCGGTCGGCCGGATGTTCGCCCGGAGGGTGATCGACGACTCCGTGCGACGCACCACCGTGTGGTGCTGCTCGAACAGGAAGCCGTGCAGCGCGTTGCCGCGCCCCGGCTCCGTGAGGGGCAGCTGCCGCGGCGTGCCTTCGTCGTTCCAGAGCCCGTCGCGCACCCGGTTCGGCCAGGGGGCGAGCATCCAGCCCGCGCAGAACAGCGGCACGGCCTCCTTCTCGAAGCCCTGGATGACCGGCACCCCGCCGAACTCGAGCACCCGCAGCATCGCCCCGACCGACGTGACGACGGCGTGTGCGCTCGGCACCCCGTGCTCGGGCCAGACCAGGTCGAACTGCTCGCCGGTGGGGTAGTCGTTCTCAGTCATCGAGGTGGCCTTTCAGGGTGGCCCCGGCCGAGGGCTGGACCACGAACAGGTCCGGCCGCGCGAAGCCGCGGGCCCGGAACGCTTCAACAATAGCGGCCTCGAGGGCAGGCCTCGAGTCGCGGCGGATGAGCGCGAGAGCCGACCCGCCGAAGCCTCCGCCGGTCATCCGGGCACCCACTGCACCACTCGCCTGGGAGACCTCGACGGCGAGGTCGAGCTCGGGGACGGAGATCTCGAAGTCGTCGCGCATCGAGCTGTGTGAGGCGTCGAGCAGGGCGCCGATCGCGAGCGGACCCTCCGTTTCGAGCAGGCGAACGGTCTCTTCGACACGCTCGTTCTCGGTGATGACGTGCCGTGCACGGCGGAAGGTCTCGTCGTCGAGCACCTGCTGCATGCGCGGCAGGTCGGCGACCGTCAGGTCACGGAGCGATCGGGCGCCCATCGCGCTTGCGGCGGCCTCGCAGGATGCCCGGCGGCTCGCGTAGCCTCCGGTGGCGTGGTCGTGGCTGACCCGGGTGTCGATCACGAGGATCTCGAGGTCTTCGGCGTGGAGCCCGAGGGGGACGCTCTCGGTGTTCATGCTGCGGCAGTCGAGGAAGACCGCCGCGTCGGCGCGGCCGAGCATGCTGGCGGACTGGTCCATGATGCCGGTCGGAGCGCCGACGGCCTGGTTCTCGGCGATCTGGCCGATGCGGGCGAGCTCGACGGGGTCGAGGCCCAGCTGCCAGAACTCGTTGAGGGCGACGGCGGTCGCGCACTCGATCGCCGCGGACGACGAGAGGCCAGCGCCGATGGGCACGTCGGAGTGGATGTGCAGCGCAAAACCGGGGAGCACGGGGCCGCTGGGGGTTCCGGATATCGCGGCTCCGGATGTCGCGGCTGCGCGCTCGGCGAGCGCCCACGCCACGCCGAGGGGGTAGGCCGACCAGTCGGCGAGGGCGTCCGGGGTGAGGTCGGCGAGGGGCAGCTCGACGATCTGCTCGGAGAAGGTCGACGAGACGCGGGCGGTGGGCCGGGCATCCGGGGCCGTCACGTCCGATGCGCCGGCCGGAGCCGACGGGCCGAGTGCGACGACGGCACGCCGGTCGATCGCGAACGGGAGCACGAAGCCCTCGTTGTAGTCGGTGTGCTCGCCGATCAGGTTCACGCGGCCCGGTGCCGACCAGAAACCGGCCGGCCGGCTGCCGTGGCGCGCCTCGAACTCGGCGGCGAGGGCGGCGAAGAGGGCGGCGTCGGGGTGCGCGGCGTCGAGGTTCGCGTCGTCGGGGTTCGCGGCGTCGGAATTCGCGGCGCCGGGGTTCGCGTCGCCGGAGTTCGCGGCGTCGGGGTGCAGCTCAGTCATGGGTCTCGAAGCTCTCTCGCAGGTTGCGGGCCGTGGTCTCGGGCGGAACGTCGCCGATGAAGGCGCCCATCGCCGACTCCGAGCCGGCCAGGAACTTCAGCCGGTCGACGGCGCGGCGCGGGGACGTGATCTGCATCATCAGGCGGATGTCGTCGCGGTGCGAGTTCACGGGCGCCTGGTGCCAGCCCGCGATGTACGGCGTCGGCGTGGGGTAGAGCCCGTCGATCGCCCGCAGCACGCGCGGGTACAGCACGGCGAGCTCGTCACGCTCGGCGGAGGTCGTCGCGGCGAGGTCGGGCAGCTGGCGGTGCGGCAGGATGTGCACCTCGACGGGCCAGCGGGCGGCGAACGGAACAAAGGCGCTCCAGTGTTCGCCCTGCACGATCATCCGTTCGCCCGACTGCTCGCTCGCGAGGATGTCGGCGAACAGTGTCGGGCCGTAGCTCTCGATCGAGGCGACGAGGCGCTGGGTGCGCGGGCTGACGAAGGGGTAGGAGTAGATCTGGCCGTGCGGGTGGTGGAGCGTCACGCCGACCTGCTCGCCCCGGTTCTCGAACGGGAACACCTGCTCGATGCCCGGCAGTGCGCTCAGCACGGCGGTGCGGTCAGCCCACGCCTCGATCACCGTGCGGGCCCGCGAGGTCGACAGCGAGCCGAACGAGCCCTCGCGCTCAGGGCTGAAGCAGACGACCTCGCAGCGGCCGATGGATGCCCGGGACCGGCCGAGCCCGATCCCGGAATCCTCGGGCACCGGCGTCTCACCCGCCTCCAGCAGGCTGGGGCCGAACGAGGGCGAGCGGTTCTCGAACACGGCGACGTCGTAGAGGCTTGGCACCTCGGACGGGTTGTCGGGAGCCTGCGGGGCGAGCGGATCGAGGTTCGCGGGCGGCAGGAAGACGCGGTTGTTGCGGGCGGCGGCGATGGAGATCCACTCGCCGGTGAGCACGTCCTGGCGCATTGTCGCAACGGGCGGTCGCGGGTCGAGGTCGCGCTCGTCGGGCAGGCGTTCGGGCGCCAGCGTGGTGTCGGCGTCGTCGTAGTAGATCAGCTCACGACCGTCGGCCAGCACGTGCGGGCGTTTGCGGATCGGGCGCCCTTCGACGAGGGAGAGGTCTTCGACAGGTCCTGTCGTGGAGGGGGGCATGTCGCCTCTTTCGAATACGCAAGCTTGCTCGGCCGTTTCGCCGTCATCAGGCTAGTGTATCGCCCTATGAATTGTCTTTGGTTGTGTTTGGTTTCTTATTGACAAATCTGCGGGTGCTGAGCACGATGGAACCGTGGCCGACCCCGAGAACGACCAGCAACTGCCCGCAGCGCTCCGTCGGGAACGGATGCTCGCCGTGATCGACGAGCGCGGCTTCGCCCGCGTGGGTGAGCTCGGCGAGACCTTCGGAGTCTCCGACGTCACCGTGCGGGCCGACCTCGACGAGCTCGACCGCCTCAAGGCGATCCGTCGAGTGCACGGTGGGGCGGTCATCCGGAGCCGCCAACTGCAGGCCGAGCCGACTCTGGAGCAGGCGATCGGGGCGTCGACGGCCGAGAAGACGACCATCGGAACACTGGCCGCCTCGCTCGTGCGCCCCGGCCAGAGCGTGCTGCTCGACGTGGGATCGACCGCCCTCGCCGTGGCGGAGTCCCTCGTGGCGCGGGGCGACCTCAGCGACGTGGTGGTGATCACGAACGGGCTCCGCATCGCACTGGCCCTGGAGCCGGGCGTGGTGGCGGGGCGGCTGACCGTGATCGTCTCGGGCGGGACGCTCCGCCCGCAGCAGCACTCCCTCGTCGAACCGCTGGCGTCGTCGATGATCCGGGGGCTGCACGCCGACCTCGCGTTCATCGGCTGCAACGGGGTCGACGGGGCCCTCGGCGTGACGAACCTCAACCTGCCCGAGGCGCAGGTGAAGCGTCTGATGCTCGAGTCGGCGAGCCGCGCGGTGATCATCGCGGACCGCAGCAAGCTCGGCCAGGTGCACCTCGGCACCGTCGGATCGCTCCGCGAGTTCGACGCGCTGGTGACGGGTGCGGCGGCGGCCCCGGATGCCCTGGCCGAGGAATACGAGCAGGCGGGGTTGCTCGTGGTCACCGACGCGGCCTCAGCCGCCCGCTTCTAGGCCCGCGGGGCGCGGGGCGACGCGCGGCGGCCTACGGCTCGAGGGCCTGCAGGGCCTGCTCGATGACGGTCGCGGCGTCGTCGATGAGGGCTTCGCTGATGACGACGCTCGGCAGGAAGCGCAGCACGCTGTCCCAGCTGCCCGCATCCAGAACGATCACGCCGTTCGTGGTCGCATGCGTGATGACCGCCGATAGCGCTTCGGGGTTGGGCTTCCGGGTGCCCGGATGCACGAGCTCCACGCCGAACATGGCGCCCTTGCCGCGCACCTCGCCGACCACCGAGAAACGCTCGGCCCAGTCGCCGATGCGAGCGAAGAAGGCCCGCTCGACGCGCTTCGCCTCCTCGATCAGGTTCTCGCTCTCGATGAGATCGAAGACCGCCAGCGCCGCCGCAGTGCTCACAGGGTTGCCGCCGAAGGTGCCGCCGATGCCACCGGGCTGCACGGCGTCCATGATCTCGGCGCGGCCCGTGACCGCGGCCAGCGGGAAGCCGCCGGCGATGCCCTTGGCGCTCGTGACCAGGTCGGGGACGACGTTGTGGTGCTCGATCGCGTACCAGGCGCCCGACCGGGCGATGCCGGCCTGGATCTCGTCGGAGACGAACACGATGCCGTTCTCGGTGCAGAAGGCACTGAGCGTCTCGAAGAAGCCCTCGGCCGGGATGACGATGCCCCCGTCGCCCTGGATCGGCTCGACGAAGAGCGCCGCCAGTTCGGTGGCCCCGATGTGCGTGTTGATGTAGTCGATCGTGCGCTCCGCCGCCTCGACGCCCGTCATGCCCTGAGGGTCGCGGAACGGGTAGCTCGTCGGAACGCTGTAGATCTCACCGGGGAACGGCCCCATCCCCGCACGCTCCGGCCACGGCCGGTAGGTCATCGCCATTGTGAGGTTGGTGCGGCCGTGGAAGGCGTGGTCGAGGGCGGCGATCGCCCGGCGACCGGTGTACTTGCGGGCGATCTTCACCGCGTTCTCGACGGCCTCCGCTCCCGAGTTCACGAGGATCGACCGCTTCTCGAAGTCGCCGGGAGTGATCTCGGCGAGCTTCTCGGCGACCAGCAGGTAGTTCTCGTAGGGCGTCACGGTGAACAGCGTGTGCGTCAGCTTGTTGGCCTGGGCGGCGGCAGCAGCGGCTATGGCCGGGTGCGCGTGGCCGATGGTGGTGACGCCGATCCCGCAGCCCAGGTCGATGATCTGGTTGCCGTCGACGTCGACCAGGATGGCGCCCGATCCGTGGTCCATGTAGATGTCGGCGAGCGTGCCCGCACCGCGCGAGACCGTCTTCAGACGGCGGGCGTGCAGCTCTTTCGACTTCGGGCCGGGGAGCTCGGTGACGATCTTGCGTTCCTGGGAGACAGTGAAGGGAGAAGAGGCCATGGAACGAGCTTAGATCGTGTCAGCTCTCCGCCCGGTTCGCCCTGCGGGCGCGGAGCACAGAGACAAGCACGGAGACCAGCGTGATCACGAGGATTCCGCCGATAACGACGTCGATGTACCGGGTGACGACGTCGGCGACCCCGGGGATGTGCCCGAGGAAGTAACCGAGCAGCACGATCAGCAGGGTCCAGCCCACCCCGCCGATCGCGTTGTAGAGGAGGAACTTCCGGTAGTGCATCCGGCCCACACCCGCTGCGACGGGCGCGAACGTGCGCACCACTGCGATGAAGCGGGCGAGGATGACGGCGACCCCGCCGTACTTCGTGAAGAACGCCTGGGTGCGTTCGACGCTCTTCGTGCTGAAGATGCCGGAGCTCTTGCGCTCGAAGATGCGCGGTCCCGTTCGATAGCCGATCAGGTACCCGAGTTGGTCGCCGAGCACGGCCGCGATCGAGATCACGATTACCACGAGCCAGATCGGCACGGGAATCACGCCGGTGAAAGTCAGCAGCCCGGTGAAGAACAGCAGGGTGTCGCCCGGCAGCACGAAACCGATCAGCAACCCGGTCTCGGCGAAGATGATCGCGCAGACCACCACGAGCGCCCAGGGCCCGGTGTTCTGGATGACCGTGTTGGGGTCGATCGGGTTCACTCCGGTGAGCGCACCGAGCGCGTTCGTCACACCGGGGACTGCGGCCAGGGCCGATTCGAAGGTCACGCGTTCTGGTCCTGACTGGGCGGGGGCGGGGGCGGGGAAGGGGCGGCTGCGGGCGCCGGCGGGTGAGCGGGATCGCGCGACGCGGGCAGGGTGACGACGGCACTCAGCCCTCGTGGTCGCCGGTTCGTCATCGTAACAGTGCCGCCTGCCGAGGCGACGAGGGCGAGCACGATCGAGAGTCCGAGGCCTGCCCCCCGGGACCCCGGCCGGGTTCCGCCCCTCGACTCGTCTTCGCGCGCGAACCGGTCGAAGGCCAGCGGAATGAAGTCGGGCGACATCCCGGGGCCCGTGTCGCTGATCTCGAGGCGGATGCCGTCGGCGGTGCGGGCGAGGGTGGCCCGCACGGATCCGGTTCCCGGGCCTGCCGCCTCGTTCACAGCGACGATGGCGTTGCCGAGCAGGTTGTCCGCGACCCGGCCGAAGCTCCGGCCGGAGAGGTCGAAGACCTCGTTTCGCGACCGCCCCGCCGGCGGCATGGGTGTGGCCGGGGGCGTGGATGTCGCTGGCGGCACGGTCGGCGGCGAAAGGGATGGTGGCGGCCAGGGCGAAGCGCTCGGCGATGGCCCCGTGACAGTCTCGGCAGCGGACTCCCGTTCGCCGCCGCCATCCGTGCCATCCGGAAGCACCTCGTAGTCCACCACGATCTCCGAGCCGATGCTGATCAGCCTGGCCCTGTCGATCGCGTCGGCGAGTTCTTCGGCGAGATCGTCGAACGTCGTCGTCTCCTGGGCGGTCATCCCCTCGATCCGGGTGAGTTCGAGCAGGCTCGCCGCGAGCGCGGAGAGCCGCTGCACCGTGCGTTCGGCCGACTCGATCTCGCCGAGCAGCGCGTCGGCGTCACCCGTGCTGAGGTGGGCGAGTTCCAGCTGGGTCTGCAGAATGGCGAGCGGCGTGCGGAGTTCGTGGCTGGCATCCGAGACGAGCTGTTTCTCGCGGTCGGCCGACGCTCGCAGCTGCGTGATCAGGTCGTTCAGCGTGCTGGCGAGGTAGAACAGCTCGTCGTGCGCGGGGCCGACGGGCAGAAGCTCCACCGAGGCGCTGCCGGTCAGCCGCTCGGCAGTGCGCCGCATGGCCGACACGGGCCGGAGTGCCGCAGAGGCGAGAAGCCACGACCCGACCCCGAAGAGCAGTGTCAGGATGACCAGTCCCCACGCCAGCGCGCGGGTGAGGTTGTCGAGCGAGAGACTCGACGCCGCCTCATTGCGCGCCGTCACGACACTCCAGACGCCATCGCTCGACGACACCTGGCGGGCCAGGACGAGGTATCGCGCGGCGGGGGTCCGAACATCCTGCACCGCGGTTCCGGCAGCAGCGAGCGCCGACAGCTGCGGCTCGAGTTCGGCGGGCAGCGACGACTGCATCACCCGCCCGACCGGGTCGATGACCGCGACGAGCTGGCCCTGGGCGGGGGTGTCGAGGTTCGACGATCGGCCGTCGGCGATCTCCTGCTGGTACTGGGCGAGGTCGCCCTCGAGCAGCATCACCGAGGAGCTGCGGAGGATCGAGTCGACCTGCCGGTGCACGACCACGGCCGTTCCCGCGAAGAAGACCCCCGCGATGACCAGGGTGCCGACGGTCAGCCGCACTCTGATGGAGAGGCGTCGGGCGAGCCTCACGCCGTCACCGGCCCGCTGTGCCCACTCGGCGGGCGCGGCCCACGCGGCTCACTCGGCGACCTCGAGCCCGTAGCCGACACCGCGGCGTGTGGCGATCGACACGTCGGAGCCGAGCGGATCGAGCTTTCGCCGCAGGTAGCTCACGTACTGGTCGACGACGTTCGCGTCGATGTGTTCGGTGCGACCCCAGACCTCGTCGAGGATCTCGGTGCGGCTCATGGTGACGCCCGGCCGGCCGGCGAGCAGGCGCAGCAGGTCGAACTCCTTGGGGCTGAGCGAAAGTGTGGCGTTCCCGACGATCGCCTTGCGGTTGTGACTGTCGACGACGAGCGAACCGACCGTGAGCGAGAGCTGCGGCCCGACGCTCTCGCGTCTCAGCAGGGCCCGGATGCGCGCCGTCAGCTCCACGAACGCGAACGGTTTCGTGAGATAGTCGTCGGCCCCGGCATCCAGACCTTTCACCCGGTCGTCGACGTCGTCGCGGGCGGTGAGCAGCAGGATGGGGACGGAGGAGCTCTGCTCGCGCATGTGGCGGCAGAACTCGAAACCGGACATTCCCGGGAGCATCACATCGACGATCGCCGCGGAGTAGGTCTCGGTGCTGACCGAGATGAGACCGTCGACACCATTGGCCACCCGGTCGACCTCGTAGCCTTCGGCCACGAGCCCCTTGACCAGCAGGCGCCCCATCTCGTCTTCGTCTTCGACAATCAGCAGTCTCACGAATCACCTCTCCGTTCTGATTATGCTGGCTCGCCCGCGTCGGAGGCGGAGCCGGGGCGGGAAAAAGATGTGGAAACTCACACGGGGTCCGGTCTTGGGCCCTTCATCGGATACCCCTGGGGGGTATGCTGGAGTGGTCGAAGGGCGAACATGACCATTCCGGGTGCGCACGAACACGCTGGGCACGACGATCACGTCTCGCCTGCTGGGCACGACCACGACCAGATGGATCACGCGAGTCACGACGCCCACGCCGGTCACGGCGGGCACGACCACATGGGCCACGGCGGGCACGCGGGCCACGGCGATCACGCCGCGCAGTTCCGCACCAAGTTCTGGATCACCCTCGTGCTCGCGCTGCCGACCGTGTTCTTCAGTTCGATGTTCAGCCAGCTGCTCGGCTACTCCGTGCCCGACTTCCCGGGCGCCACCCTCATCTCCCCCGTGCTCGGCACCGTCATCTTCGTCTACGGCGGGGCACCGTTCCTCACCGGCGGCCTCTCCGAACTGCGTTCGCGCCGCCCGGGCATGATGCTCCTCATCGCGATGGCCATCACCGTGGCCTTCGTCGCCTCGTGGATCACCACCCTCAGGATCAGCTCCTTCGACCTCGACTTCTGGTGGGAACTGGCCCTGCTCGTGGTCATCATGCTGCTGGGCCACTGGGTCGAGATGCGGGCTCTGGGTGCGGCATCCGGGGCCCTCGACGCCCTCGCGGCCCTGCTCCCCGACACGGCAGAGCGCGTGACGGGTGAAAGTGCAGCCACGGCCGCCGGCGCTGCCACCGCCACCGCCACCGCCACCGCCACCGCCACCGCCACCGCCACCGCCACCGAGGAGGTTCCCATCGGCGACCTGGCGACCGGCGACGTCGTGCTCGTGCGCTCCGGCGCGCGCATCCCCGCCGACGGAACCGTCGTCGACGGTACGGCGGCGGTCGACGAATCCATGATCACCGGCGAGTCGAAAGCCGTGCGACGCACGACGGGTGACCGTGTCGTCGCGGGAACCGTCGCCACCGACAGTGCGCTGCGCGTGCGCGTGACGGCGATCGGCGACGATACCGCGCTGGCGGGCATCCGCCGACTCGTGGCGGACGCCCAGAACTCCTCCTCGCGCGCCCAGGCCCTCGCCGACCGCGCCGCGGCGCTCCTCTTCTACTACGCGGCAGCCGCCGGCATCGTCACCTTCGTGGTGTGGGCCTTCGTCGGCAACCTCGACGACGCCGTCACCCGCACCGTCACCGTTCTCGTGATCGCCTGCCCGCACGCCCTCGGCCTCGCGATCCCGCTGGTGATCGCGATCTCGACCGAGCGCGCCGCCCGCGCGGGCGTGCTGGTGAAGAACCGGCTCGCACTGGAACGCATGCGCACCATCGACGTGGTGCTCTTCGACAAGACCGGCACCCTCACGCTCGGCCAGCCGACGGTCACGGATGTCGCGGTCGCCGCCCCCGCGTCCGCCTCCGCGGGCGCGCTCCCGACCGCGCCGCAGGCGCCGACCCCGGATGCCGCCCACTCCGCCCCCGCGGGCGCGGGTCTGACGCGCGAGACGCTGCTCGCCCTCGCGGCCGCCGTCGAGGCGGACTCCGAGCATCCGTTCGCCCGCGCCATCGTGCGCGCCGCCGCCACCCCCGCCGCAGTCGAAACCCCGAAAATTGCCGGTATCGGCGCCGCAGACCGACAACTTTCGGGGTTTGGATCCGGCGACAGCGCGGCGTACCGGGCGAGCGACTTCCGTTCGCTGACCGGGCGCGGCGTGCAGGCGAGCGTCGACGGGGAGACGGTGAGCGTCGGCGGGCCCGCGCTGCTGCGCGCCGAGCGGACCCAGCTGCCCGAGGGACTCGCCCGCGAGACCGCCGCCTGGGCCGAGCGCGGCGCCACGGTGCTGCACGTACTCCGCGGCGGGCAGGTGCTCGGCACGTTCGCGCTGGAGGACGGCATCCGGCCCGAGTCCCGCCAGGCGGTCGACGCACTGCACGCCCGCGGCGTCACCGTCGCCATGATCACCGGCGACTCGCACACGGTCGCGAACGCGGTCGCGGAAGAGCTCGGCATCGACGAGGTCTTCTCCGAGGTGCTCCCCGAAGACAAAGACGGGAAGGTCGCCGAACTGCAGGCGCGCGGCCTCCGGGTCGCGATGGTCGGCGACGGCGTCAACGACGCACCCGCACTCGCCCGCGCCGATGTCGGCATCGCGATCGGCGGGGGCACGGATGTCGCGATCGAGTCCGCCGGCGTCGTGCTGGTCTCGAGCGACCCCCGTGCGGTGCTCTCGGTGATCGAGCTGTCGAAGGCGAGCTACCGCAAGATGATCCAGAATCTCGTCTGGGGTGCGGGCTACAACCTGCTGTCGGTGCCGTTGGCGGCCGGCGTGCTGGCTCCGATCGGATTCGTGCTGTCGCCAGCGGTGGGCGCGATCCTGATGTCGGCGTCGACGATCATCGTGGCCGCGAACGCCCAGCTGCTGCGGCGGATCGACCTCGACCCCGCACGGCTCGCCGGCGCGCGCGACTGAGCCCCGGGCATCCGGTGCATGGGCCGAGGCCGGCTCGGCATCGGCCCGGCACAAGCGCCAGCCCCGGGCATCCGGAGCCGGTCTCGGCCAGGCCCGTCACTCCGCACCGCACAAGCGGCCAGCCCCGGGCATCCGGAGCCGCCGCTCAGCCGAGCCGCACCCGCCACGGATCGCCCTTCGAACCGCTGCCGAGGATCGTCGCGGGCACGATCACCTGCTGCGCCTCGAGAATGTGCGGGCGCAACTGCGCGGCCCAGTCGCGGCTGAGTCCGGGCGGCAGGTAGCCGACCTTCTGGGATCCGTAGTAGAGCAGCAGCTCCACGCGCACCGCGTTCGTGTCGAACGGATTGTTCGGTTCGAGTTCGAGCGAGGCGAAGAGGGGCTCGTCGGGTTCCGCGAGGGCCGTTCGGGCCTCGACGACGGCGAGGATGCCCTCCTGGTGGTAGTCGGTGGCATAGACCTCGAACGGATGATCGACCGCGACCTCGATCGTGGAGACCGGCTCCCCCACCGGAACCTCGAACAGCTCGGCTCGCAGAAGCTCGTCGCCCTGGCGGAGAGCCGCCGAGGCACGGAAGGAGATCAGCGCAGCGACCACCAGGGCGAGCGTCGCGAGCCACCCCACATGGGGAAGGAACAGCGCGAAGAACGCGGCGACGAGCAGAGCTCCCCGGAACCAGCCGGGCCAGGTCGACGGACTGAGCATGGGACGGGGCACCTCGAAGTGATCACACGTATGGCCGAACCCGGAGGGAACAGGGCCCGGGTGGACGAAACCGGAGGGGGGGACGAGGCTCCGGGGGGAGGACGCCCGGAGCCGGGGTGTGGCGACCGGCTGGCCACCACCGGCCGGTCTAGCTGTCGGAGATCTGGTGCGCCAGACGGGCGAGCGTGATGTCGTCGGTCTCGACTTTCGCCTGCTCGAACCGCTCACGGAGGTTGTGCAGCACGACCGTCAGGGGTTGGCCAGCGTAGTCCTGCCGGGTCTGGGCAAGGATTCCGGCCGTCTTCTCCTCGTTGGTCGCGTCGTCGCTACCCGCCATGATGGGCGCGCCCTGTTCACCGTTTTCAGCCATACTCCTATCCTCCCACAGCGATCCGACCGGCAGCGCGGTCTTGCTTTTCCCTGGGGAAAGCCTCTGGAATAGGAGCATGACGTCACACGAGGCACACCTCGAATCGGGTCAGCACGCCCCCTCCTCCGACCGCCTGCGCCAGGTGCTCGTCGCCGTGGGTGCGGTCGTTGCCCTCGTCGGCTCCTTCATCGGATCCGGTGCCGCCGGCGGCACCCCGATCGCAGAGGCCGCGGGCGGCGCGCTCAGCGCCGACGCGACACTGCTCGCACCGGCGGGCGGAGCCTTCTCGATCTGGAGCGTCATCTACCTCGGCCTCGTGGCGTACGCGATCTGGCAGTTCCTCCCAGCGCAGCGAGCGGATGATCGCCAGCGCCGCCTCGGCTACCCGGTGCTGCTCACCCTGGTGTTGAACGCGGCCTGGATCCTCAGCGTGCAGGCGGGCCTCCTCGCCCTCAGCGCGGTGGTGATCGTGCTGCTTCTGGTGGCGCTCTGCTGGGCATACTCGCGCGCCATCGCGACCCGCGGTCTCGGCCGCCGCTCGCTCATCGGCACCCTGCTCGTCGACGGCACTCTCGGCCTGTACCTCGGCTGGGTGAGCGTCGCGACGGCCGCGAATCTCACGTCGTACCTGCAGTTCGCCGGTTTCACGGGCTTCGGATGGTCGCCCGAAGCCTGGGGCATCACGATCGTCGCCGTGGCGGGTCTGGTCGGCGTGCTCGTCGCCGTCTGGAGCCGGGGAAGCGTCGCCCCGATGCTGTCGCTGGCCTGGGGACTGGTCTGGATCGATGTCTCCCGCGTC
Source organism: Subtercola boreus (assembly GCF_006716115.1). Lineage (NCBI taxonomy): Bacteria > Bacillati > Actinomycetota > Actinomycetes > Micrococcales > Microbacteriaceae > Subtercola > Subtercola boreus. Next base: position 3,712,709 of record NZ_VFOO01000001.1, on the reverse strand, counting down.
TCGGGATCGCTCCCCTCCCGGCCCGTGGCCATGGCGGCGCTCGTGGCGGCTGTGGTGGTCGTGGTGGTGACACTGGTCGCGCGGATCGTGTCGGCGCGCCGCGCGCGCCCGACCGCCGTGGCGCGTTGAGGAGGCTCAAAGGGTCCCATATCGCTCCAAGCCCCTCGTTCTGACGCGATATGCGCCCCTTGGCTGAACGGTCCCGGAACCCATCTGGCCCGGGGCACACCCGGCCGCCAGACCGCGCCGCGCCCTGTGCCAGAATCGGGGGATGACCAGTCCGGGCCGCTCGCTGAACACGGGCACCCGGGCCGCGACCCTCCTCGTGGTCGCAGCCGCAGTCTGCTTCGGCACGACCGGCACCGCCCAGGCCCTCGGCGCCGCCGACGCAAGCGCGCTCTCCCTCGGAGCGGCGCGGATCGTCTTCGGCGGGGCACTTCTCGCCCTGATCGCACTGGCGATCGCCGCCCGCACCCGTCGCGGCGGCGTGACCGGCACTGAACTCTGCGCTCCGTCAGACGATTCCCCCTCGGCACCGCCGCGAGCGCCAGGGCGACGACGCTCTCCGGCCGCGGCCCTGGCACTCGTCATCGTCGGCGCCATCGGGGTCGCCGCTTACCAGCCCACCTTCTTCACCGGCACCCACGAGAACGGTGTCGCAGTCGGCACGCTGGTCGCACTCGGATCGGCACCCGTGCTCACCGGCCTGCTCGAGTGGGGCGTCCGCAGAAAGGCGCCCGGGCTGCGCTGGGCCCTGGCGACTGCCGTGGCGGCGGCCGGCGTGGCCGTGCTGTCGGGCATCCTGAGTCCTGCCCAGTCGGGGAGCGGGGCATCCGGAACCGTGACCGTCGTGGGCCTGCTCGGCTCGCTCGGAGCCGGCGCCTCGTACGCGGTCTACGCCCTCAGCAGCAAACTGCTGCTCGACCGGGGCTGGCCCCCCACCGCCGCGATGGGCGCGACCTTCGGCGCCGCAGCCGTGATCATGGCACCGGTGCTCCTGACGACAGACCTCGGCTGGCTCGCGCGGCCGGGCGGATTAGCGAGCACGGCCTGGCTGGCCATCGTGACCGTCGCGCTGGCCTACACCCTCTTCGCCCGCGGGCTCCGCCGCCTGCCTGCGTCGCGCGCCGCCACCCTCACCCTCGTCGAACCGCTCACCGCCACCGTTCTCGGGGTACTGCTGCTGCACGAGCAGTTCACGGCCTCGATTGTCGTCGGGCTTCTGCTCCTCGTCGCGGGCATCCTCATCCTGACCATCACGCGCAGACCTCAGCGACGTATTTAATGATGATTCGTCATTAATGCGCTACTCTTCCTTCTGAACCCCCGGCAGTGGGGTGAACATGGAGGACACCAGTGAAGAATGCACCACCCCGCGGCCGAACTCACTCGCGCATATCCGGAGAACGGTTCCGGGTAGGGCGGCGGATGCTCGCCGCCTCACTCGCGATGGGAACCACTCTCGCACTCGCTGTTCCCGCATCGGCCAACGCGCAGACGATCGTCTCGCAGGGCACGGGCAGGCTCGTCACCACGTCACTGCTCACCACCTCGATACTCGACTCTTTGCCCACCCTGAAGGGCGCTGATGCCGTCAACACCACTGCAGCGGGCGACGTCATCGTCGACAGGCCGTTGGACGCCGGAGCGATCAGCGGGCTGACGGCCCTCAGTGCAGGGGGGACGGCGATGCTGTTCGGTGACGCGGGCGTCGTCAGGCTCGGCGCAGTCGGTCAGTACGGTCGCGCGAACAATGACGGGTCTTCGATGGCGTTCTCGGGAACGGTCGCCAGCACTGTCGTCATGCTCGCGGGGCCTGCCCTCACGAGGGGCGGACCCGTCGGCACCCCGACCACAGGCAGCGCTGCGACGCTCCTCGTGGGCAACCCGGTGACCGATCCTGTCGCTCTCAAGGCCGACTTCGTCGAGCTCTCGGCTTCCGCCGACCAGAGTGCAGCCGGCGCGCAGTCGGGCGGGTATCGACTGGGAGCCCTCGGCCTGACGGTGGGCGGCCCCCTGGTAGCGACGCCCGTCTCGACCATCAGACCCGCCCTCGACGCGGTCATCGCCGCGCTGGCGGCCGCGGGGGCCCCTGCCCCCTCAAATCCTTTCCCTGCCGACTTCACCATGAAGCTGACGACGGCGGACCTTCAGGCGGCGGGTCTCCCCAGCGACCTGAACGATCTCCCGGCTGACACCGACCTGACCCAGTTCATCCCCCTTGCCGTGTCGAACCAGATCACGCGGGAGGCGAACGACTACCTTGCCACTGCGACAGCCGCAATTCCGGGCGTGCCTGTGGGAATGAGGCCTGCTCTGACGCTCGCCATCACGACCGCCCGTGCCATCGTCGACCCCATTGTGATGAACCTGGGTAGCGCCTTCCAAGGACTGCTCGGCATCGCCCTGCGGAACCTCACACAGTTCACCGTCAACCACCGTGACGTGACGGCCGGAACGTTCACAGAGACGGCTCTCCGGATCGGTCTCGGGCCGAACGGCACCACCGCCCAGGTCGATCTGGCAAGTGCTTCGGTCGGCCCCAACGCCGGCCCGATCGTGCAGCCGACGACCACTCCGACCACGACCGCCACCACGGCTGCAGCAACAGCGGCGAGCCGCGGCGACACCGGAACGACTGCGACACTCGCCCACACAGGACTACCGCTGGAGTCGCAACTGGTGCCGTGGGGCACCCTCGCCTTCGCTCTGCTGGGAGCCGGCTTCGCAGCCTTCACCCTGACCGCGAATCGCCGCCGGCGTGCGGCATCCGGCAGCTGACAATCTGAGAGTGGAAGGTCGGGGCCCCTGGTCTTCCACTCTCGTCCGACTCGCGCCGAACAGGAACGGCGCGGGTAGGGCCCCGCGAAGTCTGCCCAAGCAGGCTCCCGCGGGGCCCGTTCTGTCTCCACATCGCCAGCGCTGCTCATCCGCGCGCCGGCCACCGAGCCTCTCTGGTCGGACCGCGAAGCGATGCCCTCGACGCGGGGTGGCGTTGGCTGCTGCGGCGGGCGCCGGGTTCGGAGGGACGGTCGAGGAAGTAGTCGGTGACGCTGTATCGCGCCGTGCGGTCGCTGCTCAGTCGCCTACGCAACCAGATGGGCGGGCTTCACGCTCGGTTCGCTGGCGAACGCCAGTTCCATGGCGGCGATAACCATTTCGATGTCGACGCGTGGCGGCTCGGCAGCAGGGAGGGTGGCGGGGCCGGCCGCGGTGGCAGGGGTGGCAGCGGAGCCGACAAGCATGGCGGAACCAGCCGCGGGGCCGGCCTCGGTGGCGGGGATGGCGGGGCCGACAGGGATGGCGGAACCAGCCGCGGAACCGGTGGCGGCGCCGGCCACGGTGGTGGTGGCGACGCCGATCGCGGCCAGGGCGGCGCGCCCAGAGGCCGGGGAAGCGGCACTGACCGCAGCCGCGTCAGCAGACCGACCAGCAACCGCCGCGACGGAGACGGCGACCGCGACCACTGCGCCCACCGCTGCGAGTGCAGCGCCGACGGTGAGCGCGATGAGGGTCACGATCACCGCAGCAGAACCCGCGCCAGCATCGGCGCCGCCTTCAGCACCTGAGGCGGCTCGCGAGAGCAGGGCGGTCAGCATCCATGTGGCGATGAGCATCGGTTCTCCTCCAGTCGGGCCGCCGTCGGGAGCGCGAGCGGCCCTGATCCGACCCTAGACAGGGTCGCGCCAGGCCGACAGCGCGCGCAGCGCTCTCACCGGCGACTCATAAGCCGCGCACATCCGCACCCGCACCCGAAGCCGCACCCGAAACCGGGCCCGCCTACGCCCCGGAGAGCGCCCGCACCTGCTCGAGCTTGCCCTCGAACGAGCACTCGAGGAGTTGCCGCACGTCGGGATCCGAGTCGATGTCGTCGGTCATCCTGAGCCCGACCATCGTGTTGATCAGCATGCCCTCAGCGAGGAACATCCGCACCTCTTCGGGGCTGAATCCTGCCGCATCCCTGAGGTACCGATAGACCTTCATGAACCCGGCGCGACCGACCGGGCCGATCACCGGATCCTTTCCGAGCACGAAGGCGTGCATCAGCGAGAGCAGCAGGCCGTGGTCGTTCAGTTGGTCGATGTACGCGCTGCCGAGCCGGCCGGCGAGCGTCATGCCGTCCTCGGGCGCCGCGCCGTCAGCTGACGAAGCACCGTCAGCGCCGGCCGACACGGTAGCCGACGACTCCACCACCTCGACGAAAGCTGCGAGCAGCCGGTCGAGCGCCCGGTCGATCACCGCCAGGAAGAGCCCCTCCTTCGTGCCGAACGTCTGCACCACGTAGGGCTGGCTCACACCGGCCGCGCGGGCGATCTGCGCCGTGGTCGACCCGACGTAGCCGTGGTCCCCGAACACCTGCATCGCCGCCTGCAGGATCGATTCCCGCCGGTCTTCGCCCCGCATGCGGGTGAGCGGTGGATGCCCGGCTCCGGTGACTGCAACATTCATGTTTGACATGTTATCAGTCGATAGCTAAAGTTTCGAAGTAATCGATCGATAAGTTAACCTCCCCCGCCCACACCTCCCACCGGAATCGAGCCCGGCAATGACAACCCAGACCCTCCCCGCACCCCGCCCCGACACGCCCCTCGGCGCACAGCCGACCACCCGCCGCCGCATCCCGATCTGGCTCGCGGTCGTCGCGGCCTCGTTGCCGATGTTCATGGCGACGCTCGACAACCTCATCATGACGAGCGCCCTGCCGGTCATCCGCACCGACCTCAACGCCTCGATCGGCGAACTGCAGTGGTTCGTCAACGCCTACACCCTCTCGTTCGCCACCTTCATGCTGATGGCTGTGGCCCTCGGCGACCGGCTCGGCCGCCGGTCGGTGTTCGTCTTCGGCATCGCACTCTTCACCGCGGCGAGTGCGTTCTCAGCGCTCAGCACCGATCCGTGGATGCTCATCGTCGGCCGCGCGTTCCAGGGCGTCGGCGCGGCGGCGCTCATGCCCCTCTCGCTCACGCTGCTCGTCGGGTCGGTCAGCACGCGGCTCCGCCCGCTCGCGATCGGCATCTGGGGTGGAGTCTCCGGCCTCGGGGTCGCACTCGGCCCCCTGATCGGTGGCGCCGTCATCGAAGGGTTCAACTGGGAGGCGATCTTCTGGCTGAACGTTCCGATCGGCATCATCTCGGTGCCGCTGGCGCTGCTGGCACTGCCGAACACCTTCGGGGCGCGCCTCCGCGCCGACGTGCTGGGGCTCGCGCTCGTCGGGCTCGGCGTGCTCGGAATCGTCTACGGGATCGTGCGCGGCAACGACGCGGGCTGGTCGAGCCTCGAGGTGGTCGGGTCGCTCGCGCTCGGTGCCGTGCTGCTCGCGGCGTTCATCGTGTGGGAGTCCCGCACATCCGCTCCCCTGCTGCCGCTCCGCCTGTTCCGCGACCGCAGCTTCAGCGTCGCGAACATCGTCGGCGTGGTCTTCAGTTTCGGCATCTTCGGATCGGTGTTCATCCTCATCCAGTTCCTGCAGATCGTGCAGGGACACAGCCCGCTCGAAGCCGGCCTGATGACCATGCCGTGGACGATGGCGCCCCTCGTCGTCGCCCCCCTCACCGGCCTGATCACCCCGCGCATCGGCACCCGTGCGCCGATCGTGGCAGGGCTCGCGCTGCAGGCGGCCGGCATTCTCTGGCTTGCGAGCATCCTGTCGGCCTATGCGAGCTACGCCTCGATGGTCGGGCCGTTCCTGCTCACCGGGATCGGTATGGGGCTCGTCTTCGCCCCGTCATCGTCGGCCGTTCTCATCAACATGGCCCCGGCCGACCAGGCCAAGGCGTCCGGCACCAACTCGACCCTCCGGGAGATCGGCGTGGCGCTCGGAATCGCCGTGCTGACCGCCGTCTTCACGGGCGCGGGCGGCCAGCTCACCCCGACCGGATACGTCGACGCGGCGATCCCCGCGGTGTTCGTCGGCGGTGCAGCCCTCGCTGCGGCGACTCTGGTCGCCCTGCTGCTCCCGTCGGGTCGGGTCGCGAAGCTCTGAGCCGCGGTCGGTGGATGCCCGGGGCCGCCCGACCCCGGGCATCCGAAGCCCTGTCGGGTCGCCCCCGCGCGAGGTACTACGACCATGGTCTGATTGCCGGCACCGGTGGGAACGGGGAGAGTCGGAGGACAGCACACCTCCGCACCCTCCCCGATCGAAAGGCCCCTCCCATGGCTCCCACCCGCACCAGGCGCACCATCGGCAGGGCGGCGATCGTCGCGGCCGCCGTGCTCGCCTCGTCTCTCGCGTTCGCCGCTCCCGCCCAGGCCAAGACGAGCGCGAACGGCGGTGACTTCGCGGTCACCGTCGCCGGCACCACCTACAACCCGGCTCCCGGCAAAGACGTCAAGCTGAAGGATCTGAAGCCCGGTGCGACGGTCGCCGTGCGCGGCATCAACGTCGGCTTCGACATCCGGGTCGCCAACCTCGGCGTCTACAACTACACGCTGACCGGCGCTCCGGATGCCCAGCGGATGGTCACGAAGCCGACCACGATCTTCGCCTCCAAGGTTCCCACGCTCTCCTCCGCCCAGTTGGCGGGCGCGACCATCAAGGAACTGCAGGTGCAGGACGACACGCTCGTCGTGACGTTCACCACCGCGGCCGGCAAGTACAAGATCCAGGCGAAGGATGGCGCGCAGGGCGGCATCTTCCAGATGGAGACCGAGTTCGCCGCCCCCGTCGAGTTCGTGCACACCCTCGCCCCGGGCATCTTCTACTTCGTCAACGCCTTCACCGGCAAGGTGAACTTCGGCGACGGTGTCGACGCTGTCACCTCCGGCCCGAACGCGCACCAGATGCTGCTCGGCAAGGACAGTCCCCAGGTCGCGACGAAGACCCTGCAGACCGGCACCGTGACGAAGTGGATCGTGCAGCCCGGCGGTCGCCTCGGCGGCGTGCTCGGCGAGGACGCCATCGAGCTCTCGGCCGGCGCCACCAACTGCACGAGCCAGTGCCAGGCGCAGAACCAGATCCACGGCTCCCTGCCGGTGCCGCCGAACCCCGTCGACCCGACCCCGATCGGCGGCTGACCCGCCCCGCGCACCAGCCCAGCACCATCCCAGCACCACCCCCGCGGGGGCGGCCCCTCCCCCGGGCCGCCCCCGCTTTCGCGCGCGCAGGTCGAAGCGCGCCCGTTTGTCGCTTCCGCGCCTGCGCGCGCCGTAGCGGAAGCGACAAACAGTAGCGGGGCGGGCGCGCGGGCGCTGGGCGCGGGGGCGCGAGGGCGCGCGGCGAGAGGGGGCGGGGGTGCGGGGGCGCGGCGAGAGCGGGGCGCGGGGCGGCGGCGTCAGGCCGCGAAGCGGTCCGTCGCCTCGAGGAGGGCGTCGAGGATGCCCGGCTCGTCGAACGCGTGGCCGGCGTCGGGCACCAGCGTGAACGACGCCTCCGGCCACGCCTCGTGCAGGTCCCACGCCGTCACGGCGGGCGTGCACAGGTCGTACCGGCCCTGGATGATCGCCCCGGGGATCCCGGCGAGCCGCCCGGCGTCGGCGATCAGCTGCCCCTCGTCGAGCCACCCACCGTTCAGGAAGTAGTGGTTCTCGATGCGCGCGAACGCGAGCGCGTAGGAGGGCTCGGCGAACCGCGCGACGAGCTCCGCGCGCGGCAGGAGGGTGATCGTCGACGCTTCCCACGTGGACCACGCCACGGCTGCGGGCACGTGCACCCGCGGGTCGGGGTCGTTCAGCAGCCGGTGGTACGCGCGGATCAGGTGCCCCCGATCATCCGGAACAAGCGGCGACGCCGCCACGGGCGCCACGAACTGCTCCCACAGGTCGGGCACGATCATCCGCGCCCCGCCTTCGTAGAACCAGTCGAGTTCGAGCTTCCGGAGCGTGAAGATGCCCCGCAGCACGAGCTCGGTGACGCGCTCAGGGTGCGTCTGGGCGTAGGCGAGCCCGAGCGTGCTGCCCCACGAACCGCCGAAGACCATCCAGCGGTCGATCCCGAGGTGCGAGCGGAGCTTCTCGATGTCCTCGACCAGATGCCAGGTCGTATTCGACGCGAGGTGGTCGGGCGAGGTCGACGCGTGCGGGATGCTCTGGCCGCAGCCGCGCTGGTCGAAGAGCACGATGCGGTACTTCGCCGGGTCGAAGAGGCGCCGGTGCGCGGGGCTGGTGCCGCCGCCCGGCCCGCCGTGCAGGAACACGACCGGCTTGCCGTCGGGGTTGCCGGAGGTCTCCCAGTAGAGTTCCTGGTCGTCACCGACCGGCAGGAAGCCGATCTCGTCGGGCTCGATCTCGGGGTACAGGGTTCGGAGGGCTGCCATGTTCCGAGCCTACGGCCCGGGCAGCACCGTGTCCGCTCCCGCGGTGCGCACCGGGCTCACGATCTCCCCTCGGGCGGCTCCGGAGTGAAGTAGAGGCCCCCACCGCTGTTCGCGGACGCCATCAGACGTTCGATCCACACACGGTTGATCGACGGGATCCGGCTGCCGTAGAAGCGGTAGTAGAGGGTGCTGCTCGGATCGACCCAGATCGAACTGCGACCGCTGCCGGCGCCCGGCGAGTCGGTCCACGAGAAGACGAAACTTTCCCGCCGCCGGAGCTTCGCCGTGATGACGATCTGCAGGTGGGTCAGGGCGCGGTCGTCGAAATCGATCTCAATGCTGGGGTTGCCATAGAGCAATATGCCCATGTTTGGGCTCCTCGGTTGTGCTCAACATAGCGGTGCACCGTCGTTTCCCACGATCTTTCGCCCGAAACGCTCAGCGCTCGAGCGGCCCGACCAGCCCGGCCTCGTAGGCGAGGATGACCGCCTGCACCCTGTCGCGCGCCTGCAGCTTCGTCAGCACCCGACCCACGTGGGACTTGACCGTCGACTCCGAAACGACGAGCCGGCCGGCGATCTCGGTGTTCGTCAGCCCTTCGGCGATCGCGACGAGCACTTCGCGCTCCCGCTCGGTGAGTGCTGCGATCCTGCTGGCGTGGCGGCCGGCCTGCACGGTGCCGTCGGTCTCCGGATGCCCGGGGGCACCCTCCCGGCGCTCAGCGCCCGTCGCGCCGCCAGCGCCGCCGATTGCTGCCGTCCCGGCCCCGCCCCCGGCCCCGGCCCCCGCCCCAGCCCCGGCCCCGGGCAGGTCGCGGCCGAACAGCTCCAACAGCTGCCGGGTGACGCGCGGCGAGACCGCGGCATCCCCGGACGCCACGGCGTTGATCGCCGCGACGAGCTCGGCAGGCCGGGCATCCTTCAGCAGGAAACCGCTCGCACCCGCCCTCAGCGCTTCGAAGGCGTACTCGTCGAGGTCGAACGTCGTGAGGATCAGCACGCGACTCTCGGGCACCTCCCGCACGATCGCCCGGGTCGCCTCGATGCCGTTCATGCCGGGCATCCGAACGTCCATCAGGATCACGTCGGGCCGGAGCGCGGTCGCCTCGCGCACACCGGATGCCCCGTCGGAGGCCTCGCCCACCACCACGAACCCCGGCTCGGCCTCGAGCACCATGCGGAACCCGAGGCGGAGCAGCGCCTGGTCGTCGACCAGCAGCAGCCGGATGTCGGTCATGCGTCCTCCGTGTCTTCAGCGTCTCCCGCGGGTTTCGCCGGCTGCGGGATGCGCGCGCGCACCTGCCACCCGCCGGCCGTCGTCGGGCCTGCCTCGAGGGTTCCGCCGTAGCCGTGCGCGCGCTCCCGCATGCCCACGATGCCGTGGCCGGTTCCGATCGAGGGGGCCGCGACCTGCGACTGGCCCTGGTCGGAGACGGTCACCGCGATCCCGTCCCCGGAGAACACGACGGCGACCGTGACGTGCTTCGGGTCGGGCGCGTAGCGGAGGCTGTTCGTGAGAGCCTCCTGCACGATGCGGAACACGGCGAGTTGGATGCCCGGATCGGGGTTGATCGCCCCCGTGACCGTGTACACGACCACCATGCCGGCGCTCCGGTACGAGGCGATGAGCGCGTCGAGGTCGTCGTGGCCGGGCTGCGGAGTGAGCGACGGCGATGCGTCGGCGCCTGCGGTCGCGCGGCCTCGAGGGGACGCGAATTGCTCCAGAGAGGCCCCGGAAGGAGCACTTTGGGTCCCCTGGACGGGTTCCGGGACGGGTTCCGGGGCGGGTTCTCGGGCGGGTTCCTGGGCGGGCGCGAGCGGCTCAGCCAGCACCCCGAGCACCACGCGCATGTCGGCGAGGGCCACGCGGCCCGTCTCCGCGACCTGCCGGATCGCCTCCTGGGCGCGGCCCGGATCGTGGCCGACGGTGCGGTCCGCCCCATCCGCCAGCGCCACCATCACCGTGAGACTGTGTGCCACGATGTCGTGCATCTCTCGGGCGATGCGCGCCCGCTCGGAGGCGGAGGAGAGCAGGGCCTGCTGGTCCCGTTCGCGCCCGAGCTGCGCGGCGCGGTCGAGCAGCGCCTCGACGTACCGCTTGCGGTTGCCCACGTTGATGCCGATCAGGGTCGCGATCAGCATCAGGAAGATGGAGGCCGTGGACATCACGAGCACCTGTCCGAGATCGCCGCCACGAGCAATCAGATCGGCGAGGATGCGCACCGCCGCGAGGCCCGCGAACGCGACCAGGGCCGACCGCGACGACACGTACACCGCGACCCCGTACAGCGCCACGACCGACGGGATCTGGGCGAGGCCCTCGAAGCTCGGGGCGACCAGGAGGATGCCGACCCCCGTCGCGATGACGAGCACGAACGGATGCCGTCGGCGGAGGTAGAGGGCGACGAGCACGATCAGCGAACCCGCGATCGCCGCGCCCGCCCGGAGCGGGTCGCGGCTCCAGTCGTCCCGTCCCATCGCCAACGAGACACCGAGGAACAGGATGGTGGGCAGCCCGTAGACCACCACGATCGAACCGTCCACGATCCAGGCGTGCCGGGCGAAGAACGAACGGAACACCCCGGGTGGCTTCGGCAGGGCGAGGTCGCTCATCCGGGCATCCGGAGCCGCCGCGGGTGCACCCGGCCCGGCAGCACCACGGGCAACCGGAACCGCCCCTTGCCCGACGGACGAACGCCCGGCCACCGTCGCCGTTCGAGGCGGGGTGACCGGGCGTTCGTCAGGCGTCATGCTCAGGCATCCCTCCGGCGCATCAGGGTGGCGGCCGCGGCGAAGACGACGGCGATCCATCCGATCATAATGAGCAGGGCCTGCCACCATTCGAATGTCGCGCTCATCTGGTAGATCGCCGGGCCGACGGAACCCGGCAGCCAGTCGGAGATGCTGTGCGCCCAGTCCACCGGAATGAGCGAGAAGATCACCGGCACGACGAGCAGCAGACCGAGCGAGGCGGCGATACCACCGGCGGTGCTGCGGAGGATCGCGCCGAGGCCGAGGGCGAGCATCCCGATCAGGGCGAGGTAACCGGCCGCACCGATGATCGGCAGGAAGACGGCCGAGTCGAAGAGATTCGACGAGTGGCCGGCATTCGCGAGGATCGGGTAGGTGACGCCGTAGGCGAGCAGGATGCCGACGAGCGAGACCACGAACGTGACGACGCCGAACACGGCGAGCTTCGCCCAGAGCACAGGCAGTCGCTTGGGCACCGCGGCGAAACTCGAACGGATCTGGCCGGTGGAGTACTCGCCGCTGATGACCAGCACGCCGAGCACGGAGACGACGAGCTGGGCGAAGACGACTCCGGCCGTCGCGCCGGCTGTGGCGAGCTCCGGGGACTGGAGGATCGCCTCCCCGCGGGGGGAGTCGATGTTGCTCACCGTGAACGAGATCACGAGCAGCCCGATCGCGATCTGCAGCACGAGGATGACCGCGTACGCCCAGATCGTCGAACGGAGGGAGCGGAGCTTGATCCACTCGGAACGGATGATGCCGCCCGCGGTCAGGCGGATCGGCGAGGTGGGGAGCGCAGTGCTCCGCTTGGTGATCGTGGCGCTCATCGGGTTGCCTCCGGGCCGGTCGGTGCGGCGTGGGTCGGAGCGGCGTGGCTTGCCGCGTGCGTGTGTTCGTGGGGGGCGTCGACCGTTGCAGGGTCGGCGTGGGCCGCGGGCTGCAGCGTGTTCACGGGGTCGAAGACGCCCGTGCGGTACTCGACGGCGTCGGCGGTGAGGTTCATGTAGGCGTCTTCGAGCGAGCCGCGGAGCGGGGTGAGCTCGTGCAGCACGATGCCGTTCGAGGCGGCCATCTCACCGACGGCCGCCGACGTGAGCCCGACGATCTCGAGGGTCTCTCCGTCGACGCTGGTGATGGTCACGCCGGGCGAGTTGAGGAGGCGGGCCATCTCCGCGGCGCGCGGGCTGACCGCTCGCACCGAGGAGGTGGTGGCGCCGCTGACGATGTCGGCCACCGGCGCGTCCGCGATGACGCGGCCCTTGCCGATGACGATGATGTGGTCGGCCGTCTGGGCCATCTCGCTCATCAGGTGGCTGGACAGCAGCACGGTGCGGCCCTCCGAGGCGAGGAAGCGCACGAGCTCGCGCACCCACATCACACCCTCGGGGTCGAGCCCGTTCACCGGTTCGTCGAGGATGAGGGTCGACGGGTCTCCGAGCATCGCGGCGGCGATGCCGAGCCGCTGGCCCATGCCGAGCGAGAACCCGCCGACGCGCTTCTTCGCGACGGTGTCGAGCCCGGTCATCTCGATGACCTCGCGCACCCGGGAAGCCCCGATGCCGTGGGTCGCGCCGAGCGCGAGCAGGTGGCTGTAGGCCGACCGGCCCTGGTGGATGGCCTTCGCGTCGAGCAGCACACCCACCTCGTGGAGCGGCGCCGCGTGGTCGCGGTAGGCCTTGCCGTTGACGGTGACGCTGCCACCGCTCGGGCGGTCGAGGCCCACGATCATCCGCATGGTGGTCGACTTGCCGGCGCCGTTCGGGCCGAGGAAGCCGGTGACCAGCCCCGGCCTGACGGTGAACGTCACATCGTCGACGGCGGTCTTCGGGCCGTACTTCTTACTGAGTGAGTGTGCTTCGATCATGCTTCGACACTACGAGGATGCCTCGTACCCGGGCATCCGCCCACAGACGGGTCTTTACGGCTGCCGCCTCCGCCTGTGTGGTACCCGGGTACTAGTCGAGCTGCGCTATTTCTTCTGGGCCTTCTCGTCGACCGGGGCGTCGCCGCTCGCGCGGAGGTCACGGTAGTAGTCCCTGGCCTCGGTCTGGCGCGCCGCCTCGGCACCGGAGGCGATCGGGGCGCGCACATGCTCGGGGCCGTAGCCGAAAGCGTCGACGAGGTCGAGAGCGTGCGGGCGGAGCCGCAGGGTGAGGCGCTGGATGTACGCCTCGACGGCCTTCGCCCGGCTCGGCGAGAGCCGACCGTTGATGAGGTACCACGCCGCGTGCTTCTGGATCAGGCCGAGCCCGAACAGGTCGCGCACCCAGGTCAGCACCGTCTTCGTGCCCGGGTCGTCGATCTTCGCGAGAGCATCCGTGAAGGCCTCCCACTGCAGCAGTTCACCGTGCGCCTGCGCGGCATCGATCATCGCGTTCTGGTTCTGGTTGAACAGGTCGGCAGCCTTCTTCTTCGCCCCGGGCTTCTTCGAGCCCGCCGCTGCAGGCCGCAGGTTGCCGGCGATCTCGGCGACCATCGTCTCGACGCGGTCGGTCAGCAGGGCGCGCTGCGAGCGCGCGGAGCGGAGCTGCCCCACCGAGCGGGCGACAGACCCGCGGTCGGAGACGTTCTGGGCGAGCCGACGGAGCCCCGCACCGTTCACGGCGCGGTCGGCGGCCTGTTCGACGGCGTAGCGGGCGAGCACGCCCACGTCGGCCTTCGCGAACTTGCGGCTGTAGTCGGTCAGCAGTCGTTTCGCCACGAGCTGCAGCAGCACGTGGTTGTCGCCCTCGAACGTCGCGTATACGTCGAGGTCGGCCCGGAGGCTGGTGAGGCGGTTCTCGGCGAGGAACCCGGCCCCTCCGCACGCCTCGCGCGCCTCCTGCAGGGTGTCGAGCCCGTGCCAGGTGGAGAGCGGTTTGAGCGCCGCGGCCAGCGTCTCGAGGTCCTGCCGGTCGACGTCGGTGTCATGCGCGCCCGAGAACACGCTGTCGAACTTCGTCAGCAGCACTTCGTGGGCGAAACTCGCGGCATACGTCGTCGCCAGGAGCGGGAAGAGACGGCTCTGGTGCTTCTGGTAGTCGAGCAGCACCTCCTCGTCGGTGTCACTGCCCGCCGTGAACTGGCGGCGCTGGCTGCCGTAGGTGATCGCGATGATGAGGGCGATCTTGGCTGCCGCGGTGGATGCCCCGTCGAGCGAGACCCGGCCCTGCACGAGGGTGCCGAGCATCGTGAAGAAGCGGCGGCCCGGGCTGGTGATCGACGAGGTGTAGGTACCGTCGGCGGCGACGTCGCCGTACCGGTTCAGAAGGTTGAGGCGGGGCACGCGCACGTGGTCGAAGTGCAGTCGGCCGTTGTCGATGCCGTTCAGGCCGCCCTTGAGGCCGTCGTCCTCCCCGCCGACCCCGTCGAGGAACGTGCCGTCGACCGAACGGATCGGAACGTAGAACGCGTGCACGCCATGGTTCACCCCCGCCGTGATGAGCTGGGCGAACACGACCGCTGCGGTGCCGTCGACAGCTGCGTTGCCGAGGTAGTCCTTCCATGCGCCGCGGAACGGCGTGTTCAGCACGAACTCCTCTGTGGCGGCGTCGTAGGTCGCCGTGGTGCCGATGGCGGCGACATCCGAGCCGTGGCCGGTCTCGGTCATCGCGAAGGCACCGGGCACCTCGAGGCTCATGATCGCGGGCAGGAAGGTCTCGTGGTGGTAGGCGGTGCCGAGGTGCAGTACGGCGGCACCGAACAGGCCCCACTGCACGCCTGATTTGATCTGCAGGGACGGGTCGGCGGTCACCAGTTCTTCGAACCCGGCGATGTTGCCGCCGTGGTCGTCTTCACCGCCGAGGTGCTTCGGGAAGGCCTTGTTCACGGCGCCCTCCCCGACCAGCACGTGCAGCTGGCCGAAGACCGTCGTGCGGTGCTCGGCGCGGGTCTGGCCCTCGATGCGCTGCAGCTCCGGCCGGCCGGCGACCCGGCGCGACTCGAGGCGCGCCTCCGACCAGGTGCCGAGCAGGTAGCGGCTCAGCCAGTCGATGTCGATGCGAGGTGCGACGGATGTCGCGGGCGCGACGTTCTTCGAACCCTTCGCGTTCGCGGCATTCTTCGAACCCTTCGCCGGAAGCTCGACCTTCCGGAGCCCCGCCTTCGCGGCAGCGGTGGTGTCAGTAACAGCTGTGGTGACCATGGGTGGCCCTCATCTCTTGGCGTCGGTTCGAAATGCTCGCATTTTCACGATATGAGCCTGCTTGCCGCACGCCAAACAACCAGTGCCAGCCCTACAATCGGCGCGCCTCGCGCCTCGCGGCACCTTGTGGATACCTACAACCCGCGGAAGGTTCTATGAGAGACCTGCCACAACCTCCAGAAGCGCCTCCCCGTACGTGTCGAGCTTCTTCTGGCCGATGCCCGGGATACCGTCGATGTCGCTGAGCGCCGCCGGGCGACGGGTCGCCAGTTCGCGGAGCGTCGCGTCGTGGAAGATCACGTAGGCGGGCACCCCGAGCTCCTTCGCGGTGGCCGAACGCCAGGCCCGCAGCGCCTCGAACAGCGGCACGGCGTCGTCGCTGAGGTCTGCCGTGGCGGCCGCCCTCGCTCCAGACCCGGAACCGGAGCGCTGCGACCGGCTCGCCGTGCGCTCGGGCTCGGTGCGGAACGACACCCGGGTCGCCCCGCTCAGCACGGCCGCGCTCTCGGGCGCGAGCACCAGCGTGCCGAAGCCGTCGTCGTTCACCGCCAGGAGGCCCTTGGCGAGCAGTTGGCGCACCACTCCCCGCCACTGCTGCTCGCTGAGGTCGTCGCCGATGCCCCAGACCGCGAGGTCGTCGTGCCCGTACTGTGTCACCCGCGGGGTCTTCTTCGCCCGGAGGATGTCGATGAGGTGCCCGGCACCGAACTTCTGGTTGCGCTCCCGTTGCAGTCGCACGACCGTCGAGAGCAGTTTCTGGGCGGGCACCGTGCCGTCCCATGCCTCCGGCGGCACGAGGCAGGTGTCGCAGTTGCCGCACGGCGTGCTCGCCTGGCCGAAGTAGCCGAGCAGGTTGACCCGCCGGCAGTCGACCGTCTCGCAGAGTGCGAGCATCGCGTCGAGGTGGGCGGAGAGTTTGCGGCGGTGGGAGACGTCTCCCGGCGACTGGTCGATCATCCGCCGCTGCTGCACCACGTCTTGCAGCCCGTAGGCCAGCCACGCCGTGGACGGTTGCCCGTCACGCCCGGCGCGCCCGGTCTCCTGGTAGTACCCCTCCACCGACTTCGGCAGGTCGATATGCGCGACGAACCGCACGTCGGGCTTGTCGATGCCCATGCCGAACGCGATGGTCGCGACGATCACCACCCCGTCTTCCCGGAGGAAACGCGACTGGGTGCGCGCACGCGTGCCCGCGTCGAGACCGGCGTGGTACGGCAGCGCGTTGACCCCGTTCGAAGCCAGGAACTGCGCGGTCTGCTCGACCGTCTTGCGTGACAACCCGTAGACGATGCCCGCGTCGCCGGCATGCTCCGTGCGGATGAGCGCCAGCAGCTGCTGCCTCACCTCGGCCTTGTTCTCGATGCGGTACCGGATGTTCGGCCGGTCGAAGCTCGCAACGAAGTGCCGGGCGCGGTCCATGCCGAGCCGCTCGGTGATCTCCTTGTGGGTCGCCTCGGTCGCCGTGGCGGTCAACGCCAGGCGTGGGATGTCGGGCCAGCGCTCGTGCAGCTCGGAGAGCCCGAGGTAGTCGGGCCGGAAGTCGTGCCCCCACTGCGACACACAGTGCGCCTCGTCGATCGCGAACAGCGAGATGGTGCCGCGGTCGAGGAAGCGTTTGGTCGCCTCCGACGACAACCGCTCCGGTGCCACGTAGAGGAGGTCGAGCTCGCCCGCGAGGTACGCGGTCTCGACGCGCTCGCGCTCCCGGGCATCCTGCGTCGAGTTCAGGTACGCCGCCTGCAGCCCGACGGCGTTCAGCGCGTCGACCTGGTCTTGCATGAGGGCGATCAGCGGCGAGACGACGACACCCGTACCCTCGCGGAGGAGCGCGGGGATCTGGTAGCAGAGCGACTTGCCACCACCGGTGGGCATCAGCACGACGGCGTCGCCGCCGCCTGCGACGTGGTCGATGACGGCGGCCTGGTCACCGCGGAAGTCGTCGTAGCCGAAGACCCGCTTCAGCACCGCGCGCGCGTCTTCGCCGAGCGCGGGCCGCGCCCGGAGAACCGCCGGGCCCGCCTGCCGCGTTGGCGCGGACCGCGCCGCGGACGCCCCACCGGAGGGCGCGTCGAACGAGAACGAGTCGTAGTCGGGGTAGTCGGGCTCGGGATAGTCGGGCAGCGGCGGCTCGGCGCCCGGGTATTCATCACCGGGAGCCTCCGCCCCGGGGTAGTCCAGGGGCGGCGGTTCAGCCTCGGGGTTGCCGGCGGGAGGTCGCATCGTCATGCACCCAGTTTAGGTTCGGCCTCCGACACGGAAACCGAAAGGGGTGAACCTGTGGAGAGTTCCTTCTCCACAGGCCCACCCCTCGAGAGGACGAGCCGCAGGCTGGGCGGACTACCGCACGACGCGGCGGCGGCGCACGGCGACCGCAGCACCACCGATGAGCAGTGCCAGCACCCCGAGGGCCCCGACACCGATGCTCTCGGCGCCCGGCGCTCCGGTGTTCGCGAGCACCGGAGCGCCCGTGGCCCCCGGCGTCGGAACCGGTGTCTCCGGCGTCGTCGGCGTCACGACAGCCGCCGTGGTCACGGTCAGCAGTGCGGCCGTCGTACCGGTGCCCGGCACCGAGGCCGAGATCACGTCGCCGACCGCAGCGGTGGCGGGAACGGTGAAGGTGACGGATGCCCGCCCCACCTCATCCGTCGTGTCCACCACAGCGGGGTCGATCGCCTGGCTCGCGACGACCTGTCCACCCGAGAGGATGTCGACGGTCGGCGCAGGAGCCTCGCCGCCGCTGAACAGCAGCGAGGAGAGGTTCACGGTGACGGTCTGGCCCGCTGCGACGCCGGCCGCGGCATCCACGCCCGGGCCGAACGAGACGCCGACGGCACGCTGGGCCTCGTCGGGCGACGCCGTCGTGAACTGGGCGAAGTAGTCGACCATCGACTGCAGGTCGATCTTGCCGGAGTCGGCGACATCCGTTCCCTCTGCAAGCGTGCTGAAGTTGTCGCCCCCCGAGGCCAGGAACGAGTTGACGACGACCGTGACGCTCCGGTCGGCGGCCAGCGGCGCACCGTTCAGCGAGAGAGACGTGATGTGCGAACCGGCCGCAGCGGCGGGGTCGTAGGTGTACGCCAGCGACTTCGAGACACCGAGCTTCAGGAACGGCCGGGCCGCCGCGGCGGGCTGCCACTGCTCCTCGAGCACCTGCTTGATCTGGGCGCCCGTGAGGTCGAGTGTCACCAGCGTGTTGGCGAAGGGTTGCACGCTCGCGGCTTCCTTGTAGCTCACAGACCCGGCCTCGTCACCGGACCCGGCATAGGTGAGATCCGCGCGCAGACCCCCCGGGTTCATGAACGCGACCTCAGCGCCGGCCTCCTCGGTCGCCGAAAGCTGCACATCGGCGACGAAGTTGCCGAGCGACGACTCCCCTCC
Organism: Subtercola boreus; assembly: GCF_006716115.1. Classification (NCBI taxonomy): domain Bacteria; kingdom Bacillati; phylum Actinomycetota; class Actinomycetes; order Micrococcales; family Microbacteriaceae; genus Subtercola; species Subtercola boreus. Next base: position 3,694,206 of record NZ_VFOO01000001.1, on the reverse strand, counting down.
GCGGTTCTCGCTCGCGTCGCTCTGCCTGGCCCGGTTGAAGTCGGCCGTGATGGTACCGGTCTGCACGTTGCCGAGCACATCGGCCTTCGCGACGGCTGCGTCGACGATCGCCTGCACGGCGGGATCGGCCGGGTAGAGCGGCGCGTTCTCTGCGGCCGCATCCGTCAACGGCAGCACCTCCGACGTGATGCTCAGCAGCTGCTTCGAGTCGGGGTCGACCGAGAGGGCGAGGTGGCCGAGGTCCATGCTGTACGAGCCGGTCTGCAGCACCGGGCGGGTGGCGCCGGCGACGCCGGGCACGGGTGCGTCGTAGTCGTAGAGCTGGTGGGTGTGGGCGCTGATGATCGCGCTGACGTTCGAGTCGACACCGCTCACGATCTTGCCGAACACCGAATCCGGCGCAGCGACCTCGGGTGTCGGCGCTCCTTCGTGCACGAGCAGCACGATCACGTCGGCCTCCCCATTGGAGGCGTCACCGTCCTTCAGCTCGTCGGCGACGGTGTTGACACTCGACACGATCGGCCCGACCGTGATCGACGAGATGCCCGCCGGGCTCACGAGCGAGGGAAGCTCCTCGGTCACTGCACCGATGAAACCGACCCGGATGCCCGCGACATCCTTCACGAAGTACTGGTCGTAGGCCGGCTTGCCCGTCGCCTTGTCGAAGACGTTCGCCGCGAGGTACGGGAAGTCGGCAGCCGGGATGACGCGGTCCGTCAGGTCGGCGGCACCCTTGTCGAACTCGTGGTTGCCGACAGACGACACGTCGAGCTTCATGGCGTTGAGCGCGTCGAGCGTCGGCTGGTCGTCCTGGATGAACGAGGTGAACGTCGACGCCCCGATGTTGTCACCGGCGGAGGCGAAGATCGTGTTCGGGTTCTTCGCCCGGAAATCGTCCACAGCTCCGGCCAGCACGGCGGCACCGGCAGTGCTGCCGCTCGCCTCGAGGCGACCGTGGAAGTCGTTGATGTTCACGATGTCGATCTTGACCGGAGCGGAGGCCGCAGACGCGGTACCGGCGGATGCCGCACTCAGGCCGACGGCGAGGGTCACCGACGCTGCCAGCGCGACGATGCGCGGCAGTCGACGGGGAAGGGAGTTTCTCGGGGACACCAGGTCTCCTTCATGGGTTCGTGTTCGGTGCAGCCGCAGACGGCCACGCTGGAAGAGGGCTCTAAGAAACCATACGGTTTGTGTGCCGATTCTCAGACTCCGGATTGGAGCTGTAACGAAATGTTCATATTCGGCAAGCAGTTTCTCGGGAATGGATCCGGCACCCGCCAGCTTGTAGCACCGCATGAGCACTCACACCGGAAGCGTCCGGCTCCCCGTCTCCGCCCCCGCCCGCACTGGCCGGCGGGCCTGGCTGGCCGTCCTCTCGGTCGCGCTCGGCTCGTTCGTGCTGGTGCTCTCGGAGTTCCTGCCGATCGGCCTGCTTCCGGCCATCGCCGCCGACCTCGACGTGAGCATCGGCACCGCGGGCCTCGTCGTCGTCGCGACCGGCCTCGCCGCCGCAGTGAGCGCGCCCGTCGTGACCATCGTCACCTCGAGCCTCGACCGCCGCGTCGTGCTCATCGCCCTGTCGGCCGCGCTGGTGGTCGCGGATGTCGCGGGCGCTCTCGCCCCGAATTTCACCGTTCTGCTCGCCGCCCGTCTGCTGCTCGGCGTGGCCCTCGGCGGATTCTGGGCCATCGGCGCCGCAGTCGCATCCCGACTCGTGCAACCGGGGTCGGTCATCCGCGCCACCTCGTTCATCACCGCCGGCATCTCCGTCGCCACTGTCGTCAGCCTGCCCCTCGGCGCCCTGATCTCCTCCCTCGCCAGTTGGCGGCTCGCCTTCCTGATCGGCGCGGGCCTGGCCCTGGTCGCGCTCCTCGGCCAGCTCCTGCTGCTGCCGGGCATCCCGTCGATTCAGCGTGTGCGCACGTCGACCCTCGTCGCCCTGCTGAAGGTTCCGCGGGCCCGGATCGGGTTGATCGGGGCCGCGTTCGTCTTCTTCGCCCAGTTCGCCGCCTACACCTTCGTCTCCCCCTACCTCGAAGAGCTGGTGAGACTGGATCCCGCCTCGATCACACTGGCCCTGCTCGTGTTCGGTGTCGCGGGCGTCGCCGGCAACTTCATCGCCGGCTTCGCCCTCGACCGCAGCATCACCGCGACCGTCGTCGGAGCGATGGCGATCGCGGCTGTCGCCATCCTGCTGCTGCCGATCGTCGCCGGAAGCGCCGTCGGAGCGTTTGTGCTCCTCGCGCTCTGGGGCATGGTCTGGGGCGGCCTGCCCCTCGCGATGCAGACGTGGGTGATCTCCGCAGCCCCCGCGGCGGCGGAAGGGGGCCTGGCACTGTTCGTCACGACCATCCAGATCTCCATCGCGGCCGGATCGACGGCCGGTGCCGTCGCGGTCAGCACAGGCGGGATCGCCGTCGACTTCTGGCTGGCCGGGGGGATCGCGGCCGTCGGTGCCGTCACCGTCCTGGTGCTCGGGGTTCGCCGGGCATCCGCCGCCTCCGCGTCCGACGCCGGCGAACCGATCACCGTGAAGCCGAACCCGTGCGAAGCCCTCCCGGGTTCATCAACCCTGCAGCCCTGCTGAGCCCGTCGCTCCGGATGCCCGGCGGCACCTCGACGGGCCCGCTCGCGGAATAATGGGCCCATGGTGTTCACCCGCGGCTACGACCGGCTCGTCAACCTGAGCGACGCAGTGATCGCGATCGCCGTGACGCTGCTGATCCTCCCCCTGGTCGACAGGGCGGGCGACATCAGTTCGACGTCGCCCGCCCAGTTCCTCGAGGACAACGTGCAGGGTCTCCTGTTGTTCGGGCTGAGTTTCGTCGTCATAGCCCGGTTCTGGCTGTTGCACCACCAGATCTACCGGGTCATCGAGGGATACACGATCCCGCTCGTCTGGGTGAACTTCGCCTGGCTGCTCTCGATCGTCTTCCTGCCCTTCCCGACGGAGCTCCTCGGCCAGGGCACCACCGTCAGCACCGTGACCGGGGCTCTCTACATCGGCACGATGCTCGTGACCTCGGTGACCGGGTTGGTGCAGCTCGTGATCATCGCGCGAAGACCCGAGATGCAACTCGAGTCGGTGCGGGGCACCCTGCGCCTCACACCCGCTGTCGTCGCCACCTGCGCCATGGCGGCGGCGTTCGCGCTCTCCTTCGCGATCGGGCTCTACTCGCTGTTCCTGCTGCTGCTCTCCGGCTTCGTCGAGGGGCAGATCGCCCGCCACCAGAAGGCCCGCGCGACTGCCGCGCGCGCCTCGGCCTCCGCCTCCCCCTCCCCCGCCAACCACTCGACCTCCGATCACTGAAAGCGGGTGGCCGACACCCTACTGGTGCGCCAGTTGCTGAACGCGCTGGGAGGACAAACCGAGCAACCGGGCCGTGTCCCTCTGACTGAGGCCCGAGGAGGTCAAGAGCTCCCTGACCACCTGGCGGCGCAATGCTGACGAACGCCTCTCGTCGGCAAGCGCCCGGTCATGAAGCGCTGACGCCTCGCCCCAGACCGCAGCGACGCGCTCGGGCAACTCGAGAGTGACAGCGACACTGATGGACTCCTCCTCGATGTCGAGAAGCGCAGAGATGAGACCGGTAGCCATGTCCTCGATCTCGCGCGCATGCCGCGCCTGCGTGACGGCATCGAGCTCAGGCACCGTGATGATCCACCATCGGCCCTCCCGGGCAGCGACAACCGTGAACGCGCGAACCTCCTGCGATGCCATGACTACCTCCACCTTTCGGGCGCTCCCGGCACCCTCTTGAGCACTTGTCTCACGACGCCCGGCGACACGGTTCCGTGCGTCGGTATGGCCAGCGACTCACCGTCGGGTGACTTCCAGACATTGTGACCACCCTTGGTTCTGGCGAGTATCCAACCTTCTGCGGCGAGAACCCTTTCAACCTCGCGTTGCTTCACTTCCTTCACCATTATGCGACGACCAGTAGCACTAGTCCAATTGCACTAGGCGGAGTAGCCGAAATTATTATGTCCACATGTCGAACATACCTCATTTTTTGTGCGACGATCGCAGAACGGGCCCCGGGCGCCCCACCGTGGTGGGAGCATCCGGGGCCCGTTCATGTCACGCCTGCTGTGGCGGTCCGTGCGGAATGGTGCTGCGGTGAGACCTACGCGTGTGCGCTCTGCAGGTCGTCGATGAGGCGGTCGCCGGGGGCGGCCGGAACCATCGTCGCCTCGATGTCGGCGCGCTCGAGGAGCTCGTCCATGCGGCGACGACGCGACTTCGAGATGAGCGTCACGACGGTGCCCTGCTTGCCCGCGCGGCCCGTACGGCCCGAACGGTGCAGGTAGGTCTTGTACTCGTCGGGAGCATCGGCCTGGATGACCAGGTTGATGTCGTCGACGTGGATGCCGCGTGCGGCGACGTCTGTCGCAACGAGCACATTGACCCGGCCGCTGGTGAGCAGCTGGAGGTTCCGCGTGCGACGCGACTGGTTGAGGTCGCCGTGCAGCGACGTGGACGGGATGCCCGCGTCATCCAGCTGGTCGGCGAGCTCCTCGGCGAACGCACGGGTGCGGGCGAAGATCAGCGTCTTGCCCTCACCGGATGCGAGCTGCTCGATGATCGCACGCTTGTCGCGCTGCTCGATGAGCAGCACGCGGTGGTCGATCGTGGAGGAGGCCTGGTCTTCACCGGCGACCTCGTGCACAGCCGGCTCGACGAGGAACTCGTTCACGAGCTGGGCGACACCCTTGTCGAGGGTGGCCGAGAAGAGCAACTTCTGGCTCTTCGGCGCGGTCTGGCGGAGGATCCGCTGGACCGGCTCGAGGAACCCGAGGTCGCACATGTGGTCGGCCTCGTCGAGAACGACGATCTTGACCTGCGAGATGTCGAGGCGGCCCTGTTCGATGAGGTCTTCGAGGCGACCGGGGGTCGCGATGATGATGTCGGTGCCGCGCTGCAGCGCCGAGACCTGCTTGAACTGGGGAACGCCGCCGAAGATCGGCGTCGTGAACAGGCCGACCGAGCGGGCGATGGGCTGCACGGTGCGGTCGATCTGCATCGCGAGCTCACGCGTCGGAGCGAGGATGAGGGCACGCGGCAGGCGGCCGGGCTTCCGGCCCTTGGCTCCGTCGTTCTCCATCAGGCGCTCGACGAGCGGGGCACCGAAGGCGATGGTCTTGCCCGAGCCGGTCTTGCCGCGGCCGAGAACATCCTTGCCGGCGAGAACGTCGGGGATGGTGGCTGCCTGGATCGGGAACGGGCTCGGGGCACCCATCGACGCGAGCTGGCGCTGGATGTTGTCACCGAGGCCGAGGTCGCCGAACGTCTTGTCGACGACGTCGCTGGCGGTGGTCACTTCGGCTTCGAGGCGCTCGAGCACGACGTCGTCGCCGGCTCCGAAGCGGCCCGCGGCTGCGGTTCCGGCTCCGTCGCTGTAGCCGTTGTTCTCGCGCTTCGGGTAGAAGTCGCTGCCACGGGCGGCACGGTCGGTGTTGGAGTCGCGGCGGTCCTCGAACGAGCGCGCGGGGCGGTCGGTGTAGCTGGGGCGCTCCGTGCGGGCCGGGCGGTCGCCGTAGCTCGGACGCTCCGTGCGGGCGCCGCGGTCGGGACGGTCGCCGTACGAGGGACGCTCGGTGCGCTCGGGACGCTCGGTGCGCGCCGGGCGGTCACCGTACGTCGGGCGCTCGGGGCGGCCGGCACGCTCGGTGTAGCTGGGGCGTTCGGTGCGCTCGGGGCGGTCGCCGTAGGAGGGACGGCCGGTGGATGCTCCACGGTCGCCGTAGCTCGGACGCTCGGTGCGAGCACCGCGGTCGGGACGGTCGCCGTACGAGGGGCGCTCGGTGCGAGCCGGGCGGTCACCGTAGCTCGGACGCTCGGTGCGGCCGGCGCCGGAGGCGTTGCGGTCGCCGTAGGACGGACGGCCGGTGGATGCTCCGCGGTCGCCGTAGCTCGGACGTTCGCTGCGCTCGGGGCGGTCCCCGTAGGACGGACGGCCCGTGGATGCTCCACGGTCGCCGTAGGAGGGACGGTCGCTCCGGCCGGCACCCGACGCGTTGCGGTCACCGTACGACGGGCGCTCGGTGCTCCGCGCGGGACGGTCGCCGTACGAGGGACGGTCGCTCCGACCCGCGCCCGACGAGTTGCGGTCACCGTACGAGGAACGGCCGGTGGATGCACCGCGGTCGCCGTAGCTCGGACGCTCGGTGCGAGCACCACGGTCGGGACGGTCACCGTATGAAGGACGGTCGCTCCGGCCGGCTCCGGAGGAGTTACGGTCACCGTAGGACGGGCGGCCCGTCGACGCACCGCGGTCGTTGCGGTCGCCGTAGGAGGGACGCGATCCGCGGTCGCTGTAGTTCGACTCGCGGGTGGGGGTTGCGGCGCGCGGCTCCCAGTTGGGGCGCTCTCCACGGTTCGTGGGGGCGGCTCCGCGAGCGGCACGCTCGTCGGGGCTCCAGCGGGCCTTCTTCGAGGCGCCGGCCGCGGCGGGCTTCTGGCCTCGGTGGCCTGCGCTCTTCGGACCGAACTTGTTACCGCCGGTCGAGGAATTCTTTGAGTAATCGGGCATGGTGCTTTCCGGGTTGTTTCATTTGCATGGCAAAGCGGTCAATACATTTGCGATTGACTTTTGCTGAACCCGGGCAGTCTTTGGCCGGGGCCGTTTCACATACGTGATTGTTCCCGCCCCGCGCCTTCACACCCGTGCACTCGTTCGTGCGGTGTTGTTGCGCTTGTGCACTCTTTGCACGACGCATCCATATTGCGTCGCACCCATCGCACGAAACGAGAAACCGGCCCACCTGACTTACAAACCCATCCGCGCACGACGCGCGGTGTCAAGAGCCGACCTGTATACGTTACACGGTCGGCCCTCGATTGTCACGAACCCCGCGTCAGGTCGCGAGCCCGGGCCGTGAGGCGCCCGGCGCAGCGGCGCCCGCCGGCCCCGCATGCTCCGACTGCCGCGCCACGCGGCGCGGACCGGTCTCGCGCGCTGGCGCCCCCACGAGCAGCCACCCGGTACGCTCCGGCCGGCGTCGCCTGGCGAGCGCGGCTCCTGCGAAGAGCAGGCTGAGCAGCAGCAGGATGCCGAGAACGGCGACGCTTGCCCAGACCGTGCCCGCGGACCCACCGGCCAGGATGCCCTGCATGCCCGAGACGGCATACGCCACCGGGGAGATGCTGCTGATGAACTGGAACGGGCCGGAGAGGATCTCCACCGGGTAGATGCCAGCCGTCGTCGCGATCTGCACCGCGAAGAGGATGAGCGACACGACCGCCCCGACCCGGCCGAACGCCGACCGCAGGAACTGGTGGAACGCCGTGAAGGCGAGCGCGACCAGCAACGCGAATCCGAGCAGCGCGGGCAGCGACGACCAGGGCGTGTTGAGACTGAACTGCAGGTAGGCCACCACGACCAGCGCCTGGATCGCCGCGAAGAGGGAGGCCCGGCCGAAGATGCGCAGCACGAGCCGGCCCGTCGAGGCCGAACTCGCCAGCAGCGACGTCCGGATCGGGCGGAGCAGCAGGAAGATCGCGAGAGCCCCGATCCAGAGCCCGGCGGGAACGATGAGGATCGCGATGACACTGCCGATCCCCCCGGCGCTGTTCAGCGTCGTCACGTTCACCGCGATCGGGTCGGCGGCGACCTTGGCGGAGGCAGCCGGATCCGTTGCGGAACTCTTGGTCAGCGCATCCGCGCCCGTCTGGAGCCCCGAGGCGAGCGTGGTGGCACCGGTGGCGAGCTGGCCCGCACCCGCGGCGGACTGCTGCGCTCCGGTGGCGAGCTGCGCGACACCGTCGGACAGCTGAGACGCACCGTCCCGCAGCTGGCCGGAGCCGGAGGAGAGTTGGGAGGCGCCGGAGGAGAGCTCTGAGATGCCGCCCTGGAGGGCATCCAGACCCGACGACGTCTGCGACGAAAGGGTCGAACCGCCCGCCGCGGCCTGGTTGAGCCCACCGGAGAGCTGGGCGTAGGTTCCGAGCAGCTGCTGCTTCTGGGCGTCCGGGATGTTCGGGTTCGAGTTCACCGCGGCGACGATGCCCGACTGCAGCGAGCTGAACCCACCCGCGAGGGTCGAGATGCCGCCCGTGTAGGTGCTGACGCCGTCGGAGAGCTGCGAGAGGTTGCCGGCCTGGGCGTCGAGCGTCTGCACGCCGTCTGCCAGGGAGTCGACGCCGCCGGTGTACTGGCTGATGCCCGAGCTGAGTGTGGCGGCTCCGGATGCTGCACCCGACGCTCCCGTGGCGAGCTGGTTGAGCCCGTCGGTGAGGGTCGAAGCTCCCGTGCCGAGCTGTGTGGCACCGTTCGCAGCCGTGCTCAGCTGCGTGCCGACCGTTCCGAGCCCGGAGTAGACCCCGGTCAGCACCTGGGCCGTGATTGTCTGGCCGAAACCCGCCTTCAGCGCGGTGCCGACGGTGCTGGCGACCACACCGGCGAGGTAGCCGTGCGAGTCGTCGGTCTGGATGTCGATCGAACCCTGTGCGGGAGCGGGCGTGCCGAGCGTGTTGATCTGGGCGGAGAAGTTCTCGGGGATCGTCAGCACGGCGTAGTAGGTGCCGTCGGCGAGGCCCTTGGCGGCATCTTCGCTGTTGGTGACGTTCCAGTCGAAGCCGGTCTGGCCGGGGCCGGTGAGCTCGGTGACCAGTCCGCGACCGGCGTAGACGGTGGACTGCGTGCCGTCGGCCGCGGTCGTGGTGAGCAGCTTGTCGTTGTTGACGACAGCCGCCGGCACCTTGTCCAGGTTGTCGGAGACGTTCGAGAACGCCCCGGAGAAGAGCGCATTGGCCGCCAGCGGGACGACGATCACGGCGACCGCAGCCACGGCGAACCACCATCTGCTGCGGCGTCGGTGGGATCTCACGGGGGCGGCCTCTGCGGCGGGGGCGGCAGTGTTCTGGATGCTCATCGGAGGATCCCTTCATGACGGGCGGGAGCGGAGAGTTCGAGGGTGACCAGCGGCCGGGCGGAAGCGGGTGCGGATGTGGATGCGGATGCGGAGTCCGCGGCGGTCTGCCCCGCGGCCTCGAACACCGGCACCGCGGGAAGGCCGAGCACGAGCGTCATCCCGGCGGGCACAAGGTCGGCCAGGGCATCCACGAAGCGTTGAGGATCCGCCAGCGGCGACCCCGAGTCGCCCGTGTCGAGCACCATCACCGCACCGCCGTCGGCGAGCCCCAGGGCGGTGAGCACCAGTGCTGTCGCGAGCGGTGTGAGCGAGCCGAGGGCGGTGTCGGCCGAGACCGGCGCCTCGCCGGGGAACCGCGAGAGCACCCGGCCGATGCCGGCGACCCGATCGTCGATCTCCGCCGCCGACGCGCCGCGCCGGAACACCGGCCGGGCGTAGCGGAGGCGCTCACGGAGGGCCGAGCCGACAGAGGTCGAGACATCCGTCCGCGCGGAGGCGAGGTCTACCAGGGTGACGCATCGGCTGAGGGGACCGGCCTCGGAAGGCACCGTGAGCCCGAGCACCTGCAGCTCGCCCGACTCGGGGTGGAGGCGCCCCGCCAGGGTTGCGCCGACCAGGCGACGCGACGTGGTGTCGCCCGCGATCACCAGGATCGAACCCTCGGCGAGCGACAGGTCGAGCGTGTTCTCGACTCCCCCGATGCGGAGGTCTTCGGCCGTGATGACGTCATCCGTGTGACCGGAGGCCCAGGCCGCACTCGTGATGTGTTCGCGGAGACCCTCGCCCTCGACATCCACATTCGGCAGGATGCGCGACAGTCCGCGCGGCAGCTTCCACGCGGCGGCGCCGAGCAGCGTCATCACGGCGGGCACCAGCGTCATCCGGACGAGGAACGCGTCGACGAAGACACCGACAGCGAGCGCGAGCGCGATCTGCTTGATCGCCCCGGTGCCTTCGGGCACGAAGGCGAAGAACACGAAGAACATGATGAGGGCCGCGGCCGTGACCACGCGTGCGCCCTGCACGAAGCCGACGCGGATGGCCCGGCGGGCGTCTTTCGTCTTCACGAACTCCTCACGCATCCCCGACACGAGGAACACCTCGTAGTCCATGGCGAGCCCGAACAGGATGGCCATCAGCAGGATCGGCAGGAAGCTGATGAGCGGCCCGGTCGTCGCGATGTTCAGCAGGTCGGCCCCCCAGCCCCACTGGAAGACGGCGACCGTCACCCCGAAGCTGGCTCCGACGGAGAAGAGGAAGCCGACGGCCGCCTTGATCGGCACCGCGATCGACCGGAAGACCATGGCCAGCAGCACGATCGAGAGCCCGACGACGAGGATGCCGAACGGCAGCAGCGCGGCGGTGAGCAGGTCGGAGATGTCGACAGCGACGGCGGTCTGGCCCGTGACGGCGATCGGCGTGCCGAGGTCGGCCGTGACCTTGTCGTTCAGCGCCCGCAGATCGTGCACGAGCGTCTTGGTCTCGGGCGAGTCGGGTGCGGTCGTCGGAATGACCTGGAAGATCGCGGTGTCGACGGTGGGGTCGGGAATGCCCTGGCCGACCACCGCGACCCCGGGAACGGTGCGCAGCTCGTCGCCGATCTTGGTGAGCACGCCCTGGATGTCGGTGGACTGCGTGATGTCGGCGACGACGATCAGCGGTCCGTTGAACCCGGGGCCGAAGCCCTCGGCGAGCAGGTCGTAGGCCTGCCGATTCGTCGTGTCGGCGGGCTGCTGGCCGGAGGTCGGCAGGTTCAGGTCGAGGCTGAACGCCGGGATGGCGGCGACGCCGACCAGCCCGCACACCGCGATGATGAAGACGATCGGCGCCTTCATGACGAGGCCCACCCAGCGGGCACCCATCGATCGCGAGACCGGCTTCGTACCGGACTTCGCGCGGGCGGCATGAGCTCCGGCGTGCACGGGAGAGTTGCCGTCGACCACGTCGACCTCCGGTGCCGCGTGCGCGTGCGGGTGGGCATCCGAAGCAGCCGCACCCAGTCCTGCGATCGTGACCGGCTCGTCGTGCACCAGCGCCGCCAGCGCCCGGCGCTCGACCCGCGAGCCGTGCTTCGGCCGCAACCGGTTCTTCGCCAGCCCCATGATGGCCGGCAGCAGCGTCGCCGCGATGCAGACCGAGATGAAGACGGCGAACGCCGCAGCGACGCCCATGACACTCAGGAACGGGATGCCGACGACCAGGAGCCCCAGGAGGGCGATGATCACGGTCGTGCCCGCGAAGACCACGGCACTGCCGGCGGTGGCCACGGCCTGCGCGGCCGATTCCTCGGGATCCTGTCCCTGGGCGAGCTGGGTCCGGTGGCGCGAGAGGATGAACAGCGCGTAGTCGATGCCGACCGCGAGGCCGATCATCACAGCCAGCAGCGGGGCGGTGCTCGAGATGGCCGCAAAGGCGGTCGAGGCGGTGACGGCGCCGATCGAGATGCCGACACCGATGATCGCGGAGAGGAGCGGCAGCCCGGCGGCGAGCAGTGAGCCGAAGGTGATGAAGAGCACGACGGCGGCGAACAGCACGCCGAGCCCCTCCGACGGCGAGATGCCGACGGTGTTGTCCTGGAAGACCTGGCCGCCGAACTCGACCCGGATGCCCGCTTCGGCTGCCAGGTCGCGCGTGGCCTGTACAGCATCCGTCGTCGAAGCCGGGATGTCGATCGTCGGTCCGTCGAACGACACCGAGGCGTAGGCGATGGTCTTGTCGGCGGAGATCGCGTTCGTCGCGTACTCGGAGTAGGGGGTGACCACCGAACTGACGTGCGGGATCTTGGCGAGCGCATCCGTCACAGCGGTGATCGCCGCCTGGTCGGCGGCGTCGGTGACCGTCTGGCCCTCCGGCACCTGGAATACGACCTGCGCACTCGATCCGGCAACCGCGGGGAACACGGCGTCGAGCTTGTCGAGCGTCTGCTGCGATTCGGTTCCCGGGATGCTGAAGCCTTCGTCGTAGCTGCCGCCGAGGGCGAACCCGCCACCGAGGATGGCCGCGAGGAGCAGGAACCAGGCCACGATGACCTGCCAGGGGTGACGGAACGAGAACCGGCCGATGCGGTAGAGAAGAGTTGCCATGGTGCGGGCTCCTAGAGCGTGACGGCCGGGGCGGCGAAGGGGACGAGAAGTTCGGTGACCACGGCGATGAGAGCCGAGCGGGCCTCTTCGATGGGCGCCTGGTCGGTCGCCTGCATCGCAACGCCGGTCGCGACCACGTAGGCGGCGCCGGACAGCGCGATACCGAGCCGGATCCGCTGTTCGGGAGTCGCCAGCTCGTTCACGAACGAGTCGCTCAACCGGCGGAGGAAGTCGGTGGCACGGTCGATGATCGGGATGCCCGCGAGCGACTGGCCCTGGTTGATGATGATGTGCGCCTCGAGGCCGTAGACCAGGAGGAAGTCGATGAAGTCCTCGACGAAGGTGCCGCGCAGGTCGGCGTCGGCGATCCGGCCGATCGAGCCCTGGAAGAGACTGTCGAGCCTCACGACGGCCGGAGTGAGGGCCTCCTCGAGCAGGGCCTCCTTCGACGCGAAGTGGTAGAGCACACTCGATTTCGAGTACCCCGCGGCATCCGCGATCTGCTGCAGCGACGCACCCGCGTAGCTCGTCTCGACGAACAGGCGGAGGGCGACGGCCTTCAGCTCTTCGGACGGGTCGGGACGGGGCGACGGATGAAGCGGCATGATTCGAGCGTACCTGACCGCTCGGTCAGCTTCTGTACGATCGGTCAGACCTGCGGGGTGCTCACAGGCTCGGCGCCCGAAGCTGTGAGTGCTCGAGTCCCGGCGCGTTCGCCGTGCCGGTCGGCGAACCGCTGCTCCCGGCGGTGGCGTCGACGTTCGAGTCGGCCCATCACGAGGTTGTAGAGCACCGGCAGCACGATCAGCGTGAGGATCGTCGACGAGACCAGCCCGCCGATCACCACGATCGCCAGCGGCTGCGAGATGAAGCCGCCGTGGCCGGTCAGGCCGATCGCCATCGGCAGCAGCGCGAAGATCGTCGCGAGGGCCGTCATCAGGATGGGCCGGAGCCTCCGCACCGCGCCCTGGATGAGGGCCTCGCGAACGGGCAGACCCCTCTCCCTGTACTGGTTCACGAGATCCACGAGCACGATGGCGTTCGTCACCACGATGCCGATCAGCATCAGCACGCCGATGATCGAGGGCACACCGAGCGGGATGCCCGAGATGACCTGCAGCGCGATGGCCCCGGTCGCGGCGAAGGGCACCGACACCAGCAGCAGGATGGGCTGCAGCAGGCTCTTGAATGTGGCGACCATGACCACGTACACGATCAGGATCGCCACGAGCAGCGCGATCCCGAGCTGGCCGAAGGCGTCGCTCTGGTCGGAGGTCGCTCCGCCGAGTTCGGCGGTCGCTCCGGCGGGCAGCTGCACGGCATCCACTGCCTTCTGCACTTCGGCGCTGGCCGAGCCGAGGTTGTCACTGGATGGCGTCGCGGTGACGGTCGCCGTGCGGAGACCCCGCGACGTGGTGATGGTGTCGGGGCCGTTCACTTCGGAGACGGTTGCGAGGGAGTCGAGTCGCACGGCCCCGGCCGCGGTCGGCACCTGCAGCGCCGCGAGTTCAGCCTGCGTGGTCGGCGTGCTGTCGCTCGCGATGTAGATCGTGTACTGGGTGCTGTCGATGACGACGGATCCGACCGTCTGCGGCTGCATCGCGTTCGCGACGAGCGACCCGACGGCGACCTCGCTGAGGCCCGCCTCCACGGCCTTGGTGCGGTCGACCGCCACGGCGATGTACGGCCGGGTCGCGGCCAGGTTCGAAGCGCTCTGGGTGATGCCGTCGAGGTCCTTCACCGAGGCGAGAACGGCGTCGGCCGCGGTCTGCAGGTCGGTCTGGTTGGTGGCCGAGATGTCGACGGTGATGTCGGAGGAGCCGCCGAAGCCTGCCGAGGCCGACACCGAGATGTCGCCGGCGTCGGGAATGGCGGCGAGGTCGGTGCGCACGGTGTTCTGCAGGTCGTCCTGGTTCACCGCGTCGTCGGTGGTGATGGAGTAGGTGATGGCGTTGCCGCCGCCGCCCACGAACGCGTCGCGGAGGCTCGAGCCGCTCGAACCGATCGAGGCCTGCACGGTCTGGATGCCCGTGATGCCCCGAAGCGCCGCCTCGACCTTCTGCGCCGACGCGTCCTGCACGTCGAGGCTCGCGCCGACCGGCACGGTCTGGGTGACGGTGAGCGTGTTCTGCCCGCTCGACCCGAGGAAGTTCGTCTTCATGAACGGCACGAGCGCGATGGTGCCGCCGAGTACGAGCACAGCGATGATCAGGGTGACGAACGAGTGCTTGAGCGTCCAGGTGATGATCGGGAGGTAGCGGCGCTGCAGGGCGCCGGGCGCCTCGTCCTCGATGACGGCCTGCTGGCGGCGGGCGCGGCGGCCGGGCAGCGCGGCGGTGGCCACGGCGAGGCTGTCCCGCACGGGACGCCCGGCGACGGTGTCGCCGGCGCCGGGCGCATCCGGATCCCCGGCGGCTGCCGGCGTGGCGTGGGCTGCCGCCGCCTTCTTCCGCGCGTCCCGGCTCACCCGGTGCGAACTGCCGAGGAACCAGTACGCGAGCACCGGCACGATCGTCAGCGCCACGAACAGCGACGCGAGCAGCGCGATCGTCACGGTCAGCGCGAACGGCCGGAACAGCTCGCCCGTCGTGCCCTGCACGAACGAGATCGGCAGGAACACGGCGACCGTCGTGATCGTCGACGCCGTGATGGCCGTGGCGACCTCGCGCACCGCTTCGATGATGACCGCCGACCGGGTCGCGCCGTCGATCGGCCCCGACACCTCGGCCTGGCCCAGGTGCCGCTTGATGTTCTCGATGACGACGATTGAGTCGTCGACCACCCGCCCGATCGCGATCGTCAGCGCACCGAGGGTCAGGATGTTCAGCGAGTAGTTCGCTGTCTGCAACCCGATGAACGTGATGAGCACCGAGGTCGGGATCGAGATCGCCGTGACGATCGTCGACCGCACCGACATCAGGAAGATCAGGATGATCACGACGGCGAAGAACAGACCGAGCAGGCCCTCTGTGGCGAGCGACTCGATCGACTGCTGGATGAACGGGGCCTGGTCGAACACGACGGTGAAGGTCGCCCCGGGCAGGGCCGACTGCAGCTCGGGGATGACGTCCTGCACGCCCTTCGACACGTCGACTGTGTTCGCGGCGGGCAGCTTCGTCACGGCGATGGTGAGCGCGGGCTCGCCGTTCACCCGGGAGATGGATGTCACGGGGTTGTCCACCAGCGCGACGGTCGCCACATCGCCGATCGTGTACACGCCTCCGCCCGGCTTGGCGGCCGGGAGCGGCAGGGCGGCGATGTCGTCGGTCGACGCCAGCTTCGAGCCGGCCTGCACCGAGAGGGTGGTTCCGTTCTCGGTGAGGGATCCCGCCGGCACCAGGGCGCCGTTGGACGCGACCGCCGTCTTGAGCACGGTGGTGCTGAGCCCCGCCGCTGCAAGCTTCCCGCTGTCGGGCGTGATCGTGACGCGCTGCCCCGGGTCGCCGACGAGCTGCGCCGCGCGCACCCCCGTCACCTGCTCGATGTCGGTTAGCGTGGAGGCCCGGATCGATGCCGCGAGCGCCTTCGTGTCCCCGCCCGCACCCGGCGTCACGGCGATCTGGATGACCGGCAGGTCACCGATGCTGCCGCTCAGCACCTGCGGGTCGACGGCATCCGGAAGTGTCGACTTCACCCGGTTGATCGCCTGGGAGATCTTCTGCTCGGCGTTCGCGAGGTTCGTGCCGTAGACGAACGTCGCGTTGACGATCGACAGATTGGTGCTGGATGTCGCGGAGGTGGTGTCGATGCCCTCGACACCCTGCACGGCCTGCTCGATCGGCGTCGAGACGTCGTCATTGACGACCTCGGGCGACGCGCCGGGATAGTTCGTGAGGATGACCAGCTGCGGGAAGTCGATCGATGGGATCAACTCCTGCTTCAGGCTGGTGAGGGCCAGACCACCGAAGACGGCCGCCACGATCGTCACGAGGGCGATCAGGGCACGGTTCTTCATGCTCAGCACGGCGAGGAGATGCATGGCTACAGTGTCGCACTTCTACGGAGCGTCGAAGTCGCGGGTAGCCCCCTTGACGGCGCCATCGATCAGGCGAGCTCTCTGGCCGGCAGGGCCAGCACCTTCGCCGGGTGGGAGGGCAGCCAGAATCGGTCACCGGTCACGAAGACGAGCGCCGGCACGAGAACCGTGCGCACGAGCAGGGTGTCGAGCAACACGCCGATGCCGACGATCACGCCGATCTGCGTGAGCGCGATGATCGGCAGCACGCTCAGCACCGCGAAGACGGCGGCGAGCAGGATGCCCGCGCTGGTGATCACGCCGCCGGTCGCCGACAGCGCATGGATCATCCCGGGTCTCGTGCCGAGGCGACCAGCCTCCTCCCTGGCCCGCGTGACGAGGAAGATGTTGTAGTCGACACCGAGCGCCACTAGGAACAGGAAGCTGAACAGCACAACGTTCGTGTCGAAGGCGGGGATGTCGAAGACGGTCTTGAAGACCAGGTTCGCCGCCCCGAGGCTCGCGAAGTAGCTCGCGACGACGGTGACGATCAGCAGCAGCGGCGCCACGAGGGCCCGCAGCAGCACGAGCAGCACCACGAAGACGATGGCGAGGATGATCGGGATGATCAGCGCCTCGTCGTGGGCGGAAGCGGTCTTCTCGTCGAGCGCCGTCGCATCCGTGCCGCCGACAAGCGCGGCGCTGGCACCGTCGCCGGCTCCGGCGTAGGCGGCCCGCAGGTCCTGGATCGTCTGGAAGGCGGCGTCGGACTGCGGCTCGGCCGCGAGCGTCAGGCTGAGCTGGGTGATGGATCCGGCAGCCGCACCCACGCTGACCGCGTCGACCCCGGGCGTCTCCGTCGCGATTGCTTCGGCGCTCTGCAGGGCATCCGTCGGCGTGATCACGATCGTCTGCGCACTCTGGCCCGCGGGGAACGCCTCGTCGATGACTGCCTGGCCCTGGGCCGACTCGGGGTTGCCGCGGAACTGCTGCACCTGCGAGAGCCCGACACTGAGGTTGAGGGCGCCGAGGGCGAGCGCGCCGAGCACCACCACGCTGCCGATCACCACCACGACCGGCCGCCTCGAGACGCCGTGGCCGAGCTTCGACCAGAAGCCGTGCTCAGTCGGCGACTCGGAGCCGAAGGTCGGCACGAACGGCCAGAACAGCCCTCGCCCGAAGATGACGAGCGCCGCCGGCAGCACCAGCAGGGCGAAGATCATCGCCGTGACGATGCCGATCGCGCAGGCGAACCCGAGCGCCCGGTTGCCGGAGAGCTCGGCGAACAGGAGCGTCAGCAGACTGAGCGTCACGGTGCTGCCGCTGGCCAGCACCGCCGGCCCCGCACCGCGGAGCGCCTGGGACATCGCCGCCCGCCGGTTCTCGTGCCGTCGCAACTCCTCCCGGTAGCGCGCGATCAGCAGAAGGGCGTAGTTCGTGCCCGCGCCGAAGACCAGCACCG
The DNA here is from genome assembly GCF_006716115.1 of Subtercola boreus. Taxonomy (NCBI): domain Bacteria; kingdom Bacillati; phylum Actinomycetota; class Actinomycetes; order Micrococcales; family Microbacteriaceae; genus Subtercola; species Subtercola boreus. Next base: position 3,676,829 of record NZ_VFOO01000001.1, on the reverse strand, counting down.
AGAGGATGCCCGAGATCGAGGCGTCGATGGTGAAGCCGAACACGTTCGCCAGCTGCTTCACGAGGATGCCTGCCAGTCCGTCGGCGAGCCCGATGACGGCCAGCGGAACCAGCCAGAGCCACGGGCTCCGGTAGGTGATCAGCAGCAGCACGGCCACCACGATCACCGTCACGAGCAGCAGCCGGAAGTCGGCACCCTGGAACGCGGCGGCCACATCGGCCTGGAACCCCTCGGGCCCGGTCACGAAGGCGTTCAGCCCCTCGGGCAGATCGGACTTCGCTGTGGCCCTGAGGTCTGCGACCCGCTCACCCTGGGCGTCGCTGTCGGTCGCGGCGGGCAGCGGGAGCGGCAGCAGAGCGGCGGTGCCGTCGTCGGAGAACTGCGCCGGAGGCAGCTGGCCGCCGAGCGACTCGGGTGCGAGGGCCGCTCCGCGGGCTGCGATCGCGGTCTTGTCGGCCTCGGTGAGGGCCGCACCGCCGCGATCGAACACGACCAGGGCGAACCCGGCGTCGGAGTTCGGAAGCTGCTTCTGAAGTTCGGCGACCTGGGCCGACTGGGTGCTCGCGGGAAGCCCGGCGGTCGGTGCGACGGTGCCGGTGCTCGCCGGTGCGGTGGCGAACAGGATGCCCGCAGCGACGATCGCGAGCGCGAACACGATCCACGCGGTGAACTTGCCGCTGACGAAATCGGTGAGGTGGCGCATCCGGAGATCCCGTTTCTCTTACTTGCCTGATTGTTAAGCTACTTGACAATAACAGAGGATAGGATGATCTGCATGACGGCCTCGGATGCACCCTTCCCGGGCATGCAGCAGGCGAGCCTGAGCTTCCGCGAGCTGCTGAATCTCACGGCGGACTTCGAGCGCGTGCTGGCCGCGCACCTCTCCATCAACAGCACCGACCTCGGCGCCATGGAGCACCTGATCCAGTCCGGCCCGCTCAGCCCCACCGAGCTCGCCCACCGGCTCGGCATCACCACCGCCGCCACCACGCTCGTGATCGACCGGCTCGAGAAGGCCGGCCACGCCTCGCGCGAGGCGCACCCGAGCGACCGCCGGAGCGTACGCGTCGTTCCGGCCGAGGCATCCGTCGCCCGCACCTTCACGGCGCTCCGCCCGCTCATCTTCGGCGTGGATGCCGTGCTCGACGACTTCGCCCCGTCGGAGCGTGCCGCGATCGAGCTGTACCTTGCCCGCGTGGCCGAGGTCTACCGCCGCGTCATCGCGGACGCACCTCCGCCGCCGCCCGCCCCCTGACCCCTGGCCCCGCCGGATTCGAGCCGGTTCTGTTCAGACGGACGAACCTCAGCCGGCACGGGCCTCCCTGGAGCGCCGTGTCAGCTGACGTTCGTCCGTCGCGAAAGGACGGATGCCCGGCCTGGCCGGTCAGGCGGGCAGTGTGGCCGCGAACGCGCGCAGCGCATCGCGCACGAAGGCGGCCGTGCCCGGGCCGTGGCGGTCGTACGTGCGGCCGAAGCGGTCGTCGGCCACGTACAGGTCACCCAGCCCGACGAGGTACTCCGCCGAGACGGAGCCCGTCGCCTCGGCCAACCAGGCGACGTGGCACCGCGCCAGAGCTTGCGCCTCGGGGCCTGTGGGTTCGGCTCCGGCCAGGTTCAGCGCCCCGAACGCCGCCGCCGTCGCGCGGCCCTCGGCCTGGAATTCGCGCTGCCGGTCATCCGTCAACCCTCGCCACCACGAGTCGGAGGCGGCGCACGCGGAACCGCCCCAGCGCTCCGTCACCTCGGGCTCGTACTGCGCGTGGTCGAATCCGTCGAACATCGTCTCTGCCATGAGAGGGGTTCCTTTCTGAAGGGCGTCTAGTGTGGCCTCGACCGCAGTGATCTGGCGCGCGATCCGTTGCTGCTCGAGCCGGAGGCCGTCGAGGTGCGCGTCGAGCGCCGACATCGGATCGGTCTGGTTCGCGAGAACCTCGGCGACAGCGGGCAGGCCCAGACCCAGTCGACGCAGCATCAGGATGCGCTGCAGCCGAACGAGAGCCGTCTGGTCGTAGTAGCGGTAACCGTTCGCGCCGATTCGGCTGGGCGCGAGCAGCCCCAGGTCGCCGTAGTGCCGGAGCGTGCGGCTCGTCGTTCCGGCGAGCGCCGCGATCTGCTGGATCGGCCATTCCCGTGTCATGTCGGCCTCCTGGGCTCCGGTCGGGGCGACCCTCGTGGCCGCCTACTCACCCCACGGTAGAGGTTGACGCAGCGTCAGAGTCAAGCGCGCTTCGCCGCGCCCCCGCACCTCCGCCCACCCCCGCCCTCCCCGCACACCCGCGCGCGTCAGGGATGAGGAGGGAGGGGAAGTGCCCGGGGTCAGCCGGCGGGCGTGGATGTCGGCACGGGAACCGCCGGGGGCGTCGCGGCAGGGTCCGCCGCGGGAGAGGTGCCGTCGCCGGTGGGGGCGTCGGGCGCGGCCGTCGACGAGGGCGAGGGCGTCGAGGAGGGTGTCGGCGTGGCCGTGCTGCGCCCTGTACCCGATCCGGAGCCGCGCGACGCCGACGCCGGCAGCGGGAAACTGTTGCCACCGCGGTCATCGGCGGTGCCCTGGTAGAACTCCTTCCAGACGTAGAGCCGCGAGAGTCCGCTCCGCACCGTGACGTCGTTGCCGCCCGTCACCGCGGTCTGCCGGATCGACACGTTCCCGGTCACATTGCCGACCCACGAGGCCGAGACGAGCTGCGTGGTGCCGCCGACGAGCCAGACATCCTTCTCAGCATCGGTCGTACCGGTCTTGCCGAAGTGCGGGGTGCCGTCGGCGGGGTTCGCCGTGGTGGCCGTCCCCGCCTGGATGACGCCCTGCATGGCATAGAGCGCCGTCTGCGCGATCGCGGGGTCGATCGCCTGCGTGCAGGTGCTCTGCGGCACCGCGACGGCCGCGCCGGTCGAGTCCGTGATGCTCGAGATGGCGACGGGCGTGCAGAACATGCCGTTGTTGGCAACTCCCGCATAGGCGGCCGCCATCGTCAGCGGGGAGACCTCGTTGCCGCCGAGCACGGTGGCGTAGAGGCCGGTGTCCATCGCCGCGCCGTCGGCCCGGTGCATCCCGAACGCCGTGGCGATCGCATTGATGTCGCAGAGGTCGAGCTTGGTGGCCATGTTCAGGAAGGCGTTGTTCACCGAGTCCTCGAACTGCGTCAGCACGGATGCCGTACCGCCCGATTCGCCGGCGTCGTTGCCTGCCGTGTAGGTGCCGTTCACGGTGGCACCGCAGCTGTTCGTGATGTTCGAGGCCGAGAACTTCTGGTTGTTCGAGCCGTTCACGAAGTCGTTCAGCGAACGCCCGCTCTTCAGCCAGTCCATCAGCACGAAGAGCTTGCTCGTCGACCCGTTCTGGAAGCCGGCCGAGCCGCCGTACGCGGCATCCGTACTGTAGTTGATGGCCGTATTGGTGGCCGGATCCGCCGACGGATCCTGGCTGTACGTCTTGTTCTGGGCCATGGCAACGATCTTGCCGGTGCCGGGCTGCACCGTGACGAACGCTCCCCCGATGTCGACGCTCGACATCGACGAGGGCACGTAGTCGGTCACCGCCTGGTTCGCTGCGGCCTGCAGGGCCGGGTCGAGGGTGGTGACGATCGTGTAGCCGCCCCGGTTGAGGGCGTTCGCCCGGTCATCCGCCGACGCACCGAACGTCGTGTCGTTCAGGATGATGTTCTTCACGTAGTCGCAGAAGAAACCCGCGCCGTCCGCTGCCGTCTGGCAGCCCGTCGAGGGCTGGGTGATGTTCGGGGTCACCGGTGTGGCGACGGCGTCGTCGTACTGCACCTGGGTGATCGTGTGCTCCTTGAGCATCGAGGCGAGCACGTCTTCGTTCCGCCGGGCGGTGTTGGCGGCGATGTTGTCGGGAACGTCGATGCGGAGCGCCTCGGGCGCGTTCACCATCGCGGCGAGACTGGCGGCCTGCGCCAGCGTCAGCGCATCCGCGTTCACCCCGAAGTAGTACTGCGACGCGGCCTGGATGCCGTACACGCGGCCCCCGAACAGTGCGATGTTCATGTAGCCGAGCAGGATGTCGTCTTTGCTGTACTCCTTCTCGAGACCGATCGAGAGCTTCAGCTCCTTCAGTTTGCGGTCGGCCGTCGTGGCGGTGGCGTCGGCGTAGGCCGCGGCCTCCGCCGTCGGGTCGCTGATCGCCTCCGCGCGCTGCACGAGGATGTTCTTCACGTACTGCTGCGAGATCGTCGACGCCCCCGACTCGACACCGCCCGACACCGTGTTCGAGACGAGCGCGCGAACGGTGGACTGAACATCCATGCCGCCATGCACATAGAACCGCGGATCCTCCGTCGACACGATCGCGTCCTTGAAGTACTGCGAGATGGCGCCCCAGCCCACCTCCTGCCGGTTCTGGTCGTAGAACGAGGCCAGAAGGGTGCGGTTGCCGTCGGCGTCCTGCGAGTAGATGCTCGACGTCTGCGAGAGCGTGTCGGGCTTGATGTAGTCGGGCAGGTTGTCGAAGGCATCGAGGGAGGATCCCACCACCACACCGCCGAGAGCGACCGCCGGGGTGAACATCGCCGTCACCAGCACGCCGGCCAGCGCACTCGCGACCACCAGCCCCACTACCGCTCTCGCCCTGCCGACCACGTGACCTCCTCCTGCCCCGCCGAGTCGGACGGGCCGTGAAAGCGTAGGTCGGGCACCTGTCGAACCGTGATGAGCAGGCTGCGATTTCGCCGCGAACCCTCTCAGCAGAACTCTCAGGCAGCGCCGAGCGCCGACATCCTCCGCGCGGCTCGAAAGGTCATCGCGGCACGCCCGGCGGATTGTCGTTGAAGCGCTCGAGCAGGCGGGCGAAGGTCGTCAACTCGTCGCCGCTCCAGGTCTCGAAGCGCTCCGCATAGTCGAGCGTGACGAGCCGGCGCACCGCCGCGAGCCGCTCCTCGGCGAGCGGTGTCGTGACGAGGTAGCTCGACCGGCCATCCGTCGGATCGGGCCGCGTGGCGAGCAGACCGAGCGCCCGCAGCGCGCTCAACTGCCGACTCACGGCACTCTTGTCGAGCCCGGTCGCGGCGATGATGGAGCTCGCCTGCGACGGGCCCGACTGCGCGATGTGCCGGAGGATCGAGAATCCGGTGGGCTGGAGCTCCGGATGCACCTCCGCCGAATAGCGCCGGATCACGTACCGCGCCGAACGGAAGAGCTGCGCGATGCCCGCCTCGATGTCGAGGATCACGCTCTGTTCGGCCGGGGCATCCTGTGGCGACATGTGTCTGAGGTTAGCGAAAGAACCTTCGAGCCCGCCCGGCATCAGCGATGCCTTCCTCCGGCGGCCACCTCGACGAGAGTGTCGGACACGCCCTCACCCCTGCCGCACGCGGCGTAGCCTTGAAGCATCTCGAAAGGATGAACATGACCCGCATCGGCTCCAGCGACCTCGACGTCTTCCCCCTCTCCCTCGGCGGCAATGTGTTCGGCTGGACGGCCGACCGTGACACCTCCTTCGACATCCTCGACGCCTACACCGCGGCCGGCGGCGACTTCATCGACACCGCAGACTCCTACTCCGCGTTCGCGCCGGGCAACCACGGCGGCGAGTCCGAGACGATCATCGGCGAGTGGATGACCGCCCGCGGCAATCGCGACGGAATCGTCGTGGCGACGAAGGTGAGCAGGCACCCCGACTTCCTGGGACTGGCGGCAGCGAACATCCGCGCCGCCGCCGACGCCTCGCTCGGGCGCCTGCAGACCGACGTGATCGACCTGTACTTCGCCCACTTCGACGACGAGGAGACCCCGCTGGAGGAGACCGCCGGGGCCTTCGACGACCTCGTGAAGGCCGGCAAGGTGCGCTACATCGCCCTGTCGAACTACTCGCCCGAGCGCATCGAGGAGTACTTCGCGGTCGCCCGAGCCAACGGTTTCGCTCTGCCGGTCGCCCTGCAGCCCCACTACAACCTCGTGCACCGAAACGACTTCGAAGACACTCTCGCGCCGATCGCCGAGCGGGAGAACCTCGGAGTCGTACCTTATTACTCCCTGGCCAGCGGCTTCCTCACCGGAAAGTACCGCTCGAAGGACGACCTCGGCGATTCACCCCGCGCCTCGGGTGCCGCGAAGTTCGTCTCCACACAGGGACTCGCGATCATCGATGCCCTCGACGAGATCGGCAGAGCGCACGGCGCGAGCATCACGACGACGGCCCTCGCCTGGCTACTGGCCAAGCCCACCGTCGTCGCGCCGATCGCCAGCGCCTCGAAGCCGTCCCAGGTCGCCGACCTCGTCGCCGTCGCCAACGTCACGCTCACCCCCGACGAGGTCGCGGCCCTCGACACCGTCAGCGCCTGGACGGCCTGAGCAGCCTAATCGTCCAGCAGGCCGTGCACCGTGGCCTCGTCGACGATCAGGTCGGTGATCAGGTGTGCGGCCAGCGCGCCGCGGAGGGCGGGCATCCGGGACTTGCCGGAGACCACGCAGATACGCCGGGAGACGCGGGCGAGCTGCTCGAGGGGCGGCCCGCTCGAGCGCATGTTCATGGGCACGTCGGAGCTGGAGCCGTCCGCGCGGTAGAACACGGTCGCGACATCACCGACGACATCCGACGCGGTCAGGCTCTGGAAGTCCTGGTCGTCGAGGTACCCGCTGGTGTAGACGTGGCCCGGCACGTCTGACAGCGGCGTGCCGAGGCCGAAGAGCGCGACATCCATCCGCTTCTGGATGTCGAGCACCCGCCGGATGCTGCGTTCCCGCCAGAGCACCTTCTTCGTCGCCGGGTCGTCGAAGAACGCCGGCACCGGGAACTGCTGCACATAGGCGCCGTAGGCAGCCCCGAACCGGCTCATGATCTCGCTGGCGTACACGATGCCTGTCGTCCGGGTGTTCGCGGCACCGTTCAACTGCACGATCTGCGAATTGTGGGTGACTTTCGGCTGCAGGTGCCGGCTCACGGCACTCATCGTGCTCCCCCACGCGATGCCCATCGTCATGTTCGAGTCGAAGTACTGGTTCAGGATGCGCGCGGCCGACATCCCCACCCGCTCGAGGCGGTCGATCTCGTTCGCCGAGTCGGGCACCGGAACGACGTGCACGGTCACGTGGTGTTTGTCCTGGATGCGCTGGAGCGTCGTGGAGATGCGTTCGGCCGGCGTCTTCACCTGGATCTCGACGAGCCCCGCTTCGCGGGCGTAACTGATGAGTCTCGACACCGACGATCGCGAGGTGTGCAGCTCCGCCGCGATGGCTTCCATCGTCAGATCCTGCATGTAGTAGAGGTGCGCGGCCCGGAGGGCGTCACGCACCCGCTCGCTGGCTGCCGGATGCTCGGCCACCGGTTGTCTCATCGTGAGCCTTCCCTCGGTTTGCACATGTGTGCAACTCCCTTGACCATTCGTGTCACAGTTCTCATTATGTATTGAGTCACACGGATTGCACGGCTGCAACCGGGGACTTACACGAAGGCGAGTGAAAAGTGACTGACACAAACTCCGAATCGATCGCGAACACAGGGCTCCGCAGCGACGTTCAGGCAATCATCGACCGTCCGTCGGCACAGGTGCTGGTCATCGGCGGCGGCATCAACGGCGTGGGTACGTTCCGCGACCTGGCACTCCAGGGCGTCGACGTGATCCTCATCGAACGCAGCGACTACGTGTCCGGCGCATCGGCCGCGTCCAGCCACATGATCCACGGCGGCGTGCGCTACCTCGAGAACGGTGAGTTCCGCCTCGTGCGCGAATCCGTGCAGGAGCGCAACCGTCTGCTCCGTCTGGCGCCCCACTACGTGAAGCCCCTTCCCACGACCATCCCGATCTTCTCCACCTTCTCGGGCATCCTCTCCGCCCCCCTCCGCCTGCTGACCCACAAGCCGGGCGGCAAGACCAAGGAACGCGGCGCCCTGCTCATCAAGCTGGGGCTCACCGGCTACGACTCGTTCTCACGCGACGGCGGCACCGTGCCCCGCCATGAGTTCAAGGGCCACAAGAAGAGCATGCAGAAGTTCCCGAAGCTCCGCGACACGGTGAAGTACACCGCCCGCTACTACGACGCTGCCGTCGAGAACCCCGAGCGCCTGGCCCTCGACATCGTTGCCGACGGCGTCGTGGCAGGCAAGGGCAAGGCCCGGCACACCAACTATGTCGAGGCGATCGGCTCGTCGCCCGAAGGCGTGGTGCTCCGCGACACGGTCAGTGGCACCGAATTCACCGTCAAGGCGGATGTCGTCGTGAACACCTCGGGCCCCTGGACCGACCTCACCAACGCCTCCCTCGGCAAGGTGACGAGCTTCATGGGCGGCACCAAGGGCTCGCACATCGTTCTCGACAACCAGGAACTCTTCGACGCCTGCGCGGGAGGAGAGATGTTCTTCGAGAACAACGACGGCCGCATCGTGCTGATCTACCCGCTGAACGGCCGTGTTCTCGTCGGCACGACCGACATCGACGCCGACCCGTCCGAGCCTGCCGTCTGCACCGAGGAGGAGGTCGACTACTTCTTCGAATTGGTCTCGCACGTTTTCCCAACCATCGCGATCGACCGTTCGCAGATCGTGTTCCGGTATTCGGGTATCCGTCCGCTGCCGAAGCACGACGACACCGCCCCCGGCTTCGTGTCACGCGACTACCGCATCGAGCAGACCGTCTTCGCCGGCGACAAGAAGACGCCGATGCTGAGCCTGGTCGGCGGCAAGTGGACGACGTGGCGCGCCCTCGCCGAACACCTCACGAACGAGACACTGGCCCTGCTGAAGCTGACCCGCTCCGTGAGCACGGAGAACCTGCAGATCGGTGGCGGCGTCGACTTCCCGACGACCGACTCCGGCGTCAAGGCGTGGGTCGCGAAGAACTCCGGCGGGCTGACGCCGGCACGCACCACCCAGCTCCTGAAGCGCTACGGCACCAAGGCAACCGAGCTGATCGCCGCCATCGGCGCGAGCAGCGACGACAAGCCCCTCGTCTCGCTGCCCGAGTACAGCACGGCAGAGCTCGACTACCTCATCGGTTCGGAGTACGTCGTGCACCTGACCGACGTCGTGCTGCGGCGTACGATCGTCGCCTTCGTTGGCGGGCTCACCCAGCCCGTGTTCGACGAACTGAGCGAGATCGTCGCCTCGAAGCTCGGCTGGTCGGCGGAGCAGTCGGCCGCCGAGCGCACACTGGCGGTGGAGAACCTCTCGTTCTTCCACGGCCTCATCCTCGAGGCAGCGGTTCCGTCCGCCGCCGCCGAGACGGTGGCCGCTGCAAAGTAGCCCCGTGGCCGCCACCCCGCGGCCTGCAGAGCAGTACAGAATTATGCACGGATGTGCATGACATACGCCTTGTTCACGAGGCGCGGTCGGCGCTAGGTTTCAATCGGCTCCGATCCGCGCCTCGCGCTCGAGGCACACAACGTGGCGAAGTCGCCCCAAAAGAAAGGTCAACGTGGATCATCTCGGTACTGATTTCCTCTCGGAGCTGGTGGGTACTGCCCTCCTCGTGCTCCTCGGCACTGGCGTCGTCGCCAACGTCGCCCTCACGAAGTCAAAGGGCTTCAACGGGGGCACCCTGATGGTCAACATCGGCTGGGGCCTCGCCGTCTTCGCCGGTGTCATCGTCTCGTACGCTTCCGGAGCCCACCTCAACCCGGCCGTCACGCTCGGCCTCTGGGCGAATGGTGCCACGCACTTCGGTGGCGCGAACACCCAGGTCGACGTCAACGCACTGTCGATCCTCGCGTTCATCGCCGCGCAGCTCATCGGTGCGATCATCGGTGCGGTCTTCACCTGGCTCGCCTACAAGCAGCACTTCGATGAAGAGCCCGAGCCGGCCAACAAGCTGGGCGTGTTCTCGACCGGTCCGTCCATCCGTTCCTACGGCTGGAACCTCGTCACCGAGATCATCGGCACCTTCGTGCTGGTCTTCGTCGTCATCGGCTTCTCCCGCAACAGCGGCGGCGGCGGACTCGACGCTCTCGCAGCACTGCCTGTCGCCCTGCTCGTGATCGGTATCGGCGCCTCCCTCGGTGGCCCGACCGGCTACGCCATCAACCCGGCCCGTGACCTCGGCCCCCGCATCGCGCACTTCCTCCTGCCGATCAAGGGCAAGGGCAGCTCCGACTGGTCGTACTCATGGGTTCCCGTGGTGGGCCCGATCATCGGTGGCATCCTGGCCGGTCTGCTGGCCATCCCGCTGCTGCCGATCCTGACCTGACGCATCCCGGAACCTAAGAAACTACAAAGGAGTATTCAATGAGCGAGCAGTACGTCATCGCCATCGACCAGGGAACCACCTCGTCGCGCGCCATCATCTTCAACCACGAGGGTGGAATCGTCTCGACGGGCCAGAAGGAGCACGAGCAGATCTTCCCGAAGGCGGGCTGGGTCGAGCACAACCCCAAGGAGATCTGGGACAACGTCCGTGAGGTCATCGGCCAGGCTCTCTCGAAGGCCAACCTGACCCGCCACGACATCGTGTCGATCGGTATCACCAACCAGCGCGAGACCGCTGTGGTGTGGGACAAGAACACCGGCGAGCCCGTGTACAACGCCATCGTCTGGCAGGACACGCGTACGCAGTCCATCGTCGACCGGCTCGCCGGCTCCGACGGCGTCGAGAAGTACAAGGACATCGTGGGCCTGCCGCTCTCGACCTACTTCGCCGGCACGAAGATCGTCTGGATCCTCGAGAACGTCGACGGAGCCCGCGAGCGCGCCGAAGCCGGCGATCTCATCTTCGGCACGACCGACACCTGGGTTCTCTGGAACCTGACCGGCGGCGTCAACGGCGGCGTCCACGTCACCGACGTGACCAACGCCTCCCGCACCATGTTCCTCGACCTCAAGACCCTGGAGTGGCGCGACGACATCCTCGCCGACTTCGGTGTGCCGAAGTCGATGCTGCCGACCGTCAAGAGCTCCTCCGAGGTCTACGGCACGGCCAGTGACAACTCGCTGCTGCGCGAGGTGCCCATCGCGGGCATCCTCGGCGACCAGCAGGCTGCCACGTTCGGCCAGGCCGCCTACGACAAGGGTGAGGCGAAGAACACCTACGGCACCGGCAACTTCATCATCTTCAACACGGACACCGAGATCGTGAAGAGCGAGAACGGCCTGCTGACGACGATCGGCTACAAGCTGGGCGACGGCGAGACGCACTACGCGCTCGAAGGCTCGATCGCTGTCACGGGTTCGCTCGTGCAGTGGCTGCGCGACAACCTCGGCATCATCAGCTCGGCCCCTGAGGTCGAAACGTTGGCGAAGACGGTCGACGACAACGGTGGCGCGTACTTCGTTCCGGCGTTCTCCGGCCTGTTCGCTCCGTACTGGCGGTCGGATGCCCGTGGTGCCCTCGTGGGCCTCACGCGGTATGTCAACAAGGGCCACATCGCCCGGGCCGCGCTCGAAGCGATCGCGTTCCAGACCAAAGAGGTCATCGACGCTGTCAACGCCGACTCCGGTGTTCCGCTGACCGAGCTCAAGGTCGACGGCGGTGCCACGCAGAACGACACTCTGCTGCAGTTCCAGGCCGACATCCTCGGCGTGCCCGTGGTTCGCCCGGTCGTTGCCGAGACCACCGCGCTCGGTGCCGCCTACGCCGCTGGTCTTGCGACCGGCTTCTGGGCCAACCTCGACGACCTCCGTGCCAACTGGCTCGAAGACAAGCGCTGGGAGCCCAACATGGACGAGGACGAGCGCGCTCGCCTCTACCGCAACTGGAAGAAGGCCGTCACGAAGTCGATGGACTGGGTCGACGAAGACGTCCGCGAATAAATTCGCTCCCGTCGTCTGACGGATGGAAAAGAGGCGGGTACCCCTTCGGGTGCCCGCCTCTTTCTTCTGCCGCCACCGGTGAGCGTAGAACGTCACGCTCCTCGGCGAGCGCTCCGGCGGGCCGAGGCTGCGAGCAGGAGGCCACCCAGGGCTGCCAGCAGCAGGGCCGCAGCAGCAGCGCCCCCGACGACTCCCAGCACGGAGAGACCGGTCTCTGCCAGTTCCGTGCCTCGCGTCCCTCGCGAGGAGCCCTCGCCCGCAACGCCGGCGGCCGTTCCGCCAACACCCGAAGACCCGGGGGTCGGAGTGAGCGTCGCGGGCGGGGTCGCTCCCGTTGTCGGGGGTGTCGTTGCGGCAGCCGTGATGGTGATCGAGAGTTCAGCCGCGGCGCTGCCAGCGGCATTCGTCGCGGAAACAGAGAATCTCGCGGTCAGCGCCTCCAGCGGCGTTCCGGAGATCAGCCCCGACACCGAATCGATCTGCAGTCCTGAAGGCAGTCTTCCTGAGCTGATCGAATATGTCGGCGCTGGCTCTCCTGTCGCGGAGGGCGCGAACGAGTACGGTGCACCAACGACCCCTGCCATCGGCGAACCAGAGGTGAACACCGGGGCGCGCAGTGGGTTGGCGATGGGAATCGTGAACACAGCAGTGGCCCTCCCGAACCCGTGGAAGCTGACTGCCTGCACGGTGACATCGAAAGCAGAAGAGGTGGTCGCAGTGGGGACCCCGTGGATGGTTCCGTCGAGATCGAGGTCAAGGCCCGGCGGAAGCGGACTCGCGGACGTGAAATCGATCCGCCCGTCTCCGGTGCGCGCGATCTTCTCTGAGTAGAGAGTTCCGATCGAGGCCGGCGGCAGGGTCGTCGACGTGAGGGTCGGACCGATGGCTGGCCTGACCGGGATGGTGACCTGCGCCGTCGCCGAGCCGTCAGCATTGAACACTTCGACGTTGATCGTGACGGAACGCAGAGCCGTGGGCAGCGGTGTGCCTTGAATGACGCCGCTCGACTGGAGCGAGAGACCGGGCGGGAGGGCGTCGAACGTTCGAAAATTGAGGGGCGCAGTTCCGTTGGCAGTCACTTGGTCGAGATAGCCCAGCCCGATGACAGCGGTCTGCAGCGTAGCTGGCGAGATGGTGGGTATCACCGAGTGGACGTGAGCCGCTGCGGGAATCATCTGGCTCACTCCAGAGGCAAGCGCCCCGTTTGCCGGCCCTCCCACGAGGACGAGGATCAGGCCTCCTGCTGCTGCGAGACGCCCGAGCGGGCGCGAACGGAGAAGACCGAGTGGGAATGGGTTGGTGACGGAGAGACGAGACATCCTCCATTTCTATCATATTTGAGGTATCGTCACGTCATGCTCACAGATCCATCGCGGGCGGAGCCCGAGCACGGGGGCGACGGTGAGGCCGAGCGCTGGCTGCGCTCCCGCGGCCTGCCGTGGTTCGTGGCACCGGGGCAGCGCGCTCTGCTGCTGGTCGCCCGCACGGCGCCGTTCATCACGCTGCTGAGCTCGTACGATCTTGCGGGCTGGATGGTCGACCACACCAGAATCAGCCTCGACAGCGGTGCTCCCGTCGCCGGCTTCGTGCTGCTCGTGCTCACCGGCTTCGGGCTCGTCGTGCTGTTCCTCGCCCCGGCGCTTGCGTTCCTGTGTTCCAGCGCCTGGCTCAGCTCCTCGCCGCGCGGGATGACCGTGGCCGGCTGGATGCTTCTCGCGTACTACGTCGTGGTCGCCCCGTGGCTCGCCGGGCATCCACTAGCAGACGGCAGCAGCCCGCTGGAGAGCACGGGAGCCCTGCTCGGCACCGTACGCGCCGCCGGCACCGCCGCACTCGCTCTCACAGCCACCGGGCTCGGGCTCGGGTCGCTCGCGAGCTGGTCCCTGCGGTCGGCGATCCGGCAGCTGAGGGCGCTCGGCGAGCTGACGACCCGCGCCCTGCCCCTCCTCATGCTCGTCGTGGTGGTGTCGTTCTTCTCCCGCACGCTCTGGGAGGTGACGAATGCGATGTCGACGGAGCGCCTGGCCGGCGTCGTGGCGTTCTTCGTGGCGCTCGGCCTCTTCTTCATCGTTCCCGTCACCCGCCGGGAGACGGTCGGGCTCGAGAACACGGGCCCACCGCTCAGTCGCCTCGAACACCTCAACGTGACCACCGTGCTCGTGCTCGCGCAGGGCTTCCAGGTGGCCATCTTCTCCGGCCTGGTCTGTCTCTTCCTCACCGCGCTCGGCCAGATCGCGTTCAGCGGAGGCCTGCTCGACAGCTGGCTCGGGCCGGGGCGGGAGCCGCTCGAGCTGGCCGGCATCCGCCTTCCCGTCGATGCCGCGCTCGTCAAGACGGCGGTGTTCCTGAGCTGCGTCTCGTCGCTCAACTTCCTCATCTCGGCCACCACCACCGCCGCCTACCGTTCGGCGTTCTACGACCCGCTCTTCGAGGATGCCCGGCAGGCGCTGGAGGTGCGGGCAGGCCACCGCGCGTCTGCGGTCGGCAAAATCGGGCCAGAGATCGTTGCGAAGCGGGAATAAATGCGGCTCCCGGGCAGTTTGAGTCGCCGTTTCTGAGGTGTAGTGTCGTCACTCGTGACCAACGAACCCAAGTCAGCGAAGCGCTGGATCATCGGGGAACCGCTGCCCAGCCACAAGCTCGAGGGGCAGCTCCTGCCGAAGCGTCTGGCACTGCCGATCTTCGCGAGCGACCCGCTGTCGAGCGTGGCGTACGCGCCGCAGGAACTGCTGATGATCCTGCTCATCGGCGGGCTCGCCTTCTTCTCCTTCGCCCCCTGGGTCGCGGCAGCCGTCGTGCTGCTCCTGGTGGTCGTGGTCGCCTCCTACCGCCAGCTCGTCAAGGCCTACCCCTCGGGCGGCGGCGACTACGAGGTGGCGCACAAGAACCTCGGCGAGAAGGCCGGCCTCGTCGTCGCCTCCGCGCTGCTCGTCGACTACGTGCTCACGGTCGCCGTCTCCGTCGCCAGTGGTGTCGACAACATCATCTCCGCCATCCCCGAGCTCAACGGTTTCCGCGTCGAACTCGCCATCTTCTTCGTGATCCTGCTCGCCGCGGTCAACCTCCGCGGGGTGCGCGAGTCGAGCAAGGCCTTCGCCATCCCGACCTACGTCTTCGTCGGCAGCGTGCTCGTCATGATCGTGGTCGGGCTCACCCGCACAGCGGTCGGCGGCGCCCCGGTCGCCGAGTCGGCGGACTACGCGGTGAAGGCCGAAGGCCTGGGGCAGGTGGCGGTCATCCTGCTGCTGCTCCGGGCGTTCTCGAGTGGATGCTCGGCCCTCACCGGCGTCGAAGCGATCGCCAACGGCGTTCCCGCGTTCCGCCGCCCCAAGATCCAGAACGCACAGCGCACACTGGTGCTGATGGGCAGCATCGCGATCGTGCTGTTCGCCGGCCTCATCACGCTGGCGCTGATCTCCGGGGTGCACTACGCGGAGAACAGCTGCGACCTGATCGGGTTCGCGAACTGCGAGACGACACCGCAGCGGAGCCTCATGGCGCAGGTCGCGGCATCCGTGTTCGGCAACAACTCCATACCGTTCTTCATCATCCAGGCCGCGACGGCCGCCGTGCTGCTGCTGGCCGCGAACACGGCGTTCAACGGTTTCCCCCTGCTCGGATCCGTGCTCGCGAAAGACAGCTACGCTCCCAAGGCCATGCTCACCCGCGGAGACCGCCTGGTGTTCTCGAACGGCATGATCCTGCTGGCGCTGGCTGCGACCGCGATCCTGCTCGTCTACCAGGCGTCCCTCACCCAGCTCATCCAGCTCTACATCATCGGCGTGTTCGTCTCGTTCACACTCGGCCAGAGCGGGATGATCGTGCACTGGATCAAGCTGCTGAGAAGTGGTGCTCCCGACCGGGCTGGGACCATCCGGAGCCTCACCATCAACTCGTTCGGTGCGCTGCTCACCGGCGTCGTGCTGATCGTCGTGACCATCACGAAATTCACCCACGGTGCGTGGCTCGTGTTCGTGATCATGCCGATCCTCTACATGTTCATGCTCGGCATCAACCGCTACTACCGCGACGTGAACAAGGAGATCGAAGTCGACCCGATCACCACGTTCGGCGCGAAGGGCGACCACGCCATCGTGCTGGTCGGCCGGATGCAGAAGCCGGTGCTGAAGGCGCTCGACTACGCGATCGCGGCGCGGCACGCCTCCCTCGAAGCGGTGCACATCTCGATCGACGAGGAACAGACCGCCCAGCTCGAGCGTGACTGGGCGGGCCAGAACATCGCCGTGCCCCTGCACATCATCGAATCGCCCTACCGCGATGTCGCCGAGCCGCTCTGCGCCTACATCAAGAAGCACCGCCTCACGCACGGCGCCGAGGTCGTCACCGTCTACACGCCGATCTACATCGTCGGTCACTGGTGGGAGTCGCTGCTGCACAACCACAAGGCGAAGCGCCTGAACCGCCGGCTCATGCTGGTGCACGGGGTCACGGTCTCGCTGGTGCCGTGGCTGCTCGACTCGAGCGAACTCATCTACGGGCGCCGCTCACGCCCCGTGCCCGGCCAGGAGCGCCGAGGTGACCCGGTGCGTCCGATCGTGCGCGCGCACACCCCCACGGTGCACGACGGTGCGCCGTCGAAGCCGGCAACGGTCTCCGTCGGCGGATCCGACGTGGGCGCGCACTCCGTCGGCGACCTCGTCGGTGACGCGGGTTCGGCCCAGGAGCCGGTTGCGGTACCGGCCGGGCGGGTGTCGCGCGAGGCACGCCGACAGGCTGCCCGCGACGCGGCCGACGAGTAGCGGCACACAGAAGAACCCCCGTCGCTACATGCTAAACTCACGTGTAGTTTTTCTTGTATTCAACTCATCCGGGTGGCGTTCATCCCCCGGCCCGAAAGGTGAGGGGGTCACGCATGGGGCGCGGCCGTCAAAAAGCTAAGCACACCAAGGTGGCGCGCGAGCTGAAGTATTTCAGCCCCGACACGAACTACAGTGCGCTCGAGCGCGAGTTGGGCACACACGCCGAACCCGACTTCGCGGCCCTGGCCGCCAAGTACGACACCGACGACGAGGCCGACAGCGACCTCGACGCTGACGATTTCGATTCGGACGATTTCGAGGCTGGCGACGATTCACACCTCGCCGGCTGGATTCCGGGCGACGAGCAGAAGCGAGCCTAGGGGCGGATCTCCGCCTTCACAGCCGCTGCGCTCCGTTCAGTCGGCTTGCTCAGCCCAGCCGGCTTGCTCAGCCCAGCCGGCAGCTCCGTTCAGTCGGCTTGCTCCGTCGACTCAGAACGCTCCACGTCGATCGTGCGGGCGTTCCGGCGCGAGACGCGGTCGATGACCAGGGCCACGACGGAACCGACGACGACCCCGACGATGACGAACAGGATTCCGAGGAATCCGAAGATCTGGGCAGGGTTGAACCCGGGAGGCTCCGGGAACGCGAACGTCAGCACCAACGCCACGATCACTCCGGCGACGCCGCCCGCGATCATGAACCGGTAGTACCGGGGCGAGCGGTGGATCGTCACCGTGTCGGTGCTGGTCACACTCGTCACACCGTCGACGTCGGTCACCGGCTCGCCACTGGCGGCCGTCGGTTCGGACTGGGCACGATCGTTGTCACTCACCCCTCTATTGTCGCCCACCGCGACCACCGGAAGCTGCGCGGCACCGCACCGTCACAGGTGGGCGACGGGCACGTACCCTCTGAGGTCAGCCCGCTGGCCGGACGCGTGGATGCTCCCGCTCTCGATCCCGGACTCCCACGCCAGGTCACCCGTGGCCAGCGCGACCCAGGTCAGAGCATCCATCTCGACCACATTCGGCGGAGTGCCACGCGTGTGGCCCGGGCCTTCGATGCACTGGATCGCGCCGAACGGCGGCACGCGCACCTCGACGGTGTTGCCCTTGGCGCGTTCCGCGAGCACCTGGAGCGAGTAGCGCACGGCCATCGCGAGCACCGGCCGGGGAAGCAGCGCCGCGAGCGCGGCCTGGTCGGCGGCGGCCGGGCCGCCTGCCCCGTTCCGGTCACCCGTGTCGACCACCGTCGCCACAGCCGCACGGGCGGCGCCCAGTGCGGCGACTCCGTCAGCGTCGGGGATACGTGCGCGGGCCATGAGACAAGGCTACCGAGCATCCGGAGGCGGACGGCTGGAGCCTGGGGACTCTGGCGGCGAGGGGAGGTGGTTCGCGGGGCAGCCGATGGGGGGAGACCTGCTGCCCCGCGAAGTTGGTTCGTACGGCCGCACGCAGGGGGGATGCGAACGGCCGTACGAAGCTGGGTTCGCGCGCCGGGCGGCAGCCGGGGGGAGCCGGCGACCCGACGCGCGAAGTCTGTGGTTGTCGATCTGTGGTTCTCGAGTGATGCGGTCGTGCGGTTTTCGTGTGGCGGACAGCTAGGGGGGATACCGCCCGCCACACGAGCGTGCGATGCCTCAAACAGCACCTCACATGAGTAAGAGAGTGCGTACCCCCGGTTCCATTACGCGAACTCCGCAGATTTCTCAAAAACTTTTCGGATACCCCCGCCGCCCTAGAATCGTCGAGTGAAGATTCTCGTTCTCGGTTCCGGTGCTCGCGAGCACGCCATCGTCACCGCGCTGCTCTCGGAGACCACCGCGCAGGGCGCCACAGGGCCGGCTGCCGCGGAGCCGGCTGCCGCAGAGCACGAGATCATCGTCGCGCCGGGCAACGCCGGCATCGCGGGCGTCGTGGAGGTCGCCACCCTCGACCCGAACGACCCCGAGGCCGTCGCGAACTTCGCGATCGCCCGAGACATCCAGTTCGTGGTGATCGGCCCCGAGGCTCCGCTGGTCGCCGGCGTCGCCGACGCTCTCCGCACCCGCGGTATTCCGGTGTTCGGTCCGTCGAGCGCGGCCGCCGCCCTCGAGGGCAGCAAGACGTTCGCCAAGCGCATCATGGATGAAGCGGGGGTGCCCACAGGGCGCGCCCTCCGTGCCAGCACCGCCGCCGAGATCGAGGCCGCCCTCGACGAGTTCGGCGCCCCTTGGGTGGTGAAGGCCGACGGTCTCGCCGCCGGCAAGGGCGTGCTCGTCACGAGCGACCGACAGGCGGCTCTGGCGCACGCCGGCGAGTGGCTCGGGCACGGCGACATCCTGTTCGAGGAGTTCCTCGACGGGCCCGAAGTGTCGCTGTTCTTCGTGAGCGACGGGCACACCGTGCTGCCCCTCTCCCCCGCGCAGGACTACAAACGCCTGCTCGACGGCGACGAGGGACCGAACACCGGCGGCATGGGCGCCTACTCACCGCTGCCCTGGCTGGCCGACGACTTCGGCAGCGAGGAGGCCTTCGTCGACGAGGTGCTCGCCTCGATCGCCCTCCCCACCGTGCGGCAGCTCGCACAGGAGGGGACACCGTTCATCGGCCTGCTGTACTGCGGGCTCATCCTGACCTCCGCGGGCATTCGCGTGATCGAGTTCAACGCCAGGTTCGGCGACCCCGAGACCCAGGTCGTGCTGCCGCGGCTCACCGGCCCGCTCAGCGCCCTGCTGTACGCCAGCGCCACGGGAACGCTCGCCGATCATCCGCGGCCCGCCTTCTCCGACGAGAGCGCCGTGACGGTCGTGCTCGCGAGCGAGAACTACCCCGAGCATCCGGTGATCGGGCGTGAACTCACGGGTGTCGACGAGGCCGACGCGGTCGACGGGGTGCATGTCGCGCACGCTGCGACGGCGCTTGTCGACGGCAGGCTCGTCGCCACCGGCGGCCGCGTGCTGAGCGTCGTGGGCATCGGCAGCGGATTCGGCGAGGCACGCGCCCGCGCCTACCGGGGGCTCTCGCTGATCGGATTGGAGGGCGGGCAGTTCCGCACCGACATCGCCGCCCGCGTCGACGAGACTGCCACCGGCTCCCCCACCGGCACCGGCACCGCCACGGCCGACGTGCCCGGCGCGGAGCAGCAGCTCGCCCCCCTGACCGGCTGGCGCCACGTGTACTCGGGCAAAGTGCGCGACCTCTATGTGCCGTCCGAGGCGGCGTCGGTGGATGACGCGGCCGCCCTGCTGGTGGTGGCGAGCGACCGCGTGAGCGCGTTCGACGTGGTTCTCGAGCCGGGCATCCCGGCGAAGGGCGAACTGCTGACCTCGCTCAGCCGGTGGTGGTTCGAGAAGCTCGCCGGCTTCCCCAACCACCTGCTGGACGTGGATGCTGCCGCGCGCGGGATCCCGGCCGTGCCGGCCACTGTCGCCGACCGCGCGATGCTCGTGAAGCCGCTCGACATGTTCCCGATCGAGTGCGTGGTGCGCGGGTACCTCTCCGGCAGCGGCTGGATCGAGTACCAGGCCACACAGAGCGTCTGCGGCGTGCCGCTGCCCGCCGGACTCGTCGACGGCGATCGGCTCCCCCTGCCGATCTACACCCCGGCGTTCAAGGCGGACCTCGGCGACCACGACGAGAACATCACCTTCGAGCGCACCGTCGAACTCGTCGGCGCCGAGACAGCGGAAGCGCTCCGCGGCCTCTCGCTCGCCATCTACGCGCGCGCCTCGGAGGTGGCGGAGGATCGCGGCATCATCCTCGCCGACACGAAGTTCGAGTTCGGCGCTGACCGGATCACCGGCGAGATCACCCTGGCCGACGAGGTGCTGACGAGCGACTCGAGCCGGTACTGGGATGCCGCCGCCTACGATTCGGGTGACCGCACGGCCAGTTTCGACAAGCAGATCGTGCGCAACTGGCTCTCCGCGAACTGGGACCGGATCGGCACACCCCCCGCCCTCCCCGCCGAGATCGTCGAACGCACCGCCGCCCGCTACCGCGAGCTCCTCGCCCGCCTCACCGCCTGACCCGCCCCCGCGCCCCCGCTTGGCGCGCTCTCTCCCGCGCCCGCGCCCCCGCGCCCGCGGCCCCGCCCGGCGCGCTCTCCCGCCCCCGCGCGCCCCCTCGCGCGCCCGCGCCCCCGCGCCCCCGCGCCGAAACGATTCGATGGGACGCTAGCTGCTCGAAAGCGGCGGCCTGGGAGCAGTTGGCGCCCTTTCGAATCGATTCGATGCAGTTAGCGCCCGGGCGCAGGGGTGCGGGGCGCACCGCCGGGGGCGCGGCGAGGGGGCGCGGCGCGCGAGAGGAGGGGAGGGAGGAGGAGACGCCGCGGGTCAGGACGCGTAGGCGCCGACGAGGCGCACGGCGCCGCCGTCGACACCCTTGGCGCCCTGCTCGAAGCCCGCGCCCGCGAAGTCGCGGACGGCGGTCGAGACCACCCCGACCGGCCAGGTGCGGATGCCGTCGGCGACGAGCGCCGCCGACACGGCCGCCGCAGACGCGTACGAGACCACCGCGAACATCCCGATCCCGAGGTTCCAGGTGCCCTCCGCGCTCTCCAGCGTGGTTCCGGCCCAGGCGCCCAGCACGCGGAACACGGGCAGCGGCGACCACGTCGAACGGTCCACCTCGACCCATGAGCCGCGCGGCAGCACCCGGGCGAGGTTCGCCGCGATGCCGCCACCGGTCACGTGCGAGAGGGAGTGCACGGCTCCGGCGAGGGTGGCATCATCCAGAACCCGCAGCAGCGGCGAGGTGTACAGGCGGGTCGGTTCGAGCAGGGCCTCGCCCACGAGGCCGCCGAGCTCGTCGGAGGTCGACGTGTACGCGATGGATGCTCCGCTCAGGATGTGGCGCACCAGCGAGAACCCGTTCGAGTGCAGCCCCGACGACTCGAGCGCCAGCACCACGTCGCCGTCGACGACACGCTCGGGGCCGAGCAGGGCATCCGCCTCGACCGCACCGGTCGCGGCCCCTGCCACGTCGTAGTCGTCAGGCCCGAGGAGCCCCGGATGCTCGGCCGTCTCTCCCCCGACGAGCGCCGTGCCCGTGTCGGAGCAGGCGCGGGCGATTCCGGCCACGATCTCGGCGATGCGGGACGGCACCACCTTGCCGCAGGCGATGTAGTCCGTCATGAAGAGGGGGCGCGCGCCGACCACGACGATGTCGTCGACGACCATGCCCACCAGGTCCTGCCCGATGGTGTCGTGCTTGTCGAGGGCCTGCGCAATGGCGACCTTGGTGCCGACGCCGTCGGTGGATGTCGCGAGCAACGGCTTGCGGAACGATTTGAGCGCGGAGACGTCGAACAGCCCCGCGAACCCGCCGAACCCGCCGACCACGTTCGGACCGTGCGTGCGGGAGACCGCGGACTTCATCAGTTCGACCGCGAGGTCTCCGGCCCGGGTGTCGACGCCGGCGGCGGCATAGCTGTTCGTCATGCGTCCTATTCTCGCCGATCCGGCGCGCTGCGCGGGAACAGCGGCCCGCGAAGCTGCTCAGGACGAGAAGCTGCCGCGCACGATCGAGTCCGAGGAGTGGGCCGGGTTGCCGTCGAGAGGTTCCGAGGAGACATCGACGATGGAGTACTGCGACATGTCGAGGTCGGTGGGGATGGCGAAGGTTCCTGAATCGCCTGCGAGAAGCCCGAGACTGACCAGCTTCGTCAGGTCGGCGCTCAACAGCCAGACTTCGCGGTAGGTGTCGGGGCGGTCGGTGGCCGCGTTGACGGAGACGACCATGGAGGTCTCGGATCCGTTCGACTCGACCACAGCGTCACCGCTGGCACCCGGCCAGGCGGGCAGCGCGGTGAGGGCCGCGCGGGCCAGCACGGAGATGCCCGTACCCGGAGTGGAGTCCCCCCGCGGCTGAAGCGCGAGGGTGGTGACGACCCCACCGACGGTGGCGGCGAGCACGAGCGCGGCAGCGAGGGCCAGCCAGCGCACCGGGAAACGGCTGCGCTTCGATCTCGGCCGTACGGAGACAGCCGGCCGCTCGACAGGGTGTTCCGGCGCGCCGACACTCTCCGGTGCGGCGGCACGTTCCGGCGCGGCGGCACCCTCCGGTGCGGCGGCTCGTTCCGGCACCGAGGCCTCCGCAGCCACGGCCCGGGCGACCTGTTCCCACACCCTCCCGTGCGGCGAGACGAGAGTGGGCACCGATGAGCTGGAGCGACCCGCGGCGGCCGCCCCGGTGAAGGCGTCGAGCGTCGCGGCGCAGTCGGGGCAGGCCTCGATGTGCGCCCGGTCGGTGTCGGTGCCCGCGGGCTCGCCGAGGGCGAGCAGCGCGAGGATGTCGGGATCAGTGTGCATCGGTGTTCACCTCCAACCGGACTTTCAGTTTCTCCAGGCTTCGCCTGATGTGGCTCTTCACCGTACCGAGCGGCAGGGTGAGTCTCTCTGCGATCTGCACGTGCGTCAGATCGTCGTAGAACGCCAGGTACATCACCTGCCGCGCTACCGGGTCGAGCCTTCTGAGCTCATCGGCCACCAGCAGGCGGTCCGCCATGTCTCCAGGGTCTTCGGAGAGCTCCGGCCCAGCGGTTGCTTCGAGTTGCTGGGAGAGTGCCCGCGCCCGCGAACGGGCGGTGTGGGCATCCGCGATCTTGTTGCGCGTGATTCCGACGATCCACGAGGGCAGACGCGACCGGTTTCGGTCGAAGGTCGCCCGCGACCTCCACGCCGAGACGAAGACGCCCTGCGTGACGTCTTCGGCCTCGCCGACGTCGCCCAGCGATCGGAGGGCGAGCGTGTAGACCAGCGCCGACCACCGTGCGTAGACCGCGGCGAGCGCACGGTCGTCGCCGTCGATGAAACCCTGCACGAGGGCTTCGTCGTCGTCGGGGGTCTGGTCTGTCACGATCTGGTGGACTTTCTGGTGGATGCTGAGGCGCCCGATGGATGCCGCGTGCACAATGATGGCGCTTTCGCCGATCACGCGACAGGGGTGGCGGTCACGATCACGTTGTCGAGGTAGTGGCCGGTGTCCCTGTTGAAGACTCCGCCGCAGGTCACCAGCACCAAACGAGGCTCCCCCGACCGATCGAAAATCTGATCGAGTGCGACGTCTGTCTTCGGTGTCCGGGTGATCTGCGAGACGGTGTAGGCGTGCTCTGTTCCATCGGCGGATGCGACGGTCACGGTCTCCCCCGCCACGATGTCGCGGAGCCGCACGAACTGCCCGAGACCGAACTCCAGCGAGTCGACGTGCGCCGCGATGACGGTGGTTCCGGCGGTGTCGGCCGGCGCGGGCCCGAACCGGTACCACCCCGCCTGACCCGAGTCCTCGGGAAGTTCCATCTGGCCCGCCTGGTCGACTCCCATCGGCAGCACGGCCATGTCGATGTCGACCGCGCCGATGGTCAGTCGCGTCGGCGGAACCACGGTCGGCGCCACCTGCGAACCGGGATCGGAGCGCTGGATCGGCACGGGCGGAACGGATGCCGGCACCGGGGATGCGGTCGGCGCACCGGATGCGGTCGGCACGGGGGTCGGCGACGTCTCGACGACCGGAGGCATGGGCGTGCCGAGCGGCACAGGGTCGGAACCGGCGCACCCCGCGAGCGCGAGCGTCGTGAGCCCGAGAGCCGTCCCGAGGAGGAGCAGGCGCTGCCGAACATCCAGTGATCCCACAGTTCCTCTCCTCCTCGTTCGGGCTACTTCGTTCGGTTGGTGTACTACGCGTTTGCGCGGCTGCGACGACGCATCAGCACGACGAACCCGGCGGCGAGCAGCAGAGCCACAGCAGTTCCACCGGCGATGAGCGAGCCGGTGTCGTCGTTGTCAGCGGCGAGGCCGGCCGTACCGCTCGGGATGCCCGACGGGTTGCCGTGGAGTCCGTCGATGGTCTGCACGGCAAGCTTGAGGTTGTTCGCCGAGAGGCTGCCCCAGGCGTAGACGATCGTGTTCGTGCCCTCGGCGACGGTGACGTCGGTCGGGCCGATCACGGGCGTGGTGGTTCCGGCCGCGGCGACCGCGGCGGAGATGGTGCCGGCCGGAAGGTTCAGCACCTTCTCACCGGGGTTCGTCAGTCCACTGATGACTGCAGTGCCGCCGGCGAGCACGTCGACGGCGGGAGCCGCCGCGGTGTGCCGCACGGTCAGGCGACCCTCACCCGCCGCGGTGGTCTGCATGTCGTTGCTGTAGAGGGTCGCCGTCGGCGTGCCGTCTTCCTTCAGGTGAGCGACGGCGGTGTAGTTGCCTCCGTCGGCGAGCGGCAGATCGATCGGCCCGATCACCGGCTTCGAGGCGTCTGCAGCGTCGGCGGCCGTGATGGCCACCGAGTAGGTTCCGGCCGCGAGGTCGAGCGGGCCGGCCAGGTCGCCGGGCATGAAGTTGTCGAGCGTCAGGGCGCCGTTGACGTAGACGTCGACGGGTGTGTCGGGTACGGCGTGCAACACCGAGAGCTTCGCTCCGGTGGCCGCGCTGGCACTCATTGGCACGGCCAGTCCGATGACGGCGACGGAACCCGCCACCAACCCGGCAAGCACTCTGGTTTTCACTACTTTTCTCACGGTCGTCCTCCTTGACAGCGCCCGCAGAACGGGCCGGGCGGAATTCGCCTTCACTCAAGTACTTCTGTCGGGAGGGCGCATCCGGATGCACGGATGTTCAGATCGGGGGAAAAAGTTCCTGCACGCATCCGGGGCGACCCCGGGCATCCTCCGATCAGGGAAACCACCCCCCGCCCCGGCGATAGACTGGACCACGGCCTATTTCTCTACCGTCTGGAGCCCGCCAAAGCATGTGCGGCATCGTTGGCATCGTTTCGTCTGAGCCCGTCAATCAACTCGTCTACGACTCGCTCCTGCTGCTGCAGCACCGCGGCCAGGACTCGACCGGGATCGCCACGGCCGAACGCGACACCTTCCACGTCATCAAGGCGAAAGGCCAGGTGCGGGAGGCCTTCCGCACCCGCGACATGCGGTCGCTGCTCGGCACGATGGGCCTCGGCCACGTGCGCTACGCCACCCGCGGCAACGCCGGCAGCGAGCAGGAGGCGCAGCCGTTCTACGTGAACGCTCCGTATGGGATCATCCTCGTGCACAACGGCAACCTGACGAACACCCGGGAGCTGACGCAGGAGCTCTTCCACATCGACCGTCGCCACCTCAACACCGACAGCGACACCGAACTGCTGCTGAACATCCTCGCCCATGAGCTGCAGGAGCAGGTCTCCGGCCTCGACCTCGACCCGGAGCAGGTCTTCAACGCGGTGTCGCGCGTGCACGAGCGCGTCGAAGGGTCGTACGCCACGATCGCGATGATCGCGGGACACGGGCTGCTCGCCTTCCGGGACCCGTTCGGCATCCGCCCGCTGACGCTCGGCAAGCGCGTGCTCGAATCGGGCCGCGACGAGTGGGTCGTGGCATCCGAGTCCCTCGTGATGGAGAGCCTCGGCTACGAGGTCGTTCGCGACGTCGCCCCGGGTGAGGCCGTGTTCATCACGATGGGCGGCGAGCTGATCTCGAAGCAGTGCGCTCCGGATGCCCGCCTGGTGCCCTGCTCGTTCGAGTTCGTGTATCTGGCCCGCCCCGACTCGGTGCTCTCCGGCATCTCGGTGTACGAGGCGCGCCTGCGTCTTGGAAACCGCCTCGCGGACACGGTCGCGCAGTGGGCTCCGTCGGGCGACATCGACGTGGTCATGCCGATCCCCGACTCCTCCCGGCCCGCCGCCATGCAGGTCGCGCAGAAGCTCGGCATCGAGTACCGCGAGGGGTTCTACAAGAACCGCTACGTCGGCCGAACGTTCATCATGCCCGGCCAGGCCGTGCGCAAGAAGTCGGTCAGGCAGAAGCTGAACGCGATGTCGACCGAGTTCAAGGGCAAGAACGTGCTGATCGTCGACGACTCGATCGTGCGCGGAACGACCTCGAAGGAGATCGTCGACATGGCCCGCCAGGCCGGTGCGAACAAGGTCACCTTCGCCTCCGCCGCGCCACCCGTGCGCTTCCCCCACGTCTACGGCATCAACATGCCCTCGAGGGACGAGCTCGTGGCTCACAATCGCAAGATCCCCGAGATCGCCGCCTACATGGGGGCCGACCACCTGATCTACCAGGAGGTCGCCGACATGCAGGCCGCCATCATCGAAGGGTCTTCGGTCGAGTCGCTCGAGATGAGCTGCTTCACCGGCGACTACGTGACCGGCACCGTCAGCCCCGAGTACCTCTCGTGGGTGGAGCGCACGCAGAACTCCTAGGAGTGGCAGGATGGCCAGGCTCCGGCGAGCACACGTGGTGGCGATCATCCTCGCCGTCGTGCTGAACCTGGGCGTCGTGCTGGCCGGGCTTCGGTTGTACGCCTACCCCGACACAGACGCCCCGGCGCCGACCGACGCGGTCTTCGTGATCGGTCCGCCGACTCCGACCCGCATCGCGATCGCCCAGCAGATGGTGGATGCCGGACTCACCTCGAACGTCATCATCTCGGTGCCGGGCCCGGGCTCCGACTCCCCCGAATTCGAGGCGACTGCGCTGGCGATCTGCTCGCAGCCCCAGACGTTCACGGTGTACTGCGTCACACCGTCGCCCTTCACAACGCAGGGCGAGGCCCGCTCGCTGCAGTCTCTCGCGGCTTCGCACGGCTGGACATCGGCGACCGTGATCACGTTCACCCCGCACATCCTGCGCGCCCGCATCATCATGTCGCGCTGCTTCACGGGCGACCTCCGCATGGTGGCCGATCGGGCGCCTCTGGGTGCTGCTCGCTGGATCTACGAGGCCGTATACCAGACGTCGGCGTTCGTGAAGGTGCTGGCCGAGCCCGCCTGCTGACGGCCCGGGCCGGGATCAGACGGCAGCTGGGACCGCGTTCGCCGGGGTCCAGCCGAAGGCGGGGGCGACGTAGCGGGCGATCGATTCGAGCAGGTGCGCGTTGTACTCGACGCCGAGCTGGTTCGGCACGGTGAGCAGCACGGTGTCTGCGGCCTGCACCGCCGCGTCGGCCGCGAGTTGCGCCGCGATCACGTCGGGCTCGCCGGTGTAGCTCTTGCCGAAGCGCGCGATCCCGCCGTCGAGGTAGCCGACCTGGTCTTCGGCGTCGTCGCGGGCGCCCACACCGAAGTAGCGGCGGTCGAGGTCGGTCGTGATGGGGATGACGCTGCGGGAGACAGAGACGCGGGGCTCGCGGAGGTGCCCGGCCGCCTTCCACGCGTCACGGTAGAGCTGGATCTGCTCGGCCTGCAGTTCGTCGAACGGCACGCCAGTGTCCTCGGTGAGCAGGGTAGACGACTGCAGGTTCATGCCCTGCTCGGCCGCCCAGACGGCGGTCGCGCGGGTGCCGGAACCCCACCAGATGCGGTCGCCGAGCGACGGGGACTGTGGCTCGATGGCCAGCGGCGTGGTCGAGCGGGACATCTGCGGGTTGGGGTGCACAACTCCTGCGCCCGCGATGGCGGCGCGGAAGATGGCTGTGTGCGTGCGGGCGAGGTCGGCATCCGTCTCGCCCTCGGCGGGCACGTAGCCGAACGCCTCGGAGCCGCGAAGGGCCGTCTCGGGCGAGCCGCGGCTCATGCCGAGTTGCAGTCTCTCGCTGGCGATGAGGTCGGCCGCGGCCGCGTTCTCGGCCATCGCGAGCGGGTTCTCGTACCGCATGTCGATCACGGCCGTGCCGAGTTCGATCGTCTTCGTTCGTGCGCCCATCGCCGCGAGCAGCGGGAACGGCGAGGCGAGCTGGCGGGCGAAGTGGTGCACGCGTACGTACGCGCCGTCGATGCCCAGCTCCTCAGCGGCCTCTGCGAGTTCGATCGACTGCAGCAGAGCATCCTTCGCCGTTCGCGCACGCGACCCGACCACAGGCTGGTAGTGGCCGAACGACAGGAACCCGATCTTCTTCTTCATGCCCCGTACAGCGCCGGGCGACCCCGTGATATTCCCATTTCTATGCTTTCGCATGCAGATCTGCGGCGGCTCCGGATGCGCGGCGCAGCGCCCGCGCACCGGGCAGGCAGAGCGCCAGCAGCACCACACCCACGACCGCCACCCCCACGTAGACGAAGCCGAGCGGCGCCTGCGAGTTGTCCGGAAGTGCCGAGGCGGCCGACATGGTGACCGCCACGAACAGGTAGCAGATCGCGCTCGTCAGCCCGCCGACCAGGCCGAGGTTGCGATCGAACTTGCCGAGCGTGAGACCGTAGGCGAGCGGGCAGAGGGCTCCGCAGCCGGCGAGGGCGAGCATCCCACCCACTGTGATCCAGACGAAGTGCGGCCCCACGAGCACTCCGCTGAGGCTCAGGATGATCGCCCCCGCCGAGAACGAGACGAGAGCCGCGAACCCCAGCACCCTCGGCGACACCCGGGTGGCGAAGTGCGCCGTCGAGAGTTCGCCCGCGAGGTTCGCAGCACCGATCAGCAGCGCGACAAGGCCGTACATCCCCGGGGTCAGCCCCAGCTGCGTTTCGTAGAGCAACGGCGCGACCACCCCGAAGAGCAGCTGCGCCACAGCGAAGACGGCGAAGACGAGCGTCAGTCCGATGAAGATGCGACGGCGGAGGGTCGAAGCGAGCACTCCCCCGATCTCCCGCAGGTCGATGGGCGTGCGCTTCTCCACGGCGAGCGTCTCGGGCAGCAGGAAGACGATCGCGGCGGCCGCGGCGATCGCCGAGACGGCGATGAGCACGAAGATGCCGCGCCACGAGATGTACTGCACCAGCAGTCCGCCGATCGCGGGGGCGATCACGGGCGCGAGCCCCCACGAGGCGCCGAGCAGGCCCGAGATCGAGGTCAGCCGGGTTCCGCGGAAGCGGTCGGCCGCGATCGCGTAGACGATGACCATGGTCGCGCAGCCGCCGAGGCCCTGCACGAACCGCAGGGCGAGCAGCGTGTAGACGTCGGTGGTCAGCGCGCAGCCGATGCTCGCAACGAACAGCAGGGCCAGGCAGACGAGCAGCGTGGGTTTCCGGCCCCTCGCGTCGGCGATGATGCCGATCGGCAGGAGTCCGATGCTCATGCCGAGCACGTACGCCGAGACGGTGTTCTGCACGAGCGTCGAGCTGGCGCCGAGCTCCGTGATCATGTCGGGGATGGCCGGAGTGTAGGCGTCGATCGGGATCTGGCTGATCGGGATGATCGCCAGCAGAATGGCGATGAGGAGGCGATCCGAGGTCGCCTTGGGCGGTGCGGCATCCATTGTTTCCCCCTTTTCAGCTGGCGCCAGCTTAGGGGAATGTCTGGCGATGCTCTTTAGTTGTAGCTACAATGAATGACATGACTCTCTCGAACAGCGTTGCGGCTTCGGACGCCGACATCCTGGCCGCCGCGACCGGCATGGGCCCCGTGACCCTGCGGGTCGGCGACCTCGACGCCATGATCCGCTACTACCGCGACGGCGTGACGCTCGACGTGCTGAGCGCCGACGGCGACGTCGCGGTACTCGGGCGCGGAACGACGCCCGTGCTGATCCTCCAGCACGCGCCCGAACTGAGGTCGCCGGAGCCCCGGGCTGCGGGGCTGTACCACACGGCCATCCTGTTCGAGAGCCGGGAGGCCCTCGCCGCGGCCATCTACTCGGTGGCGACGTTCGCGCCCGGGAGCTTCACCGGCAGCGCCGACCACAAGGTCAGCATCGCCTTCTACTTCACCGACCCGGAGGGCAACGGCGTCGAACTCTACTGGGACCGCGCCCGCACCGAGTGGAGCTGGGTGCACGGGAGCATCGAGATGGCAACGCTCTACGTCGACCCGAACGCGTTCCTCGAGCAGTACCTCACGCCGGAGACGGTCGAGAACCCGCGACTCGGTGGGGCCTCCGTGGGGCACGTGCACCTCTCGGTGGGCGATGTCGCCTCGGCGAAGGAGTTCTACGTCAGGCGACTGGGCTTCGAGTCGACCTTCGAGGTTCCGGGCAGCGCGCTGTTCGTCTCGGCGGGCAAGTACCACCACCACATGGCGATGAACACCTGGGAGAGCGCAGGCGCAGGACCCCGCCGGCTGGCCCTCGGGCTGGCGCAGGTCGACATCGTGGTACCGACGCACGACGACCTCGGGGCACTCGAGGAGCGGCTCGGGCACTACCGCACGCCATTCCGGAACGACGGGCTCTCCCTCGCGGTCGACGACCCCTGGGGCAGCCTCGTGAAGGTGTCGGCCGCCTCCTAGTTTCGCCTGGCCTACGGCAGCAGTTCGGTGATGCGGACCAGGGTTGCGTGCCAGATCGGGGCGGACGGGTCGATGACGGCGAAGTGGTCCCCGGGCAGTTCGAGGAGCTCCGGATGCCCGACCCGCCCATTCGCGGCGAGATCGCGGTTCGGCAGGGCGAAGTCGTCGACGTCGTCGGTGCCCTGCACGAGCAGCCATTCGGTGTGGCGGCGCTCGAACAGGCTCGGCGAGGCGTCGGCGTACCGCTCCGGCTGATCGGCTGGGGAACCGCCGAGAGCCATCCCGATGGCACCGTCGCTCGAGTTGCGGGCGTAGGCGCCGGGCAGGTCGACGACTCCGGCGAGCGACACGGCCAGCGCGATGGGTGGGATGGGCGTGGATGCTGCGGCGGCAGCCGCGGCGTCTGCTGCTGTGTGCTCCGCGAGCTGTAGGGCGAGCTGCCCCCCGGCCGAGTGGCCGATCGCGATGAGCGGCACGTCGGGGGCGAACGACGGAATGCGGGCGAGAGCTGCGAGGGCAGCACGCACGTCGGCCACCGTGGAATCCCAGTCGTGGGCATCCGGTCGCCGGTACTCGACGTTCCACACCGCCCAGCCGCGAGCCGCGAGGTCGGCGGCCATCGGATCCATCAGGTCGAGGTTGCGCCGGGAACGGTAGTACCCCCCGTGCAGCAGCATGGCGGTGCCGACCGGCCGCGCACCCGAAGCGGCCGGAGCGTCTCCGCGCGAAGCGGTGGCGGAGCCACTCGCACCACTGCCGCCGGGCATCCACCACTCGCCGAACTGGTCGGGGTCGTCACCGTATGTGATCCGTTGGCCGCTCATTCGCTTCCCTTCGCCGCTCGCAGCCTATCCGCAGCGTCCCGGGCGGGAAGCGCGCACGTTTGTCGCTTCCGCTGTTGCGCGCGCAGGCGCGGAAGCGACAAACCGCGGCGGCTGCCGATCGGGGGCGGTGGGGCGCGGCGCGAGGGCGGGGGCGCGGGGCGCGGTCTGCGACGGACGGGCGGCGCGGGTCAGCGCGGCGGGGCCGCCGCGTCGCCGGGCGGGGAGACGGGGGGCGGCGGGGCGGCAGCTTCCTCGCGGGCAGCGCGAGCCGCGGCGCGCGCCTCGCGCGGCACCTCGAGCGGGCCCGTGAACTGCGAACCGCGGAGCGCCGCCGACGCGTCCCCGCTGAACAGCGCATCGGGCTGCGTGTCGGTCGACACGGCGCGGGTGCGCGGCACGTCCGACTCGAGCGGCGTCTCCGAGTGCTCGACGCGGGTGCGCGGCACCGACAGCGGCGAGACCTGCTGGATCCACCGCACGAGCTGTTCGCGCACGTAGCAGCGGAGGTCGAAGAGGGTGGGCGCATCCACCGCCGTCACCAGGATGCGGATGTGCACGAACCCGCCCACGGCATCCGTCACCTGCAGGATCGCGACGCGGCCGTCCCACAGGTCGGTCAGCTCGATGACGCGGTGCAGTTCGTCGCGCATGCCGTCGGGGTCGACTCGCCAGTCGAGGTCGAAGTCGACGGATCCCATCAGCTCGGAGTTCTTGCGCGTCCAGTTCTGGAAGGGCGTGGTCGTGAAGTACGTCGACGGCAGCACCATGCGCCGGTCGTCCCAGAGGTGCACGACGACATAGGTGAGCGTGATCTCCTCGATGCGCCCCCACTCGGTCTCGACGATCACCACGTCGTCGACCCGGATCGCGTCGCTGAAGGCGAGCTGCATGCCCGCGAACACGTTGGCGAGCGTCGACTGCGCGGCGAGACCGGCGACGATCGAGATGAGGCCGGCCGACGCCAGCAGCGAGGCACCCGCCGCCGAGACGCCCGGGAACGTCAGCAGGATCGCCCCGAGCCCGACGAGCACCGCCGCCACGACCGTCACGCGCCGGATGATCAGCACCTGTGTGCGGAGGCGGCGGGCATGCCGGTTGTCGGGCACGTCGGTGCGGTACCGAGCGAGCCCGAGGTCTTCGAGGAAGATCGCGAGCGCGCAGAACAGCCACGCGCCGGAGGCGATGGAGGCGATCAGGGCGGTGTGGCTGAGAAAGTCACGCCACGCCGGGTCGACGTTGGTCGCCTGCAACGCGATCCAGAGCGCGATAACCAGCAGGAAGATCCGGAACGGCACCCGCGCGCGCCGGATGAGGCGCACCGCCCACTCTTTGCGGCGACTGATGCGCCGGATGACGAACGCGCTGACAGCCGTCACGACGACAGCCGCGACCACCGCGACGAGAACGTAGATGAGGGCCTGCAGCCAGGGCATCGAGGACACGCTCGTGAAGAAATCAGTCATTCGCTCCAGCGTAGGCCGCCCGGCTGGATCTTCGATCTGAGCGCGGGCGGCCTACCGGTCGCTAGGCTCGCCGAGCAGCGCGCGCGGCCAGCACCCACACCAGCAGCGAGATCGCCACCAGCACGATCGCCTGCACGCCCACGAGCGTCATGCCGCCGAGGCCGAACGCGACGGGGCCGAGCAGGGCACCGAGCGAACCGCCGAGGAAGACCCCCACCATGAACATGGTGTTGGCCTGGGCGGGCGCCTGGAGGTTGGCTCGCATCACCCGGTTCTGGTTCGCCGACTGGCCCGTCTGGTTGGCGAGCGTCAGCACGAACATCGAGATGCCGAACAGGATGATCTGGTTCGCGTCGATCGCAACCGAGACCACACCCGCGAGCATGACCGCGAGGGAGACCCCGGCAACCTTCACCGCACCGAAGCGGTCGACGAACCGGCCAGCGAACGGGGTGGCCGCTCCGGCGGCCAGCCCGACAAGCCCGAAGAGCCCGGCCTGGGCGACGCTCCAGCCGAACTGAGGCCCGGTCAAGTGCAGCACCATGACGGTCCACAGCGAGTTGAAAGTCGCGAACGCGAAGAAGTTCATCCCCACCGAGTACAGCAGGGGTGCGCTCTGCGTGGTGAGCTTGATCGTGGACAGCAGCAGCGAACCGTAGGACTTGCCGAGGCCGCTGAGCGCGACATCCGTGCGGAGTGCGCGGCGGAGGAACGGGATCGCGAGCAGCACCAGCGCCGCGAAGACCACGACCACCAGGCGCCAGCCCAGGGCATCCACCAGCAGGCTCGCCACCACCCGCCCGCCGAAGATGCCGATGAGGAGCGACCCGACGAGCGCGGTCGTCGTCGCGCCCGATCGCCCCTCCGGAGCCAGCCTGTTGGCGGCCGGGATGGTCAGCTGGGCGATGTTCGCCACGATGCCGACGACCAGGAAGCCGATGATCACACCGACGATGTCGGGCAGGATGCTCGTGGCGAGGAGAGCCACAGCCAGCAGCACCAGCTGCACCGTGATCTGCCTGCGTGGCTGGATCCGGTCGCTCAGAGGCACGAGCAGGAAGATGCCGGCAGCGTAACCGACCTGCACCGCGGTCGCGACGAAGCTCGCCACGCTGGGGGCGACGCCCAGGTCCCTGGCGATGTTCGTGAGCATCGCCTGCGGCAGGTAGATCGTGCTCACGGCCACGGTGGCGACCGCGCACAGCACGACGAGCTGGATCGTCCACCGACGGTGAGCGGGTATGGAGGGCATTCGGTCAGTCTCTTCCGAAATTCAGGATGCCCGGCAGCACCCCGGACAGAACGAAAGGGCCGAACCTTCAGAGGCTCGACCCCGTCGTCTCATGTTATGACATTAGTCCCACCGTGGGAGCTGATGCGGAACGCGTCAGACCTTCAGCGCGACATCCGCTTCGGCTTCCCGGTTGATGCCGGCCGCGTTCGGCGGCGCGACGTCGGGGTCGATGCCGCCGGTGGCCGCCACCTCGTTCAGGGCCGCCTCGACGCGGTCGCCGAGCGTCTGGTCGACGTTCCGCCAGTACTGCAGGGCGCGCGCCTTGATCTCGGGGATCGTGACCTGGCCGACGTGGCCGGCGATGTTGCCCACCAGGCGGTCGCGTGCTGCGTCGTCGAGCACCTCACGCACGAGGGTTCCGGCCTGGCCGAAGTCGTCGTCTTCAGCGTGGAGGGTCGCCGCGGTGCGCTGCAGCTCACCGTCGCTCTGCCAGCCGGCGCTCTCGGCCGCGACATCCGGTGACCCGGCGGGGCCGCCCATCGAGTTCGGGGCGTAGACCGGCACCTGCGGGGCATTGAACGAGTAGCGCGCCGCGCCGTCCTTCGAATACGTGTTGACCTCGGTGGCGTGCGGGGCGTTGACCGGCAGCTGGGCGTGGTTCGTTCCGACACGGTAGCGGTGAGCATCCGCGTAGCTGAAGATGCGCGCGAGCAGCATCTTGTCGGGGCTGGCCGCGATGCCGGGAACGAAGTTCGAGGGCGCGAAGGTGGCCTGCTCGATCTCGGCGAAGTAGTTCGACGGGTTGCGGTTCAGCGTCAGCGTGCCGACGCGGTGCAGCGGGTAGTCGGAGTGCGGCCAGACCTTGGTGAGGTCGAACGGGTTGAAACGGTAGGTCTTTGCGTCGTCGTAGGGCATGATCTGCACCGAGAGGGTCCAGCTCGGGAACTCTTCGCGGTCGATCGCCTCGCCGAGGTCGCGGATGTGGAAGTCCGCGTCTTCTCCGGCGATCTGGTTCGCCTGCTCCTGGGACAGGATCTCGATGCCCTGGTTGGTCTTGAAGTGGTACTTCACCCAGAAGCGCTCACCCGCGGCGTTGATCCACTGGTAGGTGTGCGAACCGAAACCGTCCATGTGGCGCCAGGATGACGGCAGCCCACGGTCGCCCATGAGCCAGGTGACCTGGTGGGCCGACTCGGGGCTCAGCGACCAGAAGTCCCACTGCATGTCGTTGTTGCGGAGGTGCGAACCCGGCAGGCGCTTCTGCGAGTGGATGAAGTCGGGGAACTTGATGCCGTCGCGGATGAAGAACACGGGCGTGTTGTTGCCGACGAGGTCGTAGTTGCCCTCCGTGGTGTAGAACTTCAGCGCGAAGCCGCGGGGGTCCCGCCAGGTGTCGGGGCTGCCCTGCTCGCCGGCGACAGTGGAGAACCGGGCCAGCGCCTCGGTGGTGGTCCCGGGCTGGAACAGCGCTGCGCGGGTGAAGGCCGACACGTCGTCGGTGATCTCGAGCACGCCGAACGCGCCGCCGCCCTTGGCGTGGACGATGCGCTCCGGGACCTTCTCGCGGTTGAACTGCGCGAGCTTCTCCACGAGGTAGTGGTCGTGCAGGGGGATGACGCCGTCGGCGCCGACACTCTGGGAGTGCTCGTCGCTCGCAACGGGGGCGCCGGAGTTGGTGGTGGTGACGTTGTCCGTCATATGTGCTCCTTCAGTTTCGTGTGGACAGGGCGGTCTGGTGGGCAGCTGTCGCCTAGTGGGCAGCTGTTGCCTGGCACGCGGCGCAGAGGCCCCAGTAGGTGACCTCGGCGGAGGCGATGGCGAAACTGCCGGCGCCGGAGGGCTCGAGGCACGGCGTCCGCCCCACCGCGCAGTCGACATCCTGCACCGCGCCGCACTGGGTGCAGATCGCATGATGGTGGTTGTCGCCGATGCGTCGCTCGTACAGCGCGGGTGACCCGGCCGGTTCGATGCGGCGGATGAGCCCGGCCTCCGTGAGCGCGGCAAGAACGACGTAGACCGACTGCACGGTGATGGTCGGGTGCGTCTGCAGCACCCGCCTGTGCACGGCGTCGGTGTCGGCGTGCGGAAGATGGTCGAGCGCCTCGAGCACGGCGAGCCGCTGAGTGGTGACACGCAGGCCCGAAGCGCGGATGCTGTCTTCGGCCTGGCGGGTCATGTCACCTAGTCAAGCACTTATTGTGACTGATTCATAATAAGACATACTCAACGGAAGAAAATGCGGGACCCGCCGACTGATGACAGTCGACGAGCCCCGCAGCTCAGAACGGGCCGGAGGCCCCTACGCCTCCCACCAGGGCGTGATCACAGCGCGCGCCAGGGTGTGGCCCGACATGTTGAACCCGAGGAAGGCCGGCGTCGCACCCGCGTCGATGCCCAAGGTCTCCACGTCGAGCGCATGCACGCCGATGTAGTAGTTGTGCTTGCCGTGCCCGGCGGGCGGGGCCGCGCCGAGGAAGCGGGCGAGGCTCGCGTCGTTCTTCAGCTGGAACGCGCCCGAGGGCAGGCCCGATCCTTCATCGTCGCCGGCCCCAGTGGGCAGTGAGGTGGTGGATGCGGGGATGTCGACGACAGCCCAGTGCCAGAACCCGGCACCGGTGGGAGCCTGCGGGTCGTAGACGGTGATCGCGAAGCTCTTCGTGCCCTCCGGGAAGCCGCTCCAGCTCAGCTGGGGGCTGGTGTCACTGCCTCCGGCCCCGAAGATGCCGCTCACCTGGGGGGTGGGCAGCTGCTCACCGTCGGCGACGTCGGTGCTCGTCACGGTGAAGGTGGGTACGACGGCGATGTCGTCGTACGGAATGGTGGTGGTCGAACTGGTCATGACTGTCTCCAATGGTGTCGATCGATACAAACAGAAAAGTGGGGCTTAGATTCCGCCGGTCTTCAGCTGGTCGGCGATGTACTCGGCCTGACGGATGGCGAGCGCCACGATCGTCAGGGTCGGGTTCGCCGCAGCGCCGGTGGTGAACTGCGATCCGTCGCTGACGAACAGGTTGGGCACGTCGTGTGCGCGCCCCCACCTGTCCACGACGCCGTCCTGCGGCTTCTCGCTCATCCGCGAGGTGCCGAGGTTGTGGGTCGAGGGGTAGGGCGGCGTGCGGTGCGAGCCGATCGAGCCGACCGCGTCGTAGAGCAGCTCGGCCTGGGTGTAGCCGTGGTTCCGCATCGCGACGTCGTTCGGATGATCGTCGAAGTGCACGTTCGGCACGGGCAGCCCGTTCTTGTCGGTCACGGCCGTGTTGAGCGTGATGCGGTTGGACTCCTGCGGCATGTCCTCACCGATCACCCAGAGGCCCGCCGTGCGCGAGTACGCGTCGAGGATCTCGGTGAACTCACGACCCCACGCGCCGGGCTCGGCGAACGAGGCGAGGAACGCCGGCCCGAGCGAGATCGTCTCGAGGTAGTAGCCCCCGGCGAAACCGCGATCCGGATCGTGCTTCGACTCGTCGGCGATCACGCCGGCCATCGTCTCGCCGCGGTACATGCTCACCCGGTCAGGGAAACGCGCGTAGACCGACCCGGTGGTGTGGCGCATGTAGTTGCGCCCGACCTGTCCGGAGGAGTTCGCGAGCCCGTCGGGGAACATCGGCGAGGCCGACTGGAGCAGCAGGCGCGGCGTCTCGATCGAGTTGCCTGCGACCGCGACCAGCGCGGCGGCCTGGCGCTGGAGACCACCCGACGCGTCGAGGTAGAGCACGGCATCCGCTCGCCCCGACGCGTCGTGGGTGATCTGCACGACGTGCGAGTCGGGCCGGAGATCGAGCAGGCCGGTGGCCTCGGCGCGCGGGATCTCGCGCACGAGAGTCGACCACTTCGACTTGTTCTTGTCTCCCTGGAAGTTGAAGCCGTCCTGGATGGAGGCCGGCCGGCCGTCGTACTCCTCGGCGTTGGTCGCGTAGGGACCGGTCGAGTAGTGCTTGTAGCCGACCCGTTCGGCGCCGTTCGCGAACACCGTGTAGTTGTTGTTCGCGGGCAGGGCCTTACGTCCGTGCACGTGAGTGGAACCCATCGCGATCTCGGCCTTGTCGTAGTACGGCTCCAGCTCGGCGAGCGTGATCGGCCAGTCGAGCAGGTTCGCGCCTTCGATGCGCCCGTAGGTGCTGCGGGTCGCGAACTCGTGGGCCTTGAACCGCGGGGTCGCGCCCGACCAGTGCGTGGTCGTGCCGCCGACGGCTTTCACGATCCAGGCGGGCAGGTTCGGGAAGTCCCGGGCGATGCGCCACGAACCGGAGGTGGTGCGCGGGTCGAGCCAGGCCATCTGGTTGAAGGCCTCCCACTCGTCGTTGACGTAGTCCTCGTTCTTCAGGTATCCGCCGGCTTCGATGACGACGACCGGGATCCCCTTCTTCGTGAGCTCGTAGGCGAGCGTGCCGCCGCCGGCGCCCGATCCGACGATGACGACGGCCTTCTCATCGTGGTCGATGGCAGTCATTTCTTCACCTCCGCCATCTCGGCGTCACGGCGTCCGGGCTGGTTGCTCGTGTCGCGCGGCGTGCTTCCGGCGGGCGCCGTCGGCTGGTTCCGGATGATCGGAACCGCCCCCGTGGCCGTGCGATGTGCGGCGAGCGGCACATTGTCGGCGATCTCGACGAGCTTCTCCGGGCCGTCGTAGGTCTCGATCCGGGCCTCCGGCAGCCAGTCGAGGTCGTCGAACCCGCGATTGATGTAGCCACCCTTGTCGAATGATGGCCCCTCATACCCGAGGGCCTCCCAGACGTCGGCGTTGTCGTACAGGTTCAGTACGGTCGTGCGACGGATGAAGCCGAAGAACTCTGTCGACTCGATCCGCCGGAGCACCTTCGTGGCGTCCTCCTCGTTCAGGTCGCGGAAGTCCCCGCCCGCGAGATGGCTGAGGGTCAGCAGCCCCTGGGTGAGGGCGACCCGGAACCAGGTCGAGTTCTCGGCCTCCTTCAGGATCGTGTCCGCGGTGCGTTCGTAGGGGCCGTCGGGAAAACGGTCGTGCGGGAACGCGACGCGGATCACCCGGATGAGGACGCTCCGCGCCTCATCGGTCAGCTCTGTCGCATTCAATTGCGGGTATTTGGCGGGGAAGGCCATCATTGCTCCTTTGCGTGACGGATCGTTCTGTGAAGAGGTGTAACAGGTGGGGCTGGGATTTCAGGGGACGAGGATGCCGCGGCCGATCAGCCGCCCGGCCTCGAGGTCGGCGATCGCGTCGTTCACGGCATCGAGCGGGTAGACCGCGGTGTGCAGTTTCACCCGGCCCTGGGCCGTGAGCGTCATCAGCTCGACGAGGTCGTTGTACGTGCCGACGAGGTTGCCGATCACGTTGATCTCGCGCGAGATGATCTCGATCGTGGGGATGTTCACCGCGCCGCCGTAGCCGATGACATAGTGCGAACCCCGGTTGCGGAGCAGCTTCGGCGCAAGCAGTTCCGCGCCCTTCTCGCCGACGAAGTCGAACAGGATGTGCGCACCCCCGCCCGTGATGTCGAGAACGGCCTTCTCGACCTCGTCGTCGCTCGTCGCCAGCACGGTGTGGTGCGCCCCGAGCTCGCGGGCCAGCTCGAGTGCCTTCTCGCTCCGGTCGACGACAGTGATCGTCGAGGAGGTGATCGCGGCGAGCGCCTGGATCCCGATGTGCCCGAGCCCACCCGCGCCCACGACGACCGCCTGCGTTCCCGGGTACAGCACGTCGGCGGCCTTCCGCACAGCGTGGTACGCGGTCAGCCCTGCGTCGGCGAGAGCCGCGACATCCTGCGGCTGCAACCCGGCGTCGAGCTTCACGACAGCGCGGGCATTGGTCAGCAACTGCCCCGCCATGCCTCCGTTCACATTGATTCCCGGGAACGTCGCGTTCTCACAGTGCGAGTCCTGGCCGACCCGGCAGGCGGGGCAGAGGCCGCAGCTGGTGAGCGGGTGCATGATGACCGTGTCGCCGGGCTTTACGTTGTGCACCGCGCTGCCGACTTCGCGCACCCAGCCGGCATTCTCATGGCCGAGGATGTAGGGCAGCGACGGGTGCTGGATCGGGTCCCACTGGCCCTCGATGATGTGCAGGTCCGTGCGGCAGAGGCCGGCGGCGCCGACGTCGACGATCACGTCCCAGGGGCCGGTCACGGTGGGCTCGGCCACCTCTTCGACAACCGGGCTCAGTCCGTACTGGTGCAGGCGAACAGCCTTCACGGGTTCCTCCTCTTCGAGGTCGCGTGATCGTGGATCGATCACCTGTCCTTTATAGATCGATCGGGGAGCGAATCTCAGTGCCGTTATCGCATGGTGAGAAAAGGGAGGCCAGTCATCCCGGGAGACGGTTCGGGGACGGGCGGGTAGAATACGAGCATCCGCCCCGCCTTTGTTCTCTGGAGTCCCTGGTGCCCACAATCGTCGTAGAGGTCATGCCCAAAGCCGAGCTGCTCGACCCGCAGGGCAAGGCCGTCGCCGGCGCCCTCGCGCGGCAGGGCCGCTCCCAGATCACCGGCGTGCGCGTCGGCAAGCGTTTCGAGATCGAGGTCGAGGGCCCCGCGAACGACCAGATCCTGGCCGAGGTCGCGG
This sequence comes from Subtercola boreus, assembly GCF_006716115.1. Lineage (NCBI taxonomy): Bacteria > Bacillati > Actinomycetota > Actinomycetes > Micrococcales > Microbacteriaceae > Subtercola > Subtercola boreus. The sequence continues at coordinate 3,636,249 of NZ_VFOO01000001.1, read as the reverse complement.
CCCTCGCCGACGAGCTGCTCGCGAACCTCGTGATCGAAGATGTCATCAGCGTGCACTTCGCCGGTGCCGACGGATTCGGTCTCGACGCCACCGCCGACTTCGCGACGGGCAACGTCACGACCGACACCTCGTTCGACGAGGCGTCGACGCCCGAGGCGCAGGCCGAGATCCGCGAGGGACTGTCCTGATGAGCGCTGCTCCGGGCGGCGTGCGCGTCGGTATCGTCACCTTCCCCGGGTCTCTGGATGACCGTGACGCTGCCCGCGCGGTGCGGATGGTCGGCGCGACCGCCGTTCCGCTCTGGCACGGAACACATGACCTCGAGGGCGTCGACGCGATCATCCTCCCCGGTGGATTCAGCTACGGCGACTACCTGCGGGCGGGCGCAATCGCCTCGCTCTCGCCGATCATGGCGGAGGTCGTCTCGGCGGCTGCCTCGGGAATGCCTGTGCTCGGCATCTGTAACGGATTCCAGATGCTGGCCGAGGCGCACCTGCTGCCGGGCGGGCTGATCCGCAACGACCACGGCAACTTCATCTGCCGCGACCAGCGGTTGCGCGTCGAGAACACGTCGACGGCGTGGACGTCGGCGTTCGCTGCCGGTGCCGCTGCTGCGGGGGGCGCCGCCCCCGAGATCACCATCCCGCTGAAGAACGGTGAGGGCGGGTACATCGCCTCCGCCGACACCATCGCGCGACTCGAGGGCGAGGGGCGCGTGGTGTTCCGGTACCTCGACGTGAACCCGAACGGGTCGATGAACGACATCGCGGGCGTGACGAACGAGCGCGGAAACGTGGTCGGGCTGATGCCGCACCCCGAGCACGCCGTCGAGCCGGGCTTCGGACCCGACACCGCCGACGCGATGCGCTCCGGCACCGACGGCCTCCCCCTCTTCGCCTCCGTCCTGTCGGCCCTCCTCCCCGCCTGACCCCCACCCTTTTCCCATCGAGTGGGCGATTTGGGCCCTAAAATCCTGATTTTGGGGCCCAAACTGCCCACTCGATGGGGGAAAATGTGGGCTGTGGATAACTTCTGACGACCGTGGGCCGCTGTGGCCAGACTTGTCGGATGCCACGCCATGCCCCGCTCCCACCCGAGTACGTTCGTCACCCCTTCTCCACCCGCCTCGCCCGGGTGCGCGGGGTGGGAAAGCGACGGCTCGACAGCCCGGATCTCAGCGCGCCCTATCGGGGCGTCCGCTCGACGTCTGCGGCCATCCCGTCGGTGGAGGATCAGGCCGCCGCTTACGCACCCCGCCTTTCGGAAGGCCAGTTCTTCAGCCACATCACTGCGGCGCGCCTGTGGCATCTGCCGACACCGCGGAAGTTCTTGGCCACCGAACCGATCCACGTTTCGACCCCCGATCGCGTCAACCGGGTGCGCACGGCAGGGGTCACCGCGCACAGGCTCGCTCCCCCAACCCATCGGGTGCAGACGCTGGGGCGGGTCCGGGTGAGCGACGCAGTGAGCACGTGGGTGCAGCTGGCGAGCATCCTGAGTCTCGACGCGCTCGTGGCGGTGGGTGATGCGCTCGTGTTGGATCCGGTGTTCCCCGACCGGGACGCGCCGGCACCCCGGCCGTACGCGACGCCGGAGGAGTTGCGCCTCCGGGTGGAGGCGTTCCGGGGACCGGGAAAACGGAGACTCCTCGAGGCGCTCGAGTTGGTGCGGCTGGGGGTCGAATCTCCGAAGGAGACCGAGTTGCGGCTGCTGATCATCCGGAGCGGGATGCCGGAACCAGCCGTCAACGTGCTGATTCACGGCACGCGGTCGCCGTTCGTGCCGCGCGTCGACCTCGTCTATGCCGAATGGAAGGTTCTGGTCGAGTATGACGGCGAGCAGCACCGGGAGGATCCCGAGCAGTTCGAACGGGACCAGAGGCGTGCTGCCGACCTTCGCGCAGCTGGCTACACGCTGATCACGGTGCGGAAGGAGGGGCTCAGCCGCTCCGGGCGGCAGCGCACAGTCACCGAGATCCGTGACGCTCTCGTCGCGTCCGGCTGGCGCCCCTGAGCCCGTCGCCCGCCGCCCCCGCCGCCCCCGCCGTCTCCATCGAGTGGGCAGTTTGGGCCCTTCAAACGCCGGTTTGGGGCCCAAAGTGCCCACTCGATGGGACGGGAGGGAGGCGGGTCAGCCGGACTCGTGCACGCAGCCGGGGGGCTCGGAGTTGCCGCTGATCGTAAAGTCCTCGCAGGTGAGGAAGCGCGACTGGTTCTCGCCGAGCGTGAACGAGGCGACGGCGACGATGGCGACGGTCAGCAGCACAAGCAGCTTGCCCCTGAGGGGGAGCGTCTCACCGATGTCGGGCCAGGCGAGGCGGGCGAGAGCCCACACCATGAACGGCACTCCGAGCAGCACGACGAGCACCCCGACCAGCGCAACGATCGCGACCCACAGGTTCTCGGAATCGTTAGACACGGCCAGCGAGAGGATGATCCAGAGGCTGGGGAGGAGAAGGGTGAGCGAGGTCCAGCCGAGGCGGCGGCGGGCAGCGGGCACCAGCATCGCGAGCACGAATCCCGCCGTGGCCGCAGCCCAGACGGAGAGCAGGGTGTCGAAGAAGATCTCGCCCCACGCACCGAGGGTGAACGCGGGCCACCAGACGGCGAGGCTCATGCCGACGACGATGACACCGACCTGCTGGAAGGGCAGTGGCGCGCGAGCCGGGGCCGAGGCGCGGGCCGGGGCCGACCCGGCCGCCTCGCCGCGCTCCACCGTTTCGTCGTCGCTCACGCCGCCAAAGTACCACCGCCCGGGGCCACCGCCCGGGGCCGACGGCGCACCGGTAGAATTGGCCCGCCTGCCCACGCACCCCGAAGGAGCCCCTCCGCGTGTCTGACACCGCCGAAACGTCCGCTGCATCCACCGGCGAGACCGCCGCCGCAATCGCTGCCCGCCCCGCCGTCGACAGCGTCGACGTCGCGATGCGCACGCCCGACAAGGAGCAGCCGTACGCGGCGCTCGGCCTGAAGCCCGACGAGTACGCGCGTATCCGCGAGATCCTGGGGCGGCGACCCACGAGCGGCGAGCTGGCCATGTACTCCGTGATGTGGAGCGAGCACTGCTCGTACAAGTCGAGCAAGATCTACCTGCGGCAGTTCGGTTCGAAGACGACCGAGAAGATGCGCAAGAACCTCATGGTCGGCATCGGCGAGAACGCCGGTGTGGTGGATGTCGGTGAGGGCTGGGCCGTCACGTTCAAGGTCGAGTCGCACAACCACCCGAGCTACATCGAGCCCTTCCAGGGCGCGGCAACGGGTGTCGGCGGCATCGTGCGCGACATCATCTCGATGGGTGCCCGCCCGGTCGCGGTCATGGACCAGCTGCGTTTCGGTGACATCGACAACGCCGACACGGCACGCGTCGTGCACGGCGTCGTCGGCGGCATCAGCTTCTACGCGAACTGCCTGGGACTTCCGAACATCGGCGGCGAGACGTACTTCGACTCCGTCTACCAGGGCAATCCGCTGGTGAACGCCCTCGCGGTGGGTGTGCTCCGCCACGAGGACATCCACTTGGCGAACGCCAGCGGCGCAGGCAACAAGGTCGTGCTGTTCGGGGCCCGCACCGGCGGTGACGGCATCGGCGGAGCATCCATTCTGGCAAGTGACACGTTCGACGCCAAGGGTCCGACCAAACGCCCGGCCGTGCAGGTGGGCGACCCGTTCGCGGAGAAGGTGCTCATCGAGTGCTGCCTCGAGCTCTTCCGCGAGAAGCTGGTGGAGGGCATCCAGGACCTGGGCGCCGCCGGCATCTCGTGCGCGACCAGCGAGCTCGCCAGCAACGGCGACGGCGGTATGTACATCGAGCTCGACAAGGTGCTGCTGCGGGATCCCTCGCTGAACGCCGAAGAGATCCTGATGAGCGAGAGCCAGGAACGCATGATGGCTGTCGTGCAGCCGTCGAAGCTCGACGCCTTCCTGGCGGTTGTGGCGAAATGGGATGTCGAGACCAGCGTTCTGGGCGAGGTGACCGACACCGGCCGGCTCATCATCGACTGGCGCGGCGAGCAGATCGTGAATGTGGAGCCGCGCACGGTCGCGGTCGACGGCCCGGTGTACGACCGCCCCGTCGAATACCCCACCTGGATCGACAAGCTGCACGAAGACAATGCGCTTGCACTGCCCCGGGCATCCGAAGCCGACGATCTGAAGGCACAGGTGCTCACTCTGCTCGGCAGCGCGAACCTTGCCAGCAAGAGCTGGATCACCGACCAGTACGACCGCTATGTGATGGGCAACACCGCGCTGTCATTCCCCGACGACGGCGGCATGATCCGCGTCGACGAGGAGTCGGGGCTGGGCTTTGCCATCGCGACCGACGCGAACGGCCGATACTGCCAGCTCGATCCCTACTTCGGCGCGCAGCTCGCGCTGGCCGAAGCGTACCGCAACGTCGCCGTGACCGGTGCCGTGCCGGTCGCCGTCACCGACTGCCTGAACTTCGGTTCACCGGAGAACCCCGAGGTCATGTGGCAGTTCTCGCAGGCTGTCGCCGGGCTCTCCGATGGATGTCTCGAGCTGGAGATCCCGGTGACCGGCGGCAACGTGTCGTTCTACAACCAGACGGGCGGGGCCCCGATCCATCCGACACCGGTCGTCGGGGTGCTCGGTGTCATCGACGACGTCGCGCGGCGGGTGCCGAGCGGCTGGCAGGACGAAGGCAACAACATCTACCTGCTCGGCGTGACGCGCGAGGAGCTGGATGGCTCGGCCTGGGCCGGCACGATCCATGACCACCTCGGCGGGCGTCCGCCCGTGGTCGACCTCGCCCGCGAAGCCGCACTGGCCGGGCTGCTGCACGCCGGGGCGATGCAGGGCCTCCTCGCGTCGGCGCACGACCTGTCGGATGGCGGGCTCGCTGAGGCGCTGGCCGAGGCGGTGCTGCGGTTCGGCGTGGGCGCGCGGGTGTGGCTCGACGAGCTGATGCTGCGCGACGGCATCGACCTCACGACGGCCCTCTTCAGCGAGTCGACCGGACGCGTGATCGTCTCTGTACCGCGGGAGGACGACGTGAAGTTCATGGGACTCTGCGAAGGCCGCGACTACCCGGTGCTGCGAATCGGCGTCACCGACAGCGGAGCGGACGGCGCTGCGGCGCTCGACGTGCAGGGCAGCTTCGCGATCGGTCTCGAGGAGCTCCGCGCCACGCACCGCGGCACCCTCCCCGCGCGCTTCGGCGCCCCCACGGCCTGACCGCGAGGCGCTCCCCGGGCGCACCTCGAAGCCGTCGAGTGGGCAGTTTGGGCCCCAAAAACCGTCAGGAAGGGCCCAAACCGCCCACTCGATGAAGAGGGCGCGGGTGAGGGCAGGGGTCAGGGGGTGGGGATCGCGCCCGTATCGTTCGCGATCTTCACGTGGTGGTGGATGACCTCCGCGACGATGAAGCCCAAGAACTTCTCCGCGAACTCAGGGTCGAGGTGTGCCTCCTCGGCCAGGCCCCGCAGGCGCTTGATCTGTCGCGCCTCACGGTCGAGGTCAGCGGCCGGCAGCCCGTGCCGGGCCTTCAGCCGACCGACCTGCTGGGTGAACTTGAACCGCTCAGCGAGCAGGTGGATCAGGGCGGCGTCGACATTGTCGATGCTCTCCCGGATGTTCTCGAGCTGCCGCAGCGCCCAGGCGGTCTCTTCGGAGTTCGGGGCGGCGGCAGCAGGTTCGTTCACATCCATACCTTGAACTTTATGGGGTCAGCCTGCCAGCGGCCCAGAGCCGCACCCGCTTCTGCGTCAAGAGGATGCCGAACAGCACGAGCACCGCGCCGAGGGGAGCGTTCCAGCCGAACCGCTCACCGAGCACCAGCACCCCGAGAACGACGCCGATGACGGGCGTGATGTACGTGACCGTCGAGGCCGATGTGGGCCCCCACGAACGCAGGACGTTGATGTTCCAGACGTAGACCAGCCCTGTGCCGAGCACACCGAGCGCGACGAGACTCCCCACGATCGGGAGGGTCAGCGAGACCGCCGAGAGCGCGACGACCGGGGTCAGCAGGAGCATCACGGCTGCACCCATGCCGATCTGGAGGAACGCGAACGGAACGCCCTGGATCGACCGCGAGCTCAGGAACCGCCTCGTGTACCCGAGCGTGAAGCCGTAACAGAGAGCGGCGAGCAGGCAGGCGAACTGGCCGAGGAGGTCGCCGGTGAGCGCGGCATACCCCCATGGCCCGATGATGACCACCGTGCCGGCGATGCCGAGAGCCACTCCGAGAACCTGGTCACGGTTCAGCCGCTCGACCCGGAAGGCGAGCGTCGCCATCAGCGCCGTCATGATCGGGGTGGTCGCGTTGTAGATGCTCGCGAGACTCGACGAGACGTACTGCTCCGCCCAGGCGAAGCAGAGGTAGGGCACCACTCCGCCGACCACGCCGATGACGAGGAAGTGCAGGTAGACGATGGGCTCCCGCGGCAGGCGATACCGCCCGACGAGCAGGAGCAGGCCGAGCGCGAGAGCGCCCAGAACGAGGCGCGCCCACACCACCTGCCCGAACGACACCCCCGTCAGCGCCACCTTCATGAAGAGGAAGCTGGCGCCCCACACCAGCCCCATCGCGAGGAACTGCAGCAGCACGCGGGTGTTCCGCGGACGGCTGGCGGTGGATGTCGCGGGCAGGAGCTTTTCGGTCACCCGGAGACACTATCGCCAACCGGCGACGGCGTCCCCGGGCATCCGGAGCCTGTGGAGAAACGGCACGAAAGACGCGCCTGTTGGCGGGAAGGTGCCAAAAGTCAGCGCACGACGGCGATCGTGACCTCGACGTTGCCGCGCGTGGCATTCGAGTACGGGCAGACCGTGTGTGCGGCATCCGCTGCCTGCTGCGCCTGCTCGGCCGAAGCAGCAGGAATGTAGACGTCAAGCTCCACGGCGAGCGCGAACCCGCCCTCACCGTTGCTGCCGATACTGACGCTCGCCGAGACCTCTGCGCCCGCGGTATCGACTCCGAGGTTCTTGCCGACCGCGTGCAGTGCGCTCAGGAAGCAGGCTGAGTAGCCCGCCGCGAAGAGCTGCTCGGGGTTCGTGCCTTCGCCCGATCCGCCCATCTCCTTCGGCGGACGCGTGTCGAGGTCGAGCCTGTCGTCTTCGCTCCGGACGTGACCGTCGCGGCCACCGCCGGACGCATGGGCAATTGCTGTGTAGAGAGCTTCCATGACCCCAGTCCATCACAGATTTCCGGGAGCGCGGCAGCCCCCGCACACGGGGCGCGAAACGGTCATGCAGTCGCTTCGTCTTGTGCCACCATGGTGCCATGGGCAACGTAGCCAACTTCCACCAGGCGGCAGATGCATTCATCGCGCTGGTCAGACAGATCGACGAGCACCAGTGGGATCTGCCCGGTCTCGGCGGCTGGTCGGTGCGCTCGCTGGTGGGGCACACAACTCGCGCGATCCTCACGGTTGAGACGTATCTCGGCCACGATGATGCCGAACGCGTCGGTTTGCCGACCGCCGAGGACTACTACGCGCTGATCTATCGCGACTTCTCCGACCCCGAATCTGTGGCGGAGCGCGGCGTCGAGGCGGGGCGCTGGTTGGGCGAGCATCCCGTGCAGCAGATCGAGGATGCCCTGGCCCGGGCCAGCCGGGCGATCGACGCGGCCCCCTCCGGCCGCGTCGTCTCGGTGGGCGGACACGGCATCGAGCTCACCCAGTACCTCCGAACACGGAGCTTCGAGCTCGTCGTGCACTCGATGGACATCGGCCGCGCCATCGGCCGGCCGCACGGCCAGCCCATCGGGTGCGTCACGGATGCCACCTCCCTCGCCGCACGCATCGGCGCCCGCGCGGGCCAGGGCGAGGAGATCCTGCTCGCACTCACCGGGCGCCAGCCGCTGCCGGACGGCTTCACGGTCGTCTGATCGGGGCAGGTTCCGGATGCCCGGCGGCGGGCCGCGCGCACACAGGAGTCCGAGCATCCGGAGCCGTCAACCCCTGTGCGGATACCCGCCCGGCGCGTAGACCGGAAGTATGAGAGCACTCACCTTCCAAGGCACCCAGAACGTCAGCGTCGAAACCGTCCCCGACCCCCGCATCGAAGAACCGACCGATGTGGTGGTGAAGATCACGTCCACCGCCATCTGCGGCAGTGACCTGCACCTCTACGACGTGATGGGCGCGTTCATCAACAAGGGCGACGTTCTCGGCCACGAACCGATGGGCGTGGTGGTCGAGGTCGGCAGCGCCGTCACGAAGCTCGCCGAGGGCGACCGGGTGGTCATCCCGTTCGTGATCGCCTGCGGGCACTGCTACATGTGCACCCGCGGCCTGACCAGCCAGTGCGAGACTACCCAGAACCGCCAGTCGGGCAGCGGCGCCTCGCTCTACGGCTACACCGAGCTGTACGGCGACGTGCCCGGCGGCCAGGCCGAGTACCTGCGCGTGCAGCTCGCGGACTTCAACGCGACCAAGGTCGGCAACGACCTGCCCGACGAACGCTACCTGTTCCTCAGCGACATCCTGCCGACCGCCTGGCAGGGCGTGAAGTACGCGAATGTACCCGACGGCGGCACGCTGGGAGTGCTCGGCCTCGGCCCGGTCGGACAGTTCGCGAGCCGCATCGGCCGGCACTTCGGCTACCGGGTGCTCGCAATCGACCCCGTACCCGAGCGGCGTGCGATGGCCGAACGGCACGGCGTCGAGACCCTCGACCTCACGCATGATGCGCTCGACCGTCTGCGCGACCTGACAGACGGTCGCGGACCCGACTCCATCGTCGACGCGGTCGGCATGGAGGCGCACGGCAACCCGGGCGCCGAGTTCGCCCAGAAGGCCGCCGGGCTGCTCCCGGACGCGATCGCCAAGAAGGTCATGACCACAGTGGGCATCGACCGCCTGGCGGCCCTGCACCTCGCACTCGACGCCGTGCGGCGCGGCGGAACCGTCTCGCTCAGCGGCGTCTACGCGGGCGTCGCCGACCCGATGCCGCTGAAGGACATATTCGACAAGGGCATGACCCTCCGCATGGGCCAGTGCAACGTGCAGAACTGGCGCGACGAACTGCTGCCCCTCGTCGAGGACCCGTCCGACCCGCTCGGCACCGAAGACCTGACGACGCACGCGGTTCCGCTCGAGCAGGCCCCCGAGATGTACGAACTCTTCAAGAAGAAGGAGGACGGCTGCATCAAAGTGGTGCTGAAGCCGTAGCCGCCTCGGCAGCTGTGTCTCAGGTGACCGGCTTCGTCTGCAACGAGGTGCGGGAGGTCGTGACGTAGTCGGTCTTGATTCCTTTGACGGTCACCGAGATGCGGGCCCCGGAGTCCGCTTTCGTCAGGGCGTAGCTCGACGCCGTGGCTCCGGGGATGGCCACGCCGTTCCTCAGCCAGGTGAACCGGAACGAGACCGGGCTGGGCGTCCAGGTGCCTGCTTTGGCCGTGAGCGTCCGGCCCACGATGGGTGAACCGACGATGGTCGGGATGGCGGTCGCCGTGAAGTTTCGGACGACCTTCGTCGTCGCTGCAGACGAGCGGGTGATGGTCACGAAATTGGGGGCGGAGCCGGTGATGTCGACCGTGATCCGCTTGCCCATGTCGGCAACCACGAGCTTGTACATCGTGCTGGTCGCCCCAGAGATGACGGCCCCGTCTCGCTTCCACTTGTACGTGAAGGTCGGCGAGGCCGCCGGCCGCCACGGTCCGTGACGCGCGGTCAGGGTCGACCCGACGACCACCGTTCCCGAGATCGTCGGTACCGGGGGCGTGTAGAAGTCCTGAAGCACGGGGCCGGTCTGGGCGGACGTTCTCGTCGTCGGCAGAATGCCGGGTGCCGAGGCTGTCACAGCTACGTTGAGCCTGTGGCCCTGTTCAGCCAAAGTCGGCGTGAACGTCGACTTCGTCGCTCCGGGGATCACCTGGTAGTCGCTCTTCCACTGGTACGTGAATGTCGTCGCTGTGGGGCTCCAGCTCCCGGGCGACGCCGTCAGTGTCGCCTGCAGCACGGCGCGGCCCGAGATGGTGGGCGTTCCCGTGCTCGTGAAAGGAGGGAGCCGCGTCAGAGTGGCGTCGATCCCCGTCACGGGCCCGTTGACCGGCACGACTGCTGCGGACTCGAACGTGGCCGCCGAGTTGTAGTAGGCGACGCGATACTCGGAATTGCTGAACCGGACGCGGTAGGACGCCGAGCGCACAGACTTCACACTGTACGAACCCGTCGACGACGTCGTCGCCGACGCGGCCACCGACCCGTCGGGTAGCAGCAGCTCGACCAGCGTGCGTGCCGTCGATCGGGTCGAACCGGGGAGGGTCACGGTACCCGAGACGGTCTGCAACGCACGGGGGTCGTCGAGCACAGCATCGACGCCCGTCACCGCCTGGCCCCCGACGATGTGGATGATCGTGCTCGTCTTCCGCACGAACGAGTTGTCCCACCACTCCGTCAGCATCCGTTCGTACTCGCACTCACCGCAGTCGTCAGCGAAGAGGGCGACATAGTCACCGTCGGGGAGGTGCACGGCTGTGTAGTTCCCGTCGGCATCCAGCGTTCCACGGCTCACCGAGGTCGTCGACGCTGGCGTCAGGCCCGCCCGGTAGAAGTAGACTCCGACGGCGACCGCGGGCGTCGCCGCGGGGCCGGCCATGACCACACGCCCGCTCACCCGCCCGGTCGGCTCGGGGGTGAGCGTGAAGTCGAGAGTCGCGGGCGTGCTGCCGACCACGGTGACCGTGCCCGCCTTCAGAACGTAGGATCCGGTGAGGTCGCTCGCCCGCAGAGTCTGGCTGCCGGCCGGCACGTTGCGCAGAGAGTACTGCCCTGCAGCGCCCGTTGTCGCTCGCAGACTCCCCAAAGTTACGGCCACGTTTTCCAGGGGCTGCCCCGTGTCTTGGGCCGTCACTGTGCCCGTCACCGTGGAGAGTCGCGTGAGCGTCACGCTGGCATCCCACTGGGCGCCCGCGGCCAGGGTCGTGGTCAGCCTTCGCGAGTTGTATCCCGTTGCCGAAACGACCACGGTGTGGTCGCCGAGACTGCGGTTCGGGATCGAGAACGTGCCGTCGCTGCCAGTCTTGAGGCTCACATCATTGTCGAGGTTCACGGTGGCGCCGGCCAACGGACCTGCATCCGGCGGATCGCCTGTGACCGTGCCGAAGATGCTGGCCGAGCGCTGGATCACCACGTCTTTCGTGGCCGGAGCGCCGGGGACGACCGTGACGGGTATGCCGTACACAGCCAGATACGGGGGCTGCTGCTCGACCTCGAGATATGCGCTGCCCGCTGCGACACCGGTGATGGTGAATCGACCGTCGCTCCCGCTGGTGCCGGAAGCGCCGGACTCTTCGCCGCTGTTGTAGGCATACACGCGGATACCCGCGACGGGCGCTCCCGACGCCGAGCCGTCATGCACGATGCCGGTGACGGTACCGAAGTCTGAAGCCGACGCCGACTCTGCCGTGACGAGAAGCGAGCCGAGCATGGCGACCGTCGCGAGCGCCGCCCCGATCATCCGTCGCCAACGTCGTGACCGACCCTCAGACAACCCTGCAATGCGCGCCTGTGTGTGCATCTTCCCCCCAGATGTGCGTTCTCACACCCTACCGTCTGGGGTGCCTTGTCAGTAGGGCAGTTCTGCCCGTTCGAAGCGCGACTCCGAGGCGCCGACGAGAGATTCGTCGCGCGGGTCGAGGCGCAACACCTCCGTGCCGTCGGCGAGATCGGCGAGGCTCACCCAGAACATGCTCGGGCTGCGGGTGGACACGAAGTAGTAGACGCCGTTCGTCAGGTCGGCGCCGGCCTCCCACCACGTCGGGTAGACGCCGCCGTCGTTGTACGGCGCGCCGTAGGGCACAGCAACGTTCTGGATCAGCTGGAACACGCCGGCGACAGCCTGCAGCACGTTCTCGGGCTCGGGCAGGTAGTGGCGGAAGTAGCTCGCCCTCGCGAACCTGTCGAGCGAGGTGATGTTCCCGGGAGGCGCGAGGGTGCCGCCGAAGGGCGCGTAGCGGGCGAGATTGGCGAGTTGGGCATCCATCACCGGCGAGTTCGCCATCACCGTGTACTCGCGACCGTGGTGCACGACGATGCGGTCGCCCTGCGGCTCGAAGATGGCGGAGTCGCCCGACGCGTCTTCGAGAGCGAGGTGCACGCCGAGCCGCTGCCCGCGGAGTTCGGGTGCCGTGATCCGGATGTCGCCGACCGCGGCGACCGCTTCTGCCACGGTCGCGAAGGTGTCGAGCACGTACTGCACCCAGAGCGAGTTCGGTACGGATGCCCGCCCATCGACGGGCCACTCCCCCACATCGACGGGGTCGAGGTAGAGACCGTGCACGGCGAGACCCTTCTCGTTCAACCCGTCCGACGTGCCGAGCCTCCACATGCTGAGCACCACGCTCGAGTACTTCGAGGTCCAGCTGAGGGCGTCGTCGTCGTGCCCGCCGCGGGTGAGGCCGCGCGGCACGAACCACAGGTCGGGCTCATCGCTGACCTCCCAGTCCATGCAACGGGCGACCGTCTTGGCGATCGGATTGTCGTTCCAGAAGATGCGGGTGCACATGGGGTCAGATTAGCGCGCTGCGGGTTCCGGATGGCGGCGCCCTGCGCCGCGCCCCCCTGAACCGTCAGTCCGATGCCGGCCTGCTCGTGACCCCCGGGGTCGCCGCAGACGTGCGCGTCGCCTGGAGGTAGCTCGCCCGGGTTCCGGTCACCGAGACGGTGATGGACTTTCCGACATCTGCTGCCGTCAGCGTGTACTGCGTTCCTGTCGCGCCGGAGATCGCCACTCCCGACCGCATCCACTGGAACAGCAGCGCGACGGGTGCCGGCGCCCATGCCTTGGTGCCTGCGTAGAGCGTCGACCCGAGCCGGGCGCTGCCGACGACGGTGGGCGTCGGTGTCGAGGTGAGCCGCAGCAGCACAACGGATGATGGGGCCGACGTTCGCGAGACGCTCAGATAACCGGGCTTGGCTGCTTTCACCGTGACGGAGATCCGGGCACCCGAGTCTGCCGCTGTGAGCCGGTAGCTGGATGTCGTGGCCCCGGAGATCGGGCTGCCGTTGCGCAACCAGACGAAACTGAACGAAGTGGGCGACGGGGACCAGGTTCCGGTCTTCGCTGTCAGGACGAGATCGACGGCTACGGTCCCGCTGATCGTCGGGTTCGCGCTTGTCGCGAAAGTGGAGAGCACTGCCGCGGTCGGCGCCGACGCGCGCATCACCGAGACGAAACCCGGCTTAGAGCCGGTCACATCCACGGTGATCGTGTGGCCGGCATCCGCCGGGCGCACCGTGAACGTGGAGGACGTAGCACCGTAGACGACGGCCCCATTGCTCTTCCACTTGTAGGTGAACGTCACAGGTGCCGGCTCCCAGGAGCCCGGCGCGACAGTGAGTGTGGATCCGACGACCGCCGCCCCCGTGATCGTGGGCGTGGGTGTCGCAGTCAGCTCCCGGGTGACGGCCGGCGTGGATGCCGACCGCTTGGTCAGCGACGACAGCTCGGGTTTCGTCGCGGTGACAGCGACGCTGAGTGTCTGGCCGACATCAGCAACCACCGGTGCATACGTCTTGCCTGTCGCCCCGGAGATTTTCACACCGCCGCGCATCCACTGGTACATGAACGCTGCGGGCACCGGACTCCAGCTGCCGGTCTTGGCGGTCAGGGTCTGCCCCACCCGGGCGGACCCCGAGATGGTCGGCGTTGGCGACTCGGTGAAGGTGGGCAGTCGGGCCAGGCTCGCGTTCAGCCCCGTCACCGAGCTCGTCACCGTCACGGTCGTCGATCCTGATGCGTAGTCGGGGTTGGTGAATCGCACGGCGTAGGTGCCGGTGCGAACCTTGGCCGCGGAGTAGGTGCCGTCGGACAGCGTCGTGGTCGAATTCGTCACCGTGCCACCGGGGGTGACGAATTCGACGAGCGTGCCCGCCGCGGTCGCAGGCGAACCGCCGAGCGCGACCGTGCCAGCGACCGTCGGCAGGCTGCGGGTCGCGTCGAGCGCCGCGTCGATGCCTGTCACGGACTGGCCCTCAGCCACATGGATGATCGTGCTCTCCTTTCGGATGAACGCGTTGTCGTACCACTCGTCGAGATGCCGGTTGTCCGGGCAGGACTCAGAGTCGCAGTCGTCGTCGTAGTAGACGTAGTGCACGACGTAGTCGCCGGCCGGAACCCGACCGATCGAGTACGCCCCTGTCGAGTCGGAGACGGCCTGTGCGACCACAGTCGACGATGGGGGTGTGATACCCGCCCTGTAGAGCAGTGCGGCGACATTGCGGAGCGGGGCGGGCGTCGCACCCGCCTCAGTGACGAGGCCGGCTATCCGGCCCTTCGGCTCGGCTGTCAGGGTGAAATCCATCACCCGGCTGTCTCCACCGACGAACTGCGCGGCCCTCGACTTCGTGACGTAGTTCCCCGTGGTGTCTTCCGCCTGGACGGTCTGGGTGCCTGCCGGAACACCGGCCAGCGTGTATCGGCCTGCCGCATCAGTACGCGCGACCGGATACGGGTAGTACGCGGTGGGCACGGTGATGGCCACATCGGCCAGCGGGAGACCCGTGTCTTCAGCGGTGACGGTTCCCGTGACGATCGAGAGTCTGGTCAGCGAGATCGTGGTCGTCCAGGTCTCTCCCGACGAGAAGGTCTTCCGCACGACGGTGGGGTTGTAACCGGACGCCGAGACCGTGAACTCAGTGAGTCGCCCGGGAGAGAAGTTGTTCAGCCGCAGGGTGCCTGCGGAATCGCTGACCGGGCTGGCGGTTCCGAACGCGATCACATGGGCACCCGAGATCGGCACCGGATTGGGCCCTGCGCTGACGACGGTGCCGACGAGAGATGCGTAACGCAGCATGACGTAGTCAGCGACCGTCACTCCACCGGCAACGATGGCAGGAGGGTAGATCTGGCCCCCGATGAACGGTGTCGCCGCGGTGAAGACCACATAGTAGTCGTCATCCGCCGCCAGGCCGGTGATCCGGTAGCTGCCGTCGCTTCCCGTTGTGGCCGTGGCCACGCGACTGCTGTCGCGACCGACACCCACCGTCACGCCGGCAAGGGGCGCACCCGTCGAACTGCCGTCCCGCACCGTGCCCGTCAGCGTACCCAGGTTGCTGGCCTCTGCGGGCGCTGCACCCATGAATACTCCGCCGACCACGGCGATGACGACGAAGATCGCGGTGCTGGCCAACCGCCATCGCGAATGGCGTGGTCGCGCGTCGAACGATGCAGTCATTGTTCCCCCGGATACAGAGTGCCGTCTTCACCGATGGTAGGCGGTGAGCCGCCGGCAACATAGCAGGGCGGGGAAACCGCCCCGCTATTTCGTCGGCTTCTTCTTCAGCGCGTCGGGCTTGTGCACGGCCTCGCCGCCCGACTTGTCGCTCTTGACCAAGTACTGGGGGTCATCCTTCGACGCCTTCACCGTGCGCTTGGCCGCGTGCGTGTCCGACGTGATCTTCTTCTCGACTTTGCCTTCGGCCGTCGACCCGTGGGACTGCCAGGTGACCTCGTCACCCTTCTTCAGTTCGCTCATCGTTCGACGCTACGCCCCGGGCGCCGGATGCTCGCGGGCTTGTGTCGGCTCGCCGAGGGTCGTACGCTCCCGGGTCCGCGCGTTCCTACAGCCCGAGCAGGTCGTGACGGACGACGATCTCCTCGCGGCCGGGGCCGACGCCGATCGCGGAGATGCGGGAGCCGCTCATCGCTTCGATCGCGAGCACGTAGCGCTGGGCCGCATCCGGGAGGTCTTCGAAGGTGCGGGCACCGGTGATGTCCTCGCTCCAGCCCTCGAACTCCTCGTAGATGGGGACGGCGTGGTGGAAGTCGCTCTGCGAGACGGGAACCTCGTCGACGCGAACGCCGTCGACGTCGTACGCGACGCAGACCGGGATCTTCTCGAGGCCGGTCAGGACATCCAGTTTCGTGAGCACGAAGTCGGTGACGCCGTTGATGCGGGCCGAGTAGCGCGCGATGGGCGCGTCGTACCAGCCGCAGCGGCGCGGGCGGCCCGTGGTGGTGCCGAACTCGAAACCGTTCGCTCGCAGGAACTCGCCCGACTCGTCGAAGAGCTCGGTCGGGAAGGGGCCGGCGCCGACGCGGGTCGTGTACGCCTTCACGATGCCGATCACGCGTTCGATGCGGTTGGGGGCGACACCCGATCCGGTCGCCGCGCCTCCGGATGTCGCATTCGACGACGTGACGAACGGGTAGGTGCCGTGGTCGACGTCGAGCATCGTGGCCTGGCCGCCCTCGAAGAGCACCGTCTTGCCGGCGTCGAGGGCCTGGTTCAGCACGAGGGAGGTGTCGACGACCATCGGGCGGAGGCGCTCGGCGTAGGAGAGGAGGTTCTCGACGATGTCGTCGACCTCGATCGCGCGGCGGTTGTAGACCTTCACGAGCAGGTGGTTCTTCTGGTCGAGCGCGCCTTCGACCTTCTGGCGGAGGATGTTCTCGTCGAAGATGTCCTGCATGCGGATGCCGAGGCGGTTGATCTTGTCGGCATAGGCCGGGCCGATGCCGCGACCGGTGGTGCCGATCTGGCGTTTGCCGAGGAAACGCTCGGTGACCTTGTCGAGCGTGCGGTGATAGGCGGTGATGACGTGGGCGTTCGCGCTGATCAGGAGGCGCGAGACATCCACTCCCCGGGAGACCAGGGCCTCGAGCTCGTGGAAGAGCACCTCGATGTCGACGACGACACCGTTGGTGATCACCGGCGTCACGTTCGGGGTCAGGATGCCCGACGGCAACAGGTGCAGGGCGTACTTCTGGTTGCCGATGACAACGGTGTGGCCGGCGTTGTTGCCGCCGTTGAACTTGACGACGTAGTCGACACGCGTGCCGAGGAGGTCGGTGGCCTTACCTTTGCCTTCGTCGCCCCACTGGGCGCCGATCAGAACGATTGCGGGCACGACTCAGAGCCTTTCGGATGCTGCGGGGGTGGAGGTTGCAGGGGTGGACGTTGCGGGCGTGTGCGCGGCTTCGATCGCGGCTGCGGCGGTGCGGTCCGCACCGTTCAGGAACTCGGTGAGGCGCACGACCTCGTCGGCCTCGCCGATCGCCTCGGCCGCGCGGCGGAGCGCGTAGAGCGAGCGGAGCACACCGCGGTTCGGTTCGTGCGACCACGGCACGGGGCCCTGCCCGCGCCAGCCGCCCTTCCGGAGGGCGTCGAGGCCGCGGTGGTAGCCGACCCGGGCGTAGGCGTACGACGGCAGGATCTCGCCGGCCTCGAACGCGCGGTCGGAGAGCAGCGCCCAGACCAGCGACGAGGTGGGGTGCTGCCGCGCGAGCGACTCGAGCTCCGCGCCCCCCGGTGAGACCTCGGGGTTCGCGGCGAGCGCCTCCCCCACTCCGTCGGGGTTCAGCAGGGTCGGGGGCACTCCCAAGAGATTTTCACCGGTCACACTCGATCCTACCGCGAGCCGCTCGCGGCCCCGCCGGTGTCGCACGGCCCGCCGCCCGCCCCGCCGCCCACGGCCCGCCGCTCCCCCGCCCGCCGCCCGCCGCTCCCCCGCCCGCCGCCCGCCCTCGGCCCGCTGCCTCGCCACCCGCCGCCCGCCCGCAACGCGATCCGCGCACCTTTGTCTCTTTCGCGGGTGCGCGCGCAGGCGCGGAAGCGACATTCGGTAGCGGAACGTGAGGATCGTGAGGAGGGGGGCGCGAACTTGCACAGCGGTGTGCAAGTTCGTAGGATGGGTGAGTGAAGACTTCGAATCCGGATGCCCGCGCTGACGCGCCCCAGGGCTCACGTGCGCCGCGGCGGGATGCCGCAACCAACCGCGCGGCGATCCTCGACTCGGCACGTCTGCTGCTGAACATCGACCCCGATGCGTCACTGGAGGCGATCGCGGCCGGTGCCGGCCTGTCCCGCCGCGCGATCTACGGCCACTTCGCGACCCGCGACGAACTCCTCGCCGAGGTGCAGACCCGCGGCGGGGAACGCGTCACGCGAGCACTCGCGACGGTCGACAACCCGGACTCGCGCGTCGCGATCGCCCTCATCGGCGCGCGCCTGTGGTCGGAGGTCGAAGACGTGCGCGTGATGGCCCAGCTCGCCGTTCGCGGACCGCACCGCGAACTGATCGCCAGCACACTCGGCCCTGTGCGCCGCCGGCTGGTGCGGATCGTGGAACGCGGAATCGCCGCCGGGGAGCTCCGTCCGGACGTCGCCCCGGCGACACTGGCCCGGCTCGTCGAAGCGGCCGCACTCGCGGTGCTCGACGAGGCGATCCGCGGGAACCTGTCCAATCGCGAGGGGCACCGGCTCGTGATGCTGTCCGGCCTCGGCGCGGCAGGACTCTCCTGGAGCGAAGCCACGGAGCTCATCGGTGAGCACGCCGAACTGCGGTTCCGCGACGCCGCGCAAACAGATGCCGCCCATCGCCCCGTGGAGGAGAAGACAGCGTGAAGATCATCCTGAACAGTGTTGCGAAAGGCGATCACGGCGAGAACCTGCCGGAGACCTCGCTGAGCTACGAGTCGGGGGCAGTGACGATGGTCGCGGTCGAGACGGCACAAAGACCGACAGTGCTCGCGCTGCTCGCGACCGGACGCATGACGCCCGATGCCGGAACCGTGACGTTCCGCGTCGGCGAAGATGCCGCTGGCGACGCGGCCGGGGGTGACGTGCGCGACGGGAATGACATGGGCGCCGGTGGCGACGTGCGCGACGAGGATGGCGGGCCCCACGGGATGGCACGGCTTCGCGCGGCGACCGCGATCGTGGATGCCCCCGACGTGAGCGAACCCGTGGGCGAGCTGAAGCTCAAAGCGGTCGTGCAGGAGGAGCTGATGTTCGCCGGTCGGCCTTCGAACCGGTCAGCGACGCTCGCAGCGCTCGACGACCTCGGTGTCGCCGGGTTCGCGGGCTGGGAGATCCAGAACGTCCCGACAGCGGTGCGGCTGAGGCTGCTCACCGAGCTGGCCTCACTGCGCCCGGGGGTTGAGGCGCTCGTGCTCACTGCTCCGGACCGGCGCGGCAGCGACCCGTTCGAGTGGTGGGATGTCGCCGCCGACGCCGCACTCCGCGGCTTCGCCGTGCTCGTGATCGCGAGCCCCGCCTCCGTGGATGTGCTCGCAGAAGTGTCCGCCCGCTTCGAGGCCGACCGCCTCGCCGACCGGGAGCGCCGCGCGGCTGAAGCCCGCGCCGCTGAGGCTGCCCGCCTCGCCGACCTCCTGGCCGACCCCGACCCCGACCCCGCCTCAACCTCCACCCCCGCCCCCGAATCGGTAAGCGCTGATACGCAGCCACCGTCGGCACCCACCGCGACCACGAAGGACCAGGCATGAAGATCGTCACGCTTGTCACCACCGAGTTCCGGCGGCTCACCGCGACCGGGCTGGCACGGCTGGCGCTCGTCGCGCTGATGCTCGTTCCGGTGCTCTACGCCGGCCTCTACCTCTGGGCGAACAGCGACCCCTACGGGAACATCAAGAACATCCCGGTGGCGCTGGTCGTCGAGGACACCGGATCCACCCTCGACGGCACGGCCGTGAATTACGGCACGCAGGTGCACGATCAGTTGGTGAAGGACAACGGCGTCAAATGGATCGACGCGACCGCCGCCGAGGCGGCACCCGGTGTCAGGAACGGCGAGTACGACTTCGTTCTGACCCTCGGGCCCGACTTCTCGAACCTGCTGACGTCGGCCGGGACATCCACTCCCCAACAGGCCGTCGTGCAGCTGACGACGAACGACACGAACAGCTTCCTGGCCTCCTCGATCGCCGCGACGGTGGCCGAGAAGGTGCGGCTGAGCATCAGCGAGCAGGTGGGTGAGGCTGCGGCGCTGCAGTTCCTGAACGGGTTCGCGACCATCCACGACAATCTGGAGACGGGGATCGACGGGGCGAACCAGCTCGTCGACGGCACGGCTACGGCCCAGAGCGGGGCCGCGTCGCTGGCCTCCGGAGCCGCCACGGCGAACACCGGTGCCGCGAGCCTCGCGACCGGCGCGGCAACGGCCGCGACGGGAGCCGCCACGCTGTCGGACGGAGCCTCCCAGACGGCGACGGGCGCCGCCACGCTCGCCGACGGGGCATCGCAACTGGCGACCGGAGCCTCCACCCTCTCCGATGGCGCTGCCGCCAGCGCCGGCGGTGCCTCCACGTTGGCGGCGGGCGCAGCCCAAACGAACGACGGCGCCCAGAAGCTCAGTTCCGGGCTCGCCGCACTGAGTGACGGTGTCGCCGGCCTGCCGGACGACACGGCCCGCCTCAACGCCGGCGCACAGCAGGTCGCCGACGGCAACGCGAAGCTCGCCGCTGCAGCGAACACGGTGGCCGCGGCGACTCAGGATGCCGCCGACCAGGTTCCCGTCGTGCGGAGCGAGATCATCGCCCAACTGAAGAGCGCGGGGCTCACCGACGCGCAGATCGACGACGTGATCGCCCAGCTCGACAAGGTGGGAACGGCGATCACCGACGGCAACGGACAGGTGCAGCAACTCGACGACCAGGTCTCCCAGCTGTCGGACGGCGCCGCCCAGGTCGCGGCCGGAACCGCACAGCTCGCCGACGCGGCACCCGGTCTCGCCGACGGGGCAGCGAGCGCCTCGGCCGGTGCGGCAACCCTGGCGGGAGGAACTGCGCAGGTCTCTGCGGGAGCGGCTTCGCTCGCCTCGGGCACCCAACAGGTCGCCGACGGCGCATCCACCCTCGCAGCGAAGTCGGCCCAGCTCTCAGACGGCGCATCCGCGCTCGCCAGTGGCGCGACGCAGGTCTCTGCGGGAGCCGCCTCGCTCGCCTCGGGCACCCAACAGGTCGCCGACGGCGCATCCACCCTCGCCGGCGGAACGCAGCAACTCGCCGACGGCGCCACCACCCTTTCGACGGGTGTCGGGCAGCTGAATGCGGGAGCGACGCAGCTGCGCGACGGACTGGTGTCGGGAGCCGACCAGATTCCCAGCTACAGCCCCGATCAGCGACAGACGGCCGCTGCCACCATTGCGACGCCCGCCCGCGTCGATACCGACACGGTGACCAAAGCGACGACGTACGGGGCCGGAATGGCGCCCTTCTTCATCAGCCTGGCGGCCTGGATCGGGATCTACGCCCTGTTCCTCATCATCAAACCGCTGTCCCGTCGCGCGCTGACGGCCATCAGGGCGCCGCTCCGGGTGACGGCGGCGGGCTGGCTCGCGCCGGCGCTTCTCGGGGCAGTGCAGATGGCGGCGGTGTACTTCGTGGTGACCGTGCTGCTCGGGTTCACTGTGGCGAACCCCGCGCTGATGCTGCTCTTCATGGTCTTCACGTCGATCACGTTCGTGGCGATCATCGGGGCGCTGAACATCTGGCTGGGGAGCGTCGGACAGTTCCTCGGGCTGGTGCTGATGGTGCTGCAGCTGGTCACGGCGGGCGGCACGTTCCCCTGGCAGACGCTGCCCGCGCCGTTGGCGGCGCTGCACCACGCGCTGCCGATGAGCTACGCGGTGGACGGCATCCGGCAGCTGATGTACGGCGGTGACCTGTCACTCGCGCTGAACGACGTGGGCGTGCTGGCCATCTGGCTGCTGGGGGCGTTGGCCTTCTCGATGTTCCTGGCGCGTCAGAAGACCGCGGGGCGAACGCTCCGCGACCTGCGGCCGTCGCTGATCGGCTGACGCCGCGGGCGCCGGATTGCTCGCCCGCCGGCCTCTGCCTGGGCGCGGGCGGGTCAGTTCACGCTCACCTTGATGGTGTGCCAGCCCGTCGAACCGTCGGGGGCGGGCGGGGCTTGGTCTGAGGTCTGGGTGTAGCCGCCGTCGTCTGTGGCGCGCACGGCGATGGTGTGGTCGCCGGAGGGCGCATCCCACTGCAGCACCCACTGGCGCCAGGTGTCGGCCGAGATCGCCTCGGCGAGGGTGGCCTGCTGCCAGTCGCCGCCGTCGATCTGGACTTCGACGCCCTGGACGCCCGTGTGCTGGGCCCACGCGACGCCGGCGATCGGGATCGTGCCGGCCGCGAGGCTGCCACCCTGCCGCGGGGTGTCGATGCGGGAGGAGGTCTTGATCGGGCCGAGGGCGGTCCAGCCGCGCGGAGTCCAGTAACCCATGTCGGCGGCGAAGGTGGTGACCTTCATCTCGACGACCCATTTCGTCGCCGAGACGTAGCCGTAGAGCCCGGGCACGACCATCCGTACGGGGAATCCGTGTTCGACGGGAAGGGGTTCGCCGTTCATCCCGACGGCCAGCAGCGAGTCGCGCGTCGTATCCTGCAGCACCTCGAGCGGCGTGCCGGCGGTGAAACCGTCGGAGCTGCGGGAGAGCACCATGTCGGCCCCGGCCGTGGGCTTGGCACGCGCAAGCAGGTCGCGGATCGGGTAGCCGAGCCAGAGCGCATTGCCGATCAGGTCGCCGCCGACCTCGTTCGAGACGCAGGTGAGGGTCGTGTAGTTCTCGACCAGAGGCAGGGCCAACAGGTCGGCGAAGGAGATCTCGATCTCGTTCTCGACCATGCCCGTGATCGTGAGGCTCCACGTGTCGGGGTTCAGCTGAGGCACCTGCAGTGCCGTGTCGATTCGGTAGAAGTCGGCGGCAGGAGTGACGACGGGGCTGAGGTTCGTGATGCCGAGGTCGGTTCCGGCGGGCAGAGCGGCGGCCGGGGTGGATGCCGCGGGCAGCACGAGAGCGTTCCGGGCGGCCGTGACGACCGCGGCACCGGCATTCATCACGCGGGCGCCCGCGCCGACGATGGCCGAGGCGGCTGCTGCGACGATCATCCAGGTGAGGAACTGGCGGCGTTCAAGTGCAGCGGGGCCGGTACGGATGACCCGGGTTCCGTCGGGGCGAGGCGCCGGGGTGAGGGCGGGTGTGCCAGCCTCGGGCGCGAGGTCGGACTCGAGGCCGGAGCCCGCGAGAGGAGCGGACGCGACCGGTGACGCCGCGCGGGCGCGGGCCCCGTCCTCGCGCTGCACCCAGCGTCGGAGGCGCGTCTGGAGGGCGTTCAGCATGACGACGCCCACGAGCATCCCGACCACCGTGGGCACCGCGGAGATGCCCGAAGCACCCTGCCGGGTGGTGACGGCAAGCACGGCGATCGCCGAGAATACGACGAGGATGACCGTACCGACCGGTCGGCGACGGTACTCCAGCCAGCCGGCCAGCGCGGCCCCGACCGCGACGACGACGCCGAGGATCGTGAGCAGCGCAGCCTTGTCGCCCGTGCCGAAGAGCGAGATCGTCAACTCTTTCACGCCGGGCGGTGCCAGGTCGATGACGAGGGATCCGACGGCGAAGAGGGGGCTCGACTCGGCGCCGACGAAGAGGGCGACGAGTTCGGCCGAGGCCAGAACGGTCGCCGCGGCGACGATGCCGGTGAGGGCCGCCCAGATTCCGCGTCGCATGCTCAAACCCTACGCCGCCTCTGCTTGGTGTCACCTGACCGCCGGACGAACCCGGAACGGGAGAACTCTGCCGTCACGCTCTCTTCGCGACCGCGGCCCGGGCGGATTGGCCGCGAGCGGGAGGCCGCGCCGACCGCGCCAGGCCGAGGTACAGCGCCAGCGCGACGACGCTCACCGCCGCGAGGAGGGCGACCGCCCACGTCACGCCGAGCGCGTCGAACACCGACCCGAGCGCGAGGGGCCCCACGACAGCCCCCGCGTCACCGACGGTGCGGAAGATGCCGACCGCGCCGCCGACCTGTGACCGCGGCGTGACGTCGGCGAGGATCACCCCGGGCACGAGGCTTCCGACGCCGGACAGCACGCCGGTCGCGACGATCAGCGCGCCGAAGAACCACGGCGACTGCGCCAGCGGGTAGAGGCAGATCGCCGCCGCCGCCAGCAGTGTCGGAACGATCAGGAGCCCGAGGCGGGCCCCGGCGTTCAGCCGCCGGCCGACCCACGGCAGCAGGGCGAGCGAGACGACGGTCGTCAGTCCGTAGGCGATGCCGAGGGTGAGCGGCGTGAGTCCGCCCTGGTCATATGCCAGAAGGGGAATGAGAGACTGGTCGCCGCCGAACCGCACGAAGAAGATGCCGAAGGCGAGCACGCAGATACCGACCAGGACGCGTCGGCGGGCCCGGGCATCCGTGCTCACGACGGGTGTGGATGCCGCACCGGCGTCCGGCCGGGCAACACCCTCAGCGGGGACAGCGGGCACGGCCTCGGCGGTGTCGCGCACGAACTCGGACGACCAGAAGGGAGGGCTCGGCCGCACGAGCGCCCAGCCGATCACACCGATCAGCGGGATCGCCGCCACCACGAACACGAGCGGAAGCGTGCCGAACGTCAGCACGACACCGCCGAGCACCGGGCCGACCGCAGCCCCCGCCAATTGCACGGCCTGCACGGTCGACAGGATGGATCCGCGGTTCGCGGGCGTGGTGCGCTGGGTGAGCACGGCGAGCCCGACGGTGACGGCAGCCCCACCCAGGATGCCCGCCACGAACCGTGCCGCGACGAGCAGCACCACGTTGTCGATGAGTCCGGTGACCAGGGTGAGCGCGGCGAGAGCGCCCGTCACACTGAGCAGCAGCGCCCGGGCCGGAACCCGTTTCAGCAGCAGCCCGGCCGGCACGTTGACGAGCAGCCGGCCGAGACCGAACGAGGAGACGATCAGCCCGAGGATGACCGCCGACGCTCCGAACTGCTGCGCGTACTGCGGCAGCGCGGGCACGAGCGCTCCCCACGTCATCTGCGAGGTTCCGACGAGTGCGCAGACGAGCACGATCTGCTCCCAGGGCACCCGCACGCTCGCCGGTTCGGGCGCGACCGCCTTCTCGCCGTCGACGGCGCCGGTCACGCGAGCAGGTTCTCGCGGAGGGTCCCGCCGGGGTAGGCGGGCCCGACCGCACCGCGCCGGCGGAGTTCGGGTGCGAGCAACTCCACCACGTCGGCGAGCGACGACGGCGTCGAGAGCGGGTTCGCGATCATGAACCCGCCGCGCGAGCCGGTCGCCTCGAAGTTCGCCTCCAGCTCGTCCGCAACGGAAGCGGCCGTGCCCGCATACGTCTGGTCGTACCCGGTCGCGTAGCGCCAGCCGCGTTCGAAGAACTCGTCCCGCGACATCCGTGCGTCTTCTCCGACCTCATCGATCACGAGCTGCACGAATCCGGCCTGGGTGCCTTCGGCGAGCCGGATCTGGTCGGCCACATCCGTCAGCTGGAACGACGACGCGAGGGTCGAGAAGTCGAATCCGCTGTTGTACGAGAGGTAGGCGCCGACCGCGTCGTGGCTCCAGACGTCGAGCATGGCCTGCTTGCGGGCGGCGGCCTCGTCGGCGGTGCGGCCGAGGATGACCTGGACCGCCCAGAGGATCCCCACGCGCTCGGGATCCCGCCCGGCAGCGAGGAGTGCGGCATCCAGAGCAGAGCGGTGCCGCTGCTGCGAGGTGAGGTGCCCGCCGATGCCGAAGATGATGTCGGCGAACTGGGCGGATGCCGCGATCCCGCGCGGTGACGAACCGGCCTGCACGACGACGGGATGCCCCTGGGGGCTCGGCACCGAATTGAGGGGTCCCTGCACCGCGAAGTGCGGGCCGCGGTGGTCGATGCGGTGCACGCCCGCCGGGTTGCCGAAGACCCCGGTGGAGCGGTCGGCGACGATCGCCGAGGAGTCCACAGAGTCCCAGAGGGCGGCGCAGACGGCCATGAACTCCTCCATGCGGTCGTACCGCTCGCTGTGCGGGGGCAGTCCGTCGAAACCGTAGTTCGCAGCATCCGAGACCCGCGTCGACCCGACCACATTGAAGGCGATGCGCCCGCCGGTGACGTGGTCGAGCGAGTTGAGCAGCCGGGCCACGTAGTAGGGATGCATGAATGTCGAGGAATATGTCAGCCCGAAGCCGACGTGCGAAGTCACCTGCGCCATAGCGGCGATATACGGGCTCATGTCCTGGCGAGGCCACTGGATGCCCCACTTCACGGCCGCGTCCATCGAACCCTCCCAGGTGTCAGGAATGCTGGTGCCGTCGCCGAAGAAGAGCATGTCGATGCCGCCGCGCTCCGCGAGAACGGCGAGCTCCTGGAACATGCGCACATCGGGATATGTCCGGCCCTCCCACGAACCGGCGCTTGCCCACTTGCCTTCGGTGTGGGTGAAGGAGAGGTCGAAGGCCAGGTGCATGCTCACGAGGCGAGCCTCCACAGCCCGACGACGTCGGCCGAGGTCACGACGACCCCGCAGTTGAGCGCAACGTTCGCCAGGGAGTTCGCCTGCAGCTCGGCATCGTAGGCGGCGGTGGCATCCGACGGAACCAGGACGGGCCAGCCGCCCTGGAATGCATCACGGGCGGTCGCGTCGACGCAGCAGTCGATGGTGAGCCCGACGACGGTCACCCAGTCGATGCCCCGCTCGTGCAGTTCGTTCTCGAGGGTGGTTCCGAAGAATCCGCTGTAGCCGCGCTTCGTGATCACGAGTTCACCCTCTGCCGGTGCCATGCCGAACCATTCCGCCCCGGGGGTGCCGAGGACGCAGGGCTCGTCGGCGGTCGGCCAGGGCTCGCCGGCGGAGATGTCGCGGAGCCAGAGCGACGAGGTCCACGGGCGGTCGGCACTCTGGCCGAGCTGAATCCAGATCACCGGCGTTCCGAGCGCGCGGGCTTCGTCGACGAGCGCGGCCACGGAGACGACCGTCTGCGCGATCACCGGGAGGTAGTCGGGTTCGACCCAGGGCAGGTAGTCGGGGTCGGCGAACGACCGCTGAACGTCGACGACCAGCAGAGCGCCGGTCCGGCCGGGCGTGACGAGGGCCGCGAACTGCCGCTCCCGCAGACCGTCGCTCACAGCGACATCCGTTCGTCGAACGACGCGAGCAGACCGGCCGTGCCGGCGGTGCCTGCCGTGTCGGATATGCCGGATGCGTCGGATGCCGCAGGCGTCGAAGCGGCCGACGGGCCACCGGCCGTCCGCTCGCCGCGCAGCTTCGGCATGACCTGCTCGCCGAACGGCGGCAGATCGTCGTGGTATTCGGGGAAGATGATCATCAGCCCGTCGATGTCCGACGCCTCCATCAGTTCGTCGATACGCTCGTGCACCGTCTCGGGCGAACCCGTGACCACGGCGGTCTGGAACGCCTCGAACTCCGGCTTGTCGGCACTCATCGACATCGCCTTGTCGAGCGGCAGGCCCCAGGAGAGCTTCATGTTCACGATCGCCTCCGTGTCGACACCGCGGCCGTACTCCCGGAAGCGAGCCTCGGCCCGGGCATCCGTCTCGTCCATCACAACCGTGAGCATCGAATACGTCTTGATCTCGCGGCCCTGCGCAGCGGCCAGTTCCTTCACCTCGAGGCTGTTCTGGAGGAGCCCGGGCATGTCAGCCGCCGTGAGGAACGACCCGTCGACCCGTTTCGACTGGAAGTCGAGCCCCCGCGGAGAGCGCCCTGCGCTGATGAGCGTCGGATGCACGGCCGGGTGCGGCCGCGACTCGCAGTCGTCGAGCGTGAAGAACTCGCCGTGGTGCGTCACAGAGTCCTCGGCCCAGAGCCGTTCGATCACCTCGACCCACTCCTCGGTGTAGCGGTAGCGCGTGTCGTGGTCGAAGTCGCTCCGCCACTGGCCCATCTGCTCGAATTCCTTGGCGTACGCACCGACGACGATGTTCATGCCCGAACGACCGTTGCTGATCTGGTCGAGCGTCGTGAACATCTTCGCCGCGACGGCCGGATGGATGAGGTTCGTGTGCACGGTCGCCCAGATCTTCACCCGGGTGGTCGCCTCGGCGAGAGCGGCCATCAACGTGATCGACTCGAGCGTCTGGCCCCAGTGGTCGGTGGTACCGCCGTAGCCGCGCCACTTCGCCATCGACATGATGAAGTCGAAGTCGTTCTCCTCAGCCAGCACGGCCGCCCTGCGGTTGTAGTCGTAGGTCGCCTGGGGGTGGGGTGCCGTGGTCGACATCACCCACCCGCCGTTGCCGATCGGCAGGAAGATGCCGTATTCGCGGTCTTTCACGGGTGGAGCTCCTTGGTTCTGGATGCTGCGTGTGCTGGATGCTGCGTGTGCTGGCTGCGGTGGGCGCCGGCGGTTACGGCGCCGGCCAGATGAGCTCGGTGCCGTTGTAGATCGCCGACACGATCGAGGGATCGGTGAATGCCGTCACGTCGGGTGCCGTACTGAGCTGCTTGCTGTCGACGAGGAACGAGATCTCCTTGGCCATCAGGTCGGTGTTCAGCGAGCCGAGCGGCGTGCCGGCCGGCTGCGAGCTCTTCACGAGACCGGTCTCGGTCTGCCAGACCTCGACGTTGTGGTCGACGTCGTAACTGGCCCCGCCACCGGCGAGGGCCGCAGCGTAGCCGACGCACTCCGACGCGTTGGTCTCGCAGTAGGTGTACGCGTGGAAGGCAGCGCGGAGGAAGTCCTCCGTGGCCGTCTTGTTCGCACTGACGAACGCCGGGTTCGCCGCGACGGTGCCGAAGGTGCCCGGAATGTCGTAGTCCTCGGGGTTCCAGAGCTTCACGTCGTCACCGTCGGCCTTCAGCGTGAGCGGCTCGTTCGACTTGTAGCCGGTGAGCGACTGCACCTGGCCCCGCGGCAGGATGGTCGGGTCGTAGCCCACGACGACCTGGTTGATCTTCGCGACATCCACACCGTTGGCGACCAGCATCGCGTTGATTTCGGGTGGCAGCTGGCCCTTCTGGCCGAGAGTCGTGCCTTCGAGCTGCTTGAGGTCGGTGATGCTCGTGCCGGTCATCAGCGTGGTGATCGGCACCTGCCCATAGGTGGCGATCCCCGTCACGTTCACCCCGTTCGACTGGGCGAGCAGGAGGTCGGCGTCGCCGCCGAGGTCGGTGATGGTCGCGGTGCCCGCGGCGACCAGCTGCGCATTTCCGGCTGTGTCACCGGTCCCGGGCTGGATTTCGACGTCGAGGCAGAGCGCATCGAAGTAGCCGAGCTGTTTCGCCGCGAGGATGTCGAGGATCGAGGCCGACGCCTGGTACTGGAAGCCCGTGATGTACGTGATCGTGCCCGCGGCCTTGTTGGTGGCGCAACGGTCGGCCGAGATCGCGCTGGCCGCGGACGCCGCCGGGGTGGATGTCGCGGTGCCTGAGCTCGAGCATCCGGAGAGCGCTACGGCAGCAGCAGCGACGAGTGTCGCAGCAATTGTGAGGCGGGAGGTACGTCGGGTGGGCATATCTGACTCCTGATTCGGGGATGGGGGAGACGAACGGGTGCTGTGGAACTCGTGCGATGGTGCGGGTGGAGACAGGGGCGGGCGGATGCCCGGGGCGAAGGAGTACGGAGAACGGATGCTCAGCCGCGCTTGAGCAGCTGCGATTCGTGCCAGCGCAGAACACGCTTCTCGAGCAGGGTCACAAGGAACAGCAGCACGGCGCCCATGATCGCGAGGCACAGGATGGCCGCGTAGACCACCGCCAGGCGGGAGTTGGATGACGCCACGCTGATCACGGTGCCGAGCCCCTTGGCGGCGCCCGGGGCCGAGAACTCGGCGACCACCGCGCCGACGATCGACAGCGGGAAGACGACCTTCAGCGCAGCGAACACGAACGGCAGGCTCGACGGCAGCCGGAGGCGCGTCAGCACTTCGAGCCGTGAAGCCCTCAAGGTGGCGAACACCTGCAGGATCGGCGGCGACACCGAGTTCAACCCGGTGATCACATTCATCAGGATCGGGAAGAACGTGATGAGGGCGGTCACGATCAGTTTCGGCGCCGGCCCGAAGCCGAACGCGACGACCAGCGCGGGCGCGATCGCGACGACCGGCGTCACGTTCAGCACGACGGCGAGCGGCATGATCGCCCGGCGGAGGATGCCCGACTCCGTCACGATCACCGCCACGACGAACGCGGCGACGAAGCCGATCACCAGCCCGATCAGGGCCTCCGACAACGTGACCCAGGCGTTCTCGAGGTAGAACGCGGGCTGGGTGACGATGGCCTGGCCGATCATCCCGAGCCGCGGCAGCAGGTACGTGTTGTTGATCGCGATGAGTTCCCACAGCACGCCGGCCACGAGCAGCGCAACGACCACGGGCAGCCAGATCGTCGGGCGGAGCACCGACCGGCTGGGAGTGCGGCGCCGAGCGGATGTCGCGACCACCGTTCCGGCCGCGATCGATGCGGTGGCGAGTGCGGTGTCGGTGGTGTCGAGCGGCAGGGCAGCGTTCTTCGCGGCATCGCTCTTCGCTGCGTCGTTCCTGACAGCGTGGCTCGTCATCGCGTCACCGGTCCTGCGGCCCAGGCGGTCTGGAGCTTGCCGCGGATGAGGTCCTCGTATTCGTGCATGGCCGACGACTCGAGCAGGCCCTGGCGCCTCGGACGCGGCAGGTCGATGTCGACCACGGCCTCGATCCGGCCGGGACGCGCCGACATCACCACGACCTTGTCGCTCAGCACGACCGCCTCGGAGACGGAGTGCGTCACGAAGACGACGGTGGTGCGCATCTGCTCCCAGAGTTCGAGGAGCTGCACCTGGATCGCCTCCCGCGTGAACTCGTCGAGGGCAGAGAACGGTTCGTCCATCAGCAGCACATCGGCCTGGATCGCGAACGCCCGGGCGATCGCCACGCGCTGCTGCATCCCGCCCGAGAGCTGGTGGGGCAGGCGGTCGAGCGAGTCGCCGAGCCCGATCTTCGCGAGCAGGCTGCGGGGGTCGGCAGGTTCACGGTGCACGTGTCCCGGGAGAGTGCGCCGCAGGGCATCCGCCCGCCTGTTGACCTTCGACGGCAGCGTGACATTGCCGACGACCGAGAGCCACGGCAGCAGGGCTGGGACCTGCGGCACGAAACCGATCATCTTGGCCGCGCAGGCCTGGTCGGGGTCGGCGCCGAACACCGAGACGTCGCCCGAATCAGCTCTCTCGAGCCCCGCGATGAGGCGCAGCAGCGTCGACTTGCCGCAGCCCGACGGGCCGATGATGCTCACGAACTGCCCGCGGTCCACCGTGAGGTCGACATGCGACAGAGCCGTGACCTCGGCCGAGCCGCCGGATCCGCCGTAGATTTTGAGCGCG
This sequence comes from Subtercola boreus, assembly GCF_006716115.1. Taxonomy (NCBI): domain Bacteria; kingdom Bacillati; phylum Actinomycetota; class Actinomycetes; order Micrococcales; family Microbacteriaceae; genus Subtercola; species Subtercola boreus. The sequence goes on along the minus strand of NZ_VFOO01000001.1, from coordinate 3,605,447 downwards.
TCGCTGACGACGATCTGGTCGGGTGAAGAGCTCACTCGCGTCGTACTCATACGGGGCCTCCGGCATCGTAGATCTGCCTTGAGTCCATTAAAACGTGTATTCGGCCCATCTGGCCCTCCGGAGGTTTTCTCGTGGATAACTCCGCAACCGGCCCTCCTGTGGAGAAGAGGCTCAGTACGGACTCGAGACGACGGGAGAGCGGGCGGAAGCGCTGGTCGACGGCCCGCGGGATCGTTGACATTCAGAAGACTAGGCGGATCGTGTTTCGCGGAGGCCACCCGCCGTGTTTCAGGCGTGTATCTTTTGGCCATGAGCACCCTGCAGCAGCCTCCCCGCCTGAACGCGCTCGCGATCCTCTCGCTCGTGAGCGCCTTCTTCCTCTCGCTCATGGCCGTCATCACCGGCCATATCGCGCTCTCGCAGATCCGGCGCACCGGCGAGCGCGGCCGGGAGTTCGCCGTGGCGGGAATCGTCATCGGGTACATCGGCCTGGCAGCCGGCCTGCTCACGACCCTGGTGGTGATCCTGGCGATCGTGATCGCCGCGGCATCCGGAGGCTTCTGGCACCGCAACGTGATCGTCGGCCCGGTTCCGGATGCCCGTGGCCCGGGCAGCACGGAGGTGCCGTCGCCGAGCGCGGACCCGTACGCGCCGGCAGCACCATCGGACATCACCTTCGATGCCGGAACGTCGCTCAGCTCCGGAACCGTGCCGCACATCAGCGACGGCCTGCTCGGCGACAGCCTGTGGAAGCTCACCACGCCGAAGGCTGACGGCACCTGGGTCTACACCTCCACGGACGGGCGCTGCACGACGACCTTCCATGAGGGCGCCCTCGACGCGGGACTTGACGTCACAAAAGGCGACGACCTCGCCACGACCGACAGCTACCTCGCTGCGCTCACGTCGAGTTCGGCTTCGGATGTCGCGGACTTCGCCGATGACGACTACATCACCCTCGACCAGCCCGAGGACAACGCCATCGTGGAGACCCGCCGCCTCGCCGGGAACGACAGCGGCGGGCGCCCCCACGTGGCCGTCGCGCGCGCCTTCGCAGCCCTCGAACAGGGTGTCTCGATCAACATCGCCTGCGACACCAAAGCGCTGGCCATCGACGCATACGACCATGTGCTGTCGAAGACGGCCCTGCTCGTCGGCTGAACCAGGTCAGGCCGTGCGCGGAGCCGCCACGTCGAGAATCCAGGTCACACCGAAACGGTCGGTGAGCATCCCGAAACCGGGGCTCCACGCCGACGCCGCCAGCGGTTCGACGATCGCACCGCCAACCGAGAGGGTCGCCCAGTAGCCCATGACTTCTTTCAGGGTCTCACCGCGCACCGACAGAAAGAAGGACTGGTCGGTGAGGGTCACGCCGTTCTCCCGGCGCGTCGAGCCGGCCGTGTCCGCGCCCTCGGATCGGTCGGGCCCACCGGGGATGTCGGGCTGGCCGGGAATGTCGTACGCCATCACCCGGAAGCCGCCGTCGCTCTCGACCTGCCCGAAGACGACGTTCGTGGCGCCCGGGGCATCCGCGGGCATCCCGAAGTCCCCGTACGTGGCGATGACGAGCTGGCCGCCGAAGACGGACTGGTAGAACTCGAGTGCGGCCCGTGCCTCGCCGTGGAAGTTGAGGTGAGAGGTCGTCTGGATGCTCATGGTTTCTCCTTGTTCGAAGTGTGCGGAGTGTCTCCCCGACAACCTCGACTCTCCCAGCCGTCTAGGACAGATTCGGTCCTCCATTCGTTCTAATCTGAAGACATGGCAACGACCACCGCGAGGCTGCTGAACCTGCTCTCCCTGCTCCAGGCGAGGCGCGACTGGCCGGGTGCCCTGCTGGCCGAGCGGTTGCAGATCAGCCACCGCACCGTGCGCCGCGACGTAGACCGACTCCGGGAGATGGGCTACAGCATCCGGGCCACTATGGGTCCGGATGGCGGCTATCGCCTCCACGCAGGCAGTGAGCTGCCCCCGCTGCTCTTCGACGACGACCAAGTGATCGCCCTCGCCATCGCCCTGCAGGCGGCGACCGTCACCGGCGCGGGAATCGAGGAGGCAGCCGTGCGCGCCCTCACGACCGTGCGGCAGGTCATGCCCTCGCGCCTGCAGCACCGCCTGGATGCGATCCGGTTCACGGCGATCCCACCCCGCACCGCCGGCGCGACGCCGGGCAGCACTTCTGCCCAGAGCACTTCTTCCGACAGCGCTTCTGTCCAGAGCACATTTTCCGACAGCACTTCTTGCCACAGCGACGCGCTCGTCGCACTGTCGATGGCGACGCATGCCCGGGAAGTGCTGCGCTTCGACTACGCGAGCGTCCGCCCCCAGACCGATTCTCTCGAAGTCCCGAGACCACCACGGCGGGTCGAGCCGCATCACCTCGTCACCTCTCACGGCCGGTGGTATCTCGTCGCCTGGGACCTCGAACAGGGCGACTGGCGCCTCTTCCGCGCTGACCGCATCAGGCTCCGTGCCCCGAACGGCCCCCGATTCGCGCCCCGGGCGATTCCCGGCGGCGACGTCGCCGAGTTCGTCGCGGCCCGTTTCAAGGGCGCCGGGAACGCCAATGTCTGGCCCTGCACCGGAAAGGTCATCCTCAGCGCACCCGCGTGGGCGATGCTGCCCTACGCGGGGGACGGCGCCGTCGAAGACCTCGGCCCCGACCGCTGCAGCCTGGAGTCCGGCTCCTGGTCGTGGATCGCCCTCGCCGCCTCCTTCACCCGTTTCGACACGGACATCGACGTCGTCGGCCCACCCGAACTCACTGCCGCATTCGCCCTGCTCGCGACCCGCGCCGCCGCAACGGCCGCGACAGCCGCAGCGCCGGCCGGAACCCCGGCACACACCGCAACCGCCGCCGCCCCTGCCGCTACCGCTACCGCTACCGCTACCGCTACCGCTACCGCTACTGAAGCCGAACCCACCGCCCCCTGATGACAACGGGCAGACGCGGCCGACGACTCCGGGCCGAGAGACGACTCCGGGCTCAGAACGGTGCAGCACCGACGAACCGGGGTATCAGCCGCGCGGGATCGACGGGGCGCGCGATCGGGGTCGGGTCGACGGTGTAGGCGAATCCGGCCGGTGAGGTCCAGACGATGGGCCCCGCCGATCCCCCGGAACCGGGATGCTGCTCGACCTTCCACTCGGTGTGGTGTTTGACCTTGTGGTGGCTGGCACACAGGGGGCTGAGGTTACCGAAGCTCGTCTCGCCACCCTCCGCGAAGGCGATCGTGTGGTCGAGGTCTGCCGTGGCCGACGAGGTGCAGCTCAGGGGGAAGGTGCATTCCGAGTGCACGGTTCGGATGAGTTCGTCGAGCGCAGCCGGCACCCGGTAGCTGTCGCGGCCGCAGCTGAGCGCGACACCCGTCGCGGGATCTGTCAGTACCCGCTGGAACGCCGGCGCGCTTCGGGTGAGTTCGAGAGCGGTGAGCCTGTCGATCGGTCCGTAGCCTTCGAGATCGGCAGAACCTGCGTCGTCATGACCGAGGAGAGTCAGCGCTGGAACGGTGACGCGCACGTGGGCACGGAGCCCCCGCGGAGCCCCCGGTATCGACGGCTCACCGTTCAACACGAGGTCGGCGAGAGTGTCTACCCGCAGCTGGGCAAGGGTTCGCGGATCGCCGACCGCCTTCAGCGCGCGACCGAGACCTGTCACCCGGTTGTGGATGGCGACGGCCTCGACGGCCGGTAGGAGGAGACTCAGCCAGGCCATCCCGTTGTCTGCGGCATCAAGAACGACGCGACGCCCTTCCGCGGCCTGCGCGTGACGCTCGACGGACGTGCTCGACCGTGTGTCTTCGGCAACGGCTCGCGCGTCGCGTTCGAGCCGCTGGACGCTCACCCGCTCGGCGATCGGCAGGATGCGGGCCTCATAGTCCGGAACAGCTTCAGTCGGAACGAGGGCTCCGTGCTGCACGATCTTCTCCGCGTGACGGTACGAGATGGAGCCACGCTGGAGAGCGTCGCGCGTCGCGGAGTACGCCCCGGCCAGGCCCTCAGCCGTGTCGACCCGCCGACGCGCATCCATTTCGCTGAGATGCGCGCCCACGGCCAACTCGGTGACCACCGTGCGCTGCACGACCATCTGCTCCGACCACCTCGGGCCACCCGAGGACTGGTCGGTGAAGTGGAGCGCGAGCCCCGCGACACGGAGCCGTTCAACCAGGACGAGTTGGGCCGCCGCGGCGCGCGCGGCTTCGCGCTCCGCCGCCACAACGGCATGGGCAGCTGCGGCGAAGTCGGCCCGCAGCCGTTCCCTGAGCGGCTGCCGCAGCTGGCTTTCAGCGTTACTGAGAACTTCTCGATTCATGCCTCAAGTCAAGCAGGCGGTGAGGCGCTCTGGGGCCGATTCGCTCAATCTGTTGAATACTCGCGATTCGGCCCACCTGTGGAGGAGAAGACGAAACAGTCGCCGGGCCGACCCCGCCGGGCCGACCCCAGCCGGGCCGATCCCAGCCGGGCCGATCCCAGCCGGGCGGACCCCAGCAGAGCACCCCCCGCCGGGCCGCCCCCAGCCGAGCACCCCCCGCCGAGCACCCTCAGCCGAGCCGCGTATTGGCGATGCCGCCGTCGACATCCAGTACGGTCCCGTGTGCGAAACGCGCCTCGTCCGACACCAGGAATCGCACCGCGAACGCGATGTCGACGGGCCGCACCGGAACGCCGGCGACCGTCGCAGCGGTCATCGCCTCCACCTGTTCCGCATCGGCCGCGTTCCCCGGTGTCGCGGTCGCGCCCGGGGCGACAGTGTTGACGTTCACCCCGCTCGGCCCGAACTCAGCGGCCCACGTGCGCGTCATCTGCTCGATGGCCGCCTTGGATGCCGTGTAGGCCGCACCGAAGGGAATGCCGACCCGCGACATCCACGACCCGATGTTCACGATCGCGCCCGACCCGCGTTCGGCCATGGCCGGTGCCAGTTCGGCGACGAGCACATGCGGGGCCCGGATGTTCGTCGCGAGCACAGCGTCGAGGTCGGCGTCGGCGAGTGCGGCCGTTGGGCCCACGGGGTAGATGCCGGCATTGTTGACCAGAATGTCGAGGGAACCGCCGAGCGCTCTCGTCGCAACGCGGGCGAACTCGCGGATCTCGTCGGTGTCACCGGACAGGTCGGCAGGCACCGCGAACGCCGTTCCGCCAGCCGCAGTGATCACGTCGACCACGGCCTGGGCGCGTGGGAGGGTGCGGCCGCTCACGACCACGGTGGCACCGGAGGACGCGAGCACCCGGGCGATTGCTTCACCGATGCCGCTGGTGGAGCCGGTGACGAGAGCGGTGCGCCCGGCGAGACGGGAGTCGGGGACGAGGGACTGGAGGACTTCTTCATTGGACTTCATGGTCCAGTTGTAACATTAACTGGACCATTCAGTCCAGCGGGCTAGAATCGATCCCATGGACGAGTCGAAGATCACCGAGCGGGGTCGGCGCACCCGCCAGCGGATCATCGAGGCGACCGGCGAGCAGATCCTCGCGTCCGGCATCGGCGGCACGACGCTCGACGACGTGCGGGCTGCGACCCTGACGAGCAAGAGCCAGCTGTTCCACTACTTCCCGGGAGGCAAGGCCGAACTCGTGCGGGAGGTGGCCGGATGGGAGGGCAAGCAGCTCTTCGAGGCGCAGGAGCCCTTCATCCACGACCTCGGATCGTGGGAGTCGTGGGAGCAGTGGCGCTCCGGGCTCGTGCACTACTACATCAGCCGGGGTCGCTGGGCCTGCCCGATCGGCTCGCTCGCGACCCAGGCGGCGATGACAGACCCTGACCTCGAACGGGTCATCGCCGACAGCATGCGCGCGTGGCGCGAACTCCTCGCCGAGGGTGTGCGCCGGATGCGCACCGCTGGGCTCGTGGATGATTCGGCGGATCCGGTGACGGTGGCCACGGTCATCCTCGCCGCCATCCAGGGCGGTCTCGTGCTCAGCCAGCCCGAACGGGCCGCCTGGCCGCTCGAGGCTGCGCTCGACAGCGCGCTCGCCCCGCTGCACGCGGCGTCACGACCGCAGGGCGCCCCTGCGGCGTGACGCCCGCCAGGTCAGGACGCGGCGGCCTCGACGTCGCGCAGGTGACGGTACTGGCCCTTGAAGTAGAGCAGCGGCTGGCGGGTGTGCCAGTCCGCGGAGCTCATCTCGTTCACGCGACCGATCACGATGTAGTGGTCGCCGGCCTCATACTCGGCCCAGATGTCGCAGTCGAGCCACATCAGGGTGTCCGCGATGACCGGGTTGCGGTTCGCGGTCGCGGCCCAGTCGATGCCGGCCCACTTGTCGGTGCCCTTCCGGGCGAACTGGTTCGAGATCTCGTGCTGCTCGTGCGAGAGCACGTTGACGCTGAACTTCCCGGTCTCCCGGATGCGCGGATAGGTGGTCGAGTTCACCATCACGCTGAACGACACCAGCGGCGGTTCGGTCGACACCGAGTAGAACGACTGGCAGGTGAACCCGACGGGCTCGTCGCCTTCGAGGCCGCCGATGATCGTGATACCCGAGGCGTAGTGGCCGAGCGTGTTCCGGAAGGCGCGCGGATCGATCGCGTCGACCGCATCCCCTGAAACGGAGGCCAGTGCGGCGGGCGTGGTGTTGAGTGCTGATTCCATGGTCTTGTCTCCTTAGGTGGGGTGTGAGTCAACAGCTCAGACGAGTGTGGGGATGCCGGTGCCGAGGTGCGCGGCGACGTTCGAGAGGCGACGCAGGTTGGCTGCGTACTCCGCGGCGGCCGCGCTGACGATCTCGTCGAGATGGTCCATCTGGCCGGCCACGAAGTAGAACCCCCGGCCCGGAACGCTTGCACCGAGCTCGACGAGCAGCGGTGCGAGGTTCACGGTCGGGCCCATCGAGTGCGACAGGTCGGCCCCGGTCAGAACCGGGATCGCTGTCACCCCCGCGAGTCCGTTCGCCGGGTAGCGGTCGAGGAACGCCTTGAGAAGTCCGGTGTACGTCGCCTTGTACGTCGGCGAAGCGAACACCACGACGTCGCTGGCGGCGACACTCGCGTTCAGGGCAGCCATCTTCTCACTCGGCCACGCGAAGATCTCCTGCGCGTGGTCCGCCAGGTCGATCACCTCGACGTCGTAGGAGCCTTCGTCGAACAGTTTCTCGACGAGGGTCTCTGCGACCTTCAGGGTGCGCGACTTCGGCTTGGGATTGCCGACGACGATGGAAACTCTGAGCGTCATGATCTCTCACTTGTCTGGTGCTGACAGGATTCGAGACGGTCAGGATGTCGCGACAGCCGTGGATTCAACCGCGAGCCAAGCGCATGCACACCGACGTGTCTCACACACCACCGAGATCTTGTGGCCCGGTGGGCCCGCAACGGCTTACGTTGCATCCTTATTATCACGCCCCTTTATTTCAGGCGTATTGCGCCGCCGTCGATTGTGACGACATAGACCTCGACACGGAGATCCGCCACCGCCTGGGCCAGCCACGCGGGGTCGGCGAAGAAGCGACTCACCGGTTCACTCACGCAGAGCGCGATGCGGGCACCCACGAACAGGGTCGATCGCAGCCAGACGAGTTTCAGGGCATCCGACATCGCCTTGTTGCGCTGCCCGGACTTCACCGCCCCGCCCGCCGAGATGCACTGCACGAGCAGGCGACCGGATGAATCGATGCCGTCGATCTCGACTCTGACCCCGTCGGGCAGGGTGACGAGCCGCGGCTCGAGCGGGGTGCCGAGATGGCGCGCGAGCGCCGCGAGCAGGGCGGCCGACGGGTCGGCCGCGGCGGGGTAGGACGCAGCGGGGTCGGACGCAGCCGGGTCGGGCGCGGCGGGCTCGGACGCAGCGGGGTCGGGCGCGGCGGCGCTGGCGGCTTCGATCATCCGCTGACTCTAGATCCCCCGTGTTACGACGCGATTACCGCGGCAGCTGCGGGTCCGGCGTCAGCGACGCCCGCCGAGTTCGAGCAGCAGCACCCCGCCGATCACGAGCACGATACCGATGAGCTGCACGAGGGTCAGGAACTCCTTGAAGACCACCCAACTGATCACGGTCACGACCACGATGCCGACACCGCCCCAGACCGCGTAGGCGATGCCGAGCGGCACACCGCGCGTCAGAGTGAAGCTGAGCATCACGAACGACAGGATGTAGCCGACCACCACGACCAGATACGCCCACCAGCGGTTCGCGAACGTGACGCCTTCGCCCGACGTGAACTTCAGGAAGGTCGTCGCGACGACTTCGCTGGCGATGGCCAACGCGAGAAAGAGGTACCCCACACGCGCCAGCCTAGGCTGAAGGGGTGGTGAGTGACGAGCGGGCAGCGAACGGGAGGGCCGCGCACCCGCGCCCCACCCCCGCCTGGCGTGGCCACGAGAAGGGCAGCCCCGCCTACCGCCGCCTGCTGGTCGCCCTGTTCTTCGCCGGCATCGCCACCTTCGCCCAGCTCTACTCCCCGCAGGCCGCCCTGCCCGAGATCGCCACCGACCTGCGCGTGGGAGCCGCCTCTGCCGCCCTCGTGGTGTCGGCGTCGACGATCGGGCTCGCGGTCGGGGTGATCCCGTGGTCGGTGGTGGCCGACCGGATCGGGCGCCTCCGTTCGATGTCGATCGCCGTGATCGCGGCCTCCGCCCTCGGGTTGCTCGTTCCCTTCGCGCCGACCTTCGAGGTGCTGCTGGCCGGCCGGTTCCTGGAGGGGGTGATGGTCGGCGGCGTGCCGTCGATCGCGATCGCCTACCTCAGCGAGGAGGTGATCGCGGGCCACGCCGCGAGGGCCGCCGGGACCTACGTCGCCGGCACGACGATCGGCGGGCTCCTCGGCCGGCTCGTGGCCGGCCCCGTCGCCGAACTGACGACCTGGCGCATCGGCGTGTTCACCGTCGCCGTGCTCTGCACCGTCGCCGCGGTGGTCTTCATCCGGCTGGCACCCCAGCCCCAGGGGTTCGTGCCGCGGCGCGACCGGATGCCCGGCACCGACCTCCCGCTCGCAAAGCGACTGGCGGTGAACCTCCGTTCGCCGCGCCAGCTCGTGCTGTACGCCCAGGCGTTCCTGCTGATGGGCGGCTTCGTGGCCCTCTACAACTACCTCGGATTCCGGCTCGCGGCCTCGCCGTTCTGGCTCCCGCCCGCGCTCGTCAGCCTGGTCTTCATCGCCTACCTCGCGGGAACCTGGTCGTCGGCCCAGGCCGGTGCTCTCGCGAGCAGGATCGGGCGCCGCCCGGTGCTCCTCTGCTCCATCGCTCTCATGATCGCGGGCGTGGCCCTCACCCTGTCGTCGCTGCTCGTGCTGGTGCTCACCGGGCTCGTGGTGGCGACCGCCGGCTTCTTCGGGGCGCACTCCACCGCCTCGGGCTGGACCGCCGCCGAGGCCACGGTCGGCCGGGCCCAGGCCTCGTCGCTCTACAACCTCTTCTACTACGCCGGCTCCAGCCTCTTCGGCTGGCTGGGCGGCCTGTTCTTCGATGCGGCCGGCTGGTCGGCGACGGCGAGCCTGATCGGGGTGCTCGCGCTCGTCGCCGCCGCACTCGCCGCCGCCGGCCTGCGCGGCGCCGACCCCGGCCTGCGCGGCGCCGACCCCGGCCTACGCAGCGCCGACCCCGGCCTACGCAGCGCCGACCCCGGCCGGGGTGCGCACGCCACACCGCCGGCCGGGCCCACCGCAGACCGATCGTGAACCGCACGGCCTCCACCGTGCAAGACCTGTTGTGAGCACCGACAGCGACATCATCCTGGCCTCCCGGGCGAGCCCGGCGCTCTTCGGCCAGCTCTACGAGCGGCACGCCCGCGCCATCCACCGGTATGCGGCCCGGCGCGCGGGCGCGCAGGTGGCCGACGACATCATGTCCGAGACCTTCCTGGTGGCCTTCAACCGGCGCGAACGCTTCGATCCCGCCTGGCCGGATGCCCTGCCGTGGCTGTTCGGAATAGCCACGAACCTCCTCAAAGCCCATCGCCGCGTCGAGGCCCGCTCGTGGCAGGCGCTCCTCTCCGCCGGAATGAGCGAGGTGGCGGCCGAAAGCTCTGCCGAGCATCCGGCCGACCGTTCGAACAGCCTGATGGATGCCCAGCTCGCCGTGCGCTCCCTCGCCCCCGCCCTCGCGAAGCTGAGCGACGACGATCGGGACACCCTGCTGCTGCACGCCTGGGCCGATCTCGACTACGCAGGCATCGCCGTCGCCCTCGGAATCCCCGTCGGCACCGTGCGCTCCCGACTGAACCGTGCGCGTCGCCAGCTGCAGAACGCGGCCACCCTCGAACACCCCCGCCCCACCCCGCGAACAGGATCGACCTCATGGACCAGCTGACCGCCCTCCGTGCCCTCGGCCGGGCCGTGCCGGAGCCGACCGATGCCGCCCTCGCCCGCGGCCGGGCGCTGCTCGCGGCACACATCGCCGACGCGGTTCCGGATGCCCGCACCGACGCCGCCCGCGAGGTGGCAGGCAGCCGGCTCACCGGAGGCCCGCGCACCGGGGCGGATGACGAAGCCCTGGGCGCCACCCCGGGCGCCGCCTCCGCCACCGACTTCGACACTGCCTCCGCCCCTCAGCACCGTGCACCCCAGCGCCGAAGCCGTCTCCGTCGCTCCCGTCGTCAGACCACCCCGCGCCGCGCATTCGTCGCGCTCGGCGGGATCGCGGCTGCGGCCGTCGTGGTGACACTCCTGCTCACCGACGCGCTCGGCATCGGCACCTGGAACCGGGACAGCATCGCCTCCTCCCCCACCGCGACCGCGTCCCCACCGCTCGTCTTCACCCTGCCCGATTCCTGCGCGTCACTGGTCGACCCGAGCATCATCGCCGAGTGGTCCGCACGGTACGGCGATGCTCCCCTCATCGGAGAGATGGGCGCTCCGCTCGACAGCCCGACACGGCCGCCCGGCCGCTCCTGCTCCTACGGTTCGACCGACACGGGGTTCCCGTCGCTCACGATCGCCGTCGACGTGTTCACCCCCGACAACCTGCGCTCCGCCCGGGAGGCGGATCTCCGGGGCCAGGGACTGGTGGCCTCGGACCGACCAGACGGAACCGTCCTCTACACGAGCGACACAGCCGACGCCAGTGGTGCGGCTGCGCGGGTGCATCTCCTGAGCGACGACGCCGACATCTCCCTCTTCGTCGGCGGCGTCTCGGCCTCCGACGGGCCCGGACTCGTACCACTTCTGACCGACTGGCTGCCCCGCCTCACGGCTCGGTTGGAGGTTCCTGCAGACGGCAGCCCGAACCCGACACCCTCCCTGACCTCTGCCTCTGCCTCTGCCTCTGCGGCAAGCAGTCCTCCGGCGACGACCGGCCCGGCGGAGTTCACGCTGCCCCGCACCTGCGCCGAGACGGTCGGCTCGAACATCCTGCCGGAGTGGTCACCCCGCTTCGGCGACGCCACCCTCCTCGGCGGCGGCGGGCCTGATTCAGACGCCGGATACTCCGTGCCCGGCACCGACGAACACGGCGTGCGCTGCAGCTACGGTTCGAACGACACCGGCCGTCTCCTGACGATCATCGTCGGAACCGTCGACTCGGCACCCGGCGGCCGTGCACGAGCAGAGGAGCAGGAGAGACTGCTGGGCACCGCGGAGATTCCGCTCGGCAACGGCACGCTCTTCGACGAGAAGCTCGGACGCGATCCGGTGACGGCGACACTGACCCTCATCACCGACTCTGCGATCATCACCGTCGGTGCGCGGGGAACGGAGCAGGGTGCGGTCGAGCTGCTGCCCTACCTGAGGGCCTTCCTCGATGACATCAGCGCGCGTACCGGCGCGAATCCCTGAGCGACGCCGGCGACAGCGGCTACGCCTGCGGAACGGCGTGGATGCTCAACCGAAGCTGACGTGCTGCAGAACCCACGCGTGCATGGCGACGGCGGCCGCCGCCGAGGCGTTCATCGAGCGGGTCGAGCCGAACTGGCTGATCTCGACGATGGATGCCGCGGATGCGACGGCCTCGGCGGAGAGCCCCGGCCCCTCCTGCCCGAAGAGCAGCACACAGCGCTCGGGGAAGGCGAACGTCTCGATGATGACGCTGCCGGGAACATTGTCGATCGCGACGATCGGCAGGGCATCCGTCGCCGCCCACGCGGTGAAGTCGGCCACCGTCTCGTGGTGCAGGATGTGCTGGTAGCGGTCGGTGACCATTGCACCGCGCCGATTCCAGCGCTTGCGGCCGATCACATGCACCGTGTCGGCCCCGAAGGCGTTGGCGCTCCGCACGATCGAGCCGATGTTCATGTCGTGCTGCCAGTTCTCGATGGCGACGTGGAAGGGGTGCCGGTGCTCGTCGAGATCGACGACGATTGCGGCCATCGACCAGTAGCGGTAGCGATCGATCACGTTGCGGGAGTCTCCGCGTTCGAGCAGCTCGGGGTCGTAGTGGCTCTCGGTGGGCCATTCGCCCCGCCACGGACCCACACCGTTCGTCGTGAGTTCGACCGAGGGGTTGCTGGCTGCGTCTGACACCCGACAACGCTACCGCGCCGCTGCACGGAAGAAATGTTAGACGCACCTAACAATTAGGAAGAACTGCGCTAACATGGCGGAATGACTTCGACGAAGGCGCGCAGCGGTCTGTCCGCCCCGGCATCCGCCTCCCGAAGCCGAGCGCCCCGGCTCGTGTTCCTGCTCGGCCCGGCGTTCGTCGCAGCGATCGCCTACGTCGACCCCGGCAACGTCGCCGCCAACCTCACGGCCGGCGCGCGCTACGGCTACCTGCTGGTGTGGGTGCTCGTCGTGGCGAACGGCATGGCCATGCTCATCCAGTACCAGTCCGCGAAGCTCGGCATCGTCACCGGCCGGAGCCTGCCCGAACTGCTCGGCGAACGGATGCGCACCCGCAGCCGGCGCGCCTTCTGGGTGCAGGCGGAGCTCGTCGCGGCCGCGACCGACCTGGCCGAGGTGATCGGCGGGGCGATCGCCCTGCACCTGCTCTTCGGCCTGCCCCTGCTGCTCGGCGGAGTGATCGTGGGAGTGATCTCCATGATCATCCTGAGCGTGCAGTCCCGGCGCGGCCAAAGGTCGTTCGAGACGGTCATCGTGACGCTGCTCGCCGTCATCGCGGTCGGTTTCCTCGCCGGTCTCGTCGTGAGCCCCGTCTCGCTCGGCGGCCTTGCGGGCGGTCTCGTGCCGCAGTTCGACGGAGGAGAGACCGTGCTGCTGGCGGCCGGGATGCTCGGAGCCACGGTCATGCCGCACGCGATCTACCTGCACTCCTCCCTCGCGCGCGACCGGCACGGGGCGTCGCTCGCCGCGCACGACACGGCACGGCCGGCGATCGTCGAGCCTGTCCGTGGCGCGCCCCGCGCGGCCTCGGGGCGCCTCGGCCGCGACGGGCTCCTCCGCACGGAGTTCGTGCCGACGCCCGGGCACACCGCGGGCATCCGGCGCCTGCTGCTCGCCACCCGGTGGGACGTGGTCGTCGCCCTCCTGCTGGCGGGAGCCGTCAACATCTCGATGCTGCTGATCGCGGCCGCCAATCTCGGCGGGGTCGAGGGCACCGACACCATCGAGGGCGCACACGCCGCCATCACGGCAGCCCTCGGACCCGTGATCGGGGTGATCTTCGCGATCGGACTGCTCGCCTCGGGCCTCGCCTCGACCTCGGTCGGCTCCTACGCCGGCGCGACGATCATGTCGGGCCTGCTGCACATCCGCATCCCGCTGCTGCTGCGGCGGGTCATCACGATGATCCCGGCCCTGATCATCCTCGGCATCGGGGTCAACCCGACCTGGGCGCTCGTGTTGTCGCAGGTCTTCCTCAGCCTCGGCATCCCGTTCGCCCTGGTGCCGCTCTTCCGTCTCACCGGCGACCGGATGCTCATGGGGCCGTTCGCCGACCGGATCCCGCTCCGCATCCTCTGCTGGGTCGTCGCGTCGCTGATCGTGATACTCAACGTTGCGCTCATCGTTCTGACCATCACCGGCGCAGGCTGAGGTATTCTGGGCCTCGGTCACGTATCTTCGCCCCGACTCCACGGAGCACACCCGAAAACGTGGGCGCCACACTTCACGGGTTAGGGAATCGCATTGGGCACACTGATCTATGGGCCGGCCGCCAGGCCGATCACCATCGAGGACCGCGACCTGGCGCACCTCCAGGCCGTCATCCTGGCGAAACTCCGGCGCGGTGAGAGCTTCTCGTTCAGCTGGGAGAAGTCGAACGAGTCCGGCAGCGGGCACACCACCCTCTGGTTGCACCCCCAGATGCACATCGAATTCACCTATTACGGCTCGAAGCGCATCCCCCTGAACCGGGAGTGGATCGAACGGCTGATGAACAGGGCGAACAGCGCGGGCGGGCTGGAACTGCTGCCCGAGATCGCGGCCGTGCGCTGACACTGGCCGAGCGCCGGCCCGCGACGGGTCGACCCTGAAGCCGGGTCAGCTCTGACGCCGTGTCAGCGCTGTCCGGCGCCCTGTCAGTCGAGTTCGGTGTCGTGCTCGAGCGGTTCCAGGTAACGGTTCGAAGACCGGATCGGCGGCTCGGCGTGCAACCCGGCGATCTTCTGCTTGAGCGACTCGACGAGCGCGAAGTCCTCGATGTTGACCTCGTCCACGGTTTCGTCGTCGACTCCCGGGATCGCCGTGCAGTACAACTGCGTCGTCGGCCCGAGCAGGAGGTTCGAAAAACCCCGCTGGCCGTCGGCGAGAACCGGCACCGTGATCCGGTCGGTGCGGCCGGCGTTCGCGAGCGCGACCGTGTAGTCGAAGACCGCCGAGCAGACATCGAAGCTCACCGTCACGACGCCGGAGCCGTAGTGGAGTTCCCTCATCGTTCCAGTGAACCACTTCCAGCGGCGATCTTGGACCAAATCGCTCTGCAAACGTCGCGCGAGGGCACTGCACTCGCGCGCATCAGTCGCCCACCCGCGTGACCCAGACCGCGTCGGATGCCCGCTGCCCGAGTTCCACCGTGGCGCCCTCCACGCCGAGCCGCACCGCGACATCACCCGCGAACGTGCGATGTTCGTCGACGGTGAGTGCGACATCCAGAAGCACGCCTTTCTCCGCGACATAGCGGAGCAGCGCCGGGTCGGCGTCGGAGATGCGCGAGACGATGAGTGAATGCCCGGGCTCGGCGTCGCTCAACCGAACCGCGTCGGGACGGCGGGGGTGGCCGTCCGCTGTGGGGATCGGGTCGCCGTGCGGGTCGCGGTCGGGAAAGCCGAGCGTACGGTCGATCCTGTCGATGAGGGTGTCGGAGACGGCGTGCTCGAGCACCTCCGCCTCGTCGTGCACCTCGTCCCAGGAGTAGCCGAGCATCTCGACCAGGAAGGTCTCGACGAGGCGGTGCCGGCGCACCATGCCGATGGCGACGGAGCGCCCGGCCTCGGTGAGCTCGATGCTGCCATAGGGCTCGTGTGCCACCATTCCGAGGCCCGCGAGCTTACGGATGCCATCGGAGACGGTTGCCGCACTCACACCCGTGCGCTCGGCGAGCTGCTTCACCGTCACCGGCTCGGGCTCCCACTCGGAGGCGGCCCAGATGACCTTCAGATAGTCCTGGGCGGCGTTGGTGAGCGGGGGTAGGGCCATGCCCCGATTCTACCGAGCGACCCCGGGGACCCATATCTCGACCGGGAAATCAAGTCCCCCCGGGCAGATAGTTAGCAAAACTAAACTTATTCCTGTGTCACAGACAGAGTCAGACCACGCCAACGACGGCCACCCTTCCTTCCCTCTCCCCTCCAGCACCAAGCCTCAGAACAGCGCTCACCCGAGCCGCGACTACACCCGCACCGTGCACCACAACGGAAACCGATACTTTGCCACCGCAGAGATGGCAGAGATCTTCCGGTCGCAGGCCGAGCGCATCGTGGAACGGCGCGAGACGGAGCTCATTCCCCTGCTCCACAGCCGCGGCGTCGAACTGTTGCTGGTATCGCCGAAGACGGTCTTCGCCGTCGTGACCATCGAAGTCGGTCGCCCGAAAGTACTGTGAGTCCGCGGTACGCAAGGGCGTGCATCCGGATGCCCGACTGAACTAGCGTCGAGGCATGACGTTCAACGACAACTCGCGGCTCGACACCAGCCGGGTCTCCAAGCGCGGGAAGACCGGGATCGCCCTCGGCGGCGGAGGAGCGGTCGTCGTGATCGGCCTCTTCCTGCTCTCGCAGGTGCTCGGAGTCGACCTGACCGGACTGGCCGGCGGCACCGACACACAGGGCTCCTCGAGCGAGGAAGCGCTCGACTGCCAGACCGGCGCCGACGCGAATGCGCGCGTCGACTGCCTGATGGTGGGCGCATCCAACTCCCTCGACGCCTACTGGAAGACCGAGGCTCCCGCGCTCGGCGTCAGCTACGAGTCCCCGGCGCAGTTCGTGCTGTTCGAGGGAGGCGTCGGCACCGGCTGCGGTCAGGCGTCGAGCGCGACAGGCCCGTTCTACTGCCCCGCCGACCAGAAGATCTACGTCGACACGTCGTTCTTCGACGAGCTGCGCTCCCAGTTCGGAGCCACCGGCGGCACTCTCAGCGAGATGTACGTCGTCGCGCACGAGTGGGGGCACCATATCCAGCAGCTCGAGGGAACGTTCGCCGACATCGACCAGAGCGGCACCGGGGCATCGTCGGACTCGGTGCGCACCGAGCTACAGGCCGACTGCTACGCCGGGGCCTGGACGGCAGCCGCATCGTCGACGACCGATGCGACCGGCACGGCGTTCCTGCAACCGGTCAGCGAGGCGCAGATCGCGGATGCCCTGAACGCCGCCGCTGCGATCGGGGACGACCGCATCCAGCAGCAGTCCTCCGGCACCGTGAACCCGGAGAGCTTCACGCACGGCTCGAGCGAGCAGCGGCAGCGCTGGTTCACGAACGGGTTCAGCGGCGGGGCGGGCAACTGCGACACGTTCGGAGCGAGCGAGTTGTGAGGGCGGCCCCGCACTGCTGGCGCAGGGCGGCCATCCAGCGGACTCCGGGGCGACTCGCAGTACTGTAGAGGCGAGCACCAGAAGGAGCGCCGACCATGACACGCCGTGATGAAATCGAATGCTGGCTGACCGACATGGACGGCGTGCTCGTCCATGAGAACCAGGCGCTCCCGGGCGCCGCCGAACTGCTGCAGCAGTGGCGCGACGAGGGCAAGCCGTACCTGGTGCTGACGAACAACTCGATGTTCACTCCGCGAGACCTGAGTGCACGACTGCTCGCTTCCGGCCTGACCGTGCCCGAGGAGGCGATCTGGACGTCGGCTCTGGCGACCGCGGCCTTCCTGAAGTCACAGCAGCCGGGCGGGTCGGCCTTCGTGATCGGCGAGGCCGGAATCACGACGGCGCTGCACGAAGCGGGCTTCATCCTCACCGACACGAACCCCGACTACGTGGTCGTCGGCGAGACGCGCAACTACTCGTTCGAGGCGATCACCCGGGCCATCCGCCTGATCCAGGCCGGTGCGCGCTTCATCGTGACGAACCCCGACGCCACTGGCCCGAGCGCCGAGGGACCGCTGCCCGCCACCGGCGCGGTCGCGGCGCTCATCACCAAGGCCTGCGGCAAGGAGCCGTACGTCGTGGGCAAGCCGAACCCGATGATGTTCCGGTCGGCGCTGAACAAGATCGGTGCGCACTCGGAGAACACGGGCATGATCGGCGACCGGATGGACACCGACGTCGTGGCCGGCATCGAGGCAGGCCTCCACACGATCCTCGTGCTGACCGGCATCAGCGACCAGGCCGAGATCGCGAAGTACCCGTTCCGGCCCGACGAGATCCTGAAGGGCGTCTACGAGCTCCTCTCCCCCGAGCCCGTCGAGTCCGACGAGGAGTAGCGGCACGGCACTCTGCGTGCGGCGCATGTGCACCCGCCTCGCACGACGCCTCGCCTACTTCGGTATCGCCACCGTCACTCCCGCGCTGGTCTTGTCCACCGCGGCGTAGCCGCTCCTGCTGCCCGTCACCCGCACGGTGAGGACCTTCCCGGCATCCGTCGTCACCGGCACATACGTCGCACCGGTCGCTCCGGCGATCGCCGTGCCGCCGCGGCTCCACTGGTAGGTGAACGTCACCGGGGCGGGCGTCCAGCTGCCGGTCGCCACGCTGAGCGTCTTGCCGACACCCGGGGTGCCCTGGATGACCGGGTCAGGGCCCTCGATGCGACCCCCCTTCACCTGCCCGGTGGCCGCGCTCGTCATTCCGACGGAGGTATAGCCGCTCTTCGAGCCCTCCACCGTGACGGACATGGTCGAACCCGCGTCGGCATTCGTCAGGGCATAGGTGGGCGACGTCGCTCCGGCTACGGGCGCACCACCGCGACTCCACTGGTAGGTGAGGGTGACGGGTGCGGGTGTCCACGTTCCCGCCGTCGCCCCGAGCGTCTGCCCGACTGCCGCCGTGCCGCCGACGGTCGGCTTCGGCGTAGCGGTCAGGCTCTTCGGCAGGACTGCCGCGGTCGGAGCGCTCTCTGTCGTGACCGTGCTGTACGACGACTTCGTACCGGTGACGGCGACACTCAGTTTTGTGCCCATGTCTCCGAGAACGGCCGTGTAGGTCGCGGCCGTCGCCCCGGCGACGTCGACTCCGTCACGTCGCCACTGGTAGCTGAGCGCCACGGGCGCAGGGCCCCACGATCCCGGTACCGCCTTCAGTACCTGGCCCCGCACCGCCGAGCCCGTGATCGTGGGCGTGCCGGTGGTCAGGGTGCCGCGGGAGACGGGCTGCACGAGCCGCCCACTGAAAGTGACGGCGTTGCCTGCCGGCAGGGTGCGGGTGTCGAGCCAGGCCAGCTGCCCGGTTCCGTTCGACCGCCAGGTGAAGCCGCCGGATGTCTGGTAGCCGTACGCCTGGGAGTCCCCGGCCAGTTTCGTCTGGATGGCATCGAGGTTCACCGCTCGCACCACCGGCAGGGTCTGGAGGGTGTCGACGGCGACGGACGTAAGCGTCACGACCTGGTTCTGAAGGTCGACGTCGGCTGACAGCCCGCCGAAGGCGACGGCGCTCGTCAGCCGGTTGCCCGCGACGCTCAGCAGGCGCACCTGGGTCAGGCGCGACGCGAACGAGGCGTCGGCGAGCAGGTTGTACGACAGATCGACCTCTCGCAGCACCGCGCCGCCGGCGAACGATGCCGCTGAGGAGAGGGAGTTGTGCGCGAGCGAGATCCGGTCGAGATGGGCGAGCGCCGACAGGTCGCCGAGGGTGCCGATCGAGTTGTAGGACGCGTCGACCACGACCAGGCCGGGGAGCCCGCGGAGAACGGAGACTCCCTGCAGCCTGTTGTAGGAGACGTCGAGCGACTTCAGTTCGGAGAGGCCCGCCAGGGGGCCGGGGTCGGTGAGCTCGTTGCTCTCGAGGTCGAGGACCGACAGCGCCGAGGCGCGGCCGAGACCGTCCAGCGAGGCGATCCCGCGCTCCCGGCACTGCAGGTTCGTCAGAGTCTGGAGGTCGGCGAGCGCCACCTCCGGGCCGGGTGCGCCCAGCGCCTCGAGCACGCACGCCTTGAGGCCCGCGTCGGGGAATGGGACATTCGGGCCTGCCGCCTGCGCCGCTCCCGCTGTGCTGAATACCCCGCCGAACATCGCGAGCACGCTGATGGCGACGATGGCCGGCCGGCCGAAACGTGCCGACCTGCTGAAAACCCTGGACCTGATGGACATGGAACCCCCCGTAAGCTCTGCTGAATCATCCTCAGCTTAGAGTCCACACCGGGCATCCACAAGAGCGAACTGAGCGGATCTCACATCGACCGCACCGGGTCACACCCCCGAGGTACCGCCGCCCCCACCGCCCCCGCCCGAGAACCCGCCGCCGCCCGATCCACCCGACGAACTGCTCGCGGTACTCGACGCCAGGGACGTGCTCACCGAACTCGACAGGGAACCGATGCTCGACGCGAAGAGCGCGGCATTGAACATGCCGACGTTGCCGCCGTACCAGTCCGGCTGGGAGCCGAGGCTCTCGTAGTAGGTGCCGAGCACCTGGGACCACTCCTTCTCGAGGTTCAGCAGCACCGCGTAGGGCAGGAGTTTCTCGTAGATGCGCACCACCTGCCCCCGGTCGGGCGCGGAGACCTGGGTCTTCAGCGCACCCTCCGGGCTCTGGAGCATGGCGAAACGGTCCTGCTCTGCGAGACGGATGTACAGCTCGAGGCCTTCGATGTGATCGCGGAGCTCCGCACCCTTCGCCGTGAGGGGCCTCCGGAAACTGACCGCGAACACGACGATGACCGACAGCACAGCGACGGCGAACAGCACATACGGCCAGCCGCCGCCGTAGTCTCCGTTCACCGCGACGCCGCCGGTGAGGAAGATGCCGACCGCGGCCACGAGCACACCCCCGAGGCAGAGGAAGCTCAGCGCGTGCGTGCCCGCGGTGCGGTAGTAACCGTCGGCCTCGGAGCTCTTGCGCACGGAGGCCTGCAGAGCACTGATGCCCTTCGCGAGGGCCACGTCACGCTTCTCGAGCTGCTTCCAGGCGCCCGAGACGAGCGTGTCGCCGAACAGGAGCGTGGCCAGTTCCCGCTCAGCCGCATCCAGCCCCTGGGCGGTCAGCAGTCGCAGCCAGTAGGTCGACGCCCCCCGGCCGGTCGGCGGTTGTTCCACGATCTGGATGTTGCGTCGCACGGCGAGATCGACGAACACCGCCGCGGCACCACGCGGGGTCTTCTTGGCGATGATCGACGCAAGCAGCAGGTTGACCCCCCGCGGCGGGGTGTACTCGGCGATGATCGTCGGTCGCCCGGGGGCATCGCGGAGCCGGGTCACCCGGTTGACGATGGCGAGCGCGACGATCAGCAGCGCGATGACAGCCAGCACAAGGGAGGCGATCGCGGCGCCCGAGGCGAAGAACGAACCGTCTCTCGCGGTGAAGGTGCCCGGTGCGAACCCGACCACGACCGAGACGTTCTCCCCCGCGGCGAGCGCGCGCGGTGCGACCTGGAAATCCGTGCCGCTCGCGCCCGGCGCGGTGGCCAGCTCGCACCGGTTCGTCGAGCCCGCCGGCCCGTAGTAGCAGGCGGTCGAGCCGGTGAGACTCGGCACGAGATCCGCCGGCACGTGCACCGACGCCGTGGCGCTCAGCACGGGCTGCTTCGCCGCAGTGCCGATCGTGTCCCAGTAGAACTCGTCGTCGTTCGTGTCGGCGAAGAAGTCGGTCACGTACTTCTGGGTGAAGGTGAGCACGTAGGTCTGCTGGCCGCGCACGAAGGCGTCGCCGGCCAGGGTGACGAGAAGGAGCCCGTCCTCCGAGTCGATCGAGTAGGGCCGCGACGCGCCACTGCCGTCGGTGACGGAGACGAGAGTGAGGTCGGTGGGATGCCCGTCGTACTTCTCCGGGATCGCCCTGATGAACCCGCGGTTGCGGTCGAAATCGGGGAACTGGGCATCGAAGGTCTCGACGGTCGTCAGGGTGGAGTGCCCTTCGCCATCACGACCGAGCGTGTAGTCGCCGTTGAAGCTGTTGAAAGTGAAGTCGTCGAGGTCGCCATCCGCGGCGAGCACCTCGCCGCGGGGGCCGGATGCCGCTGCCGCGGGCGCCACGGCAGTCGATGCCAGTGCCGCCGGTGCGGCCCTCACTTCAGCCGCCACCGCCCCACCGGCCGCGCCCAGGAGTGCGGGCGAACCGACGAGCGCCCCGAACACAAGCCCCCGGAGCACGAGCCCCCCGAGCATCCGGAGGGGCCCCCGCCGGAACGCCTGTCGCCTGGTCACGCCGCAGCCTCGCATCCTGAGCTTCTGTCGCGTTCGATGCTCACCATCCGAACCTACCCGGTCAGCGCGGGCGGGGCAAAGCTGCCGACCAGTGGCAGCGAACTCGACCGGCTCGCGAAGCAGTACCAACTGCGCTGCCCGGCCTGCCACTGGGTCTCGCTCACCGGGTAGCTCGCCTGCCAGACGACATCCGGATACGCCCCCAACAGTGCAGCCGAGAAGGTTCCGCCCTGCTGGCAGAGCAGATTGAGGTCCAGGGCGATCGCGGCCTGCCCCGGGAAGGCGAGAGCGGGGTCGACGCCGAGCGTTCCCGTGCCGACCACCTGGGCGCCGTGCGGGGCCGCGCAGTCCACGACCGTGAAGCGCTGCTGCCAGGCCGACGTGTAGGGGGCGATGCACTCGCCGCCGCGGAGGTCGAACCACTCGAAGGTTCCGGCGAGCTGTGGGCCCGACGTCGACGTCGGCACGGGCGTGGGTGTGGGGGTGGGCGTCGGGGTGACGCTCGGTGCGGCCGTCGGTGCCGCCGCACCGGGGTTCAGGATGCCCGGCAGACGCGTCCCGGCGAAGAACAGGCCCGCCAGCACGATCAGGGCCAGCGCACCCGCAGCCACGGGCCGCCAGGGTGCGCGGCGGCGCGGGGCCCGCGGGGCGTGACGGTGGCGGAGGGCATCCGGTGCCGCACCCGCAGGCGCGGCAGGCACGGCCGGCGTGACGGGATCGTGCCGCCGGGCATCCGGTGCCTCACTCATGCCGGCAGCCCCACGACGCCTCCGTCAGCCCGGACGGGTCAGCTCAGGCCGAGGTCGTCGAGACCGATGGCGTAGAAGTAGGGGTACCCGGCGGACTCGATCCGCGCACGCGCCTCGGTGTTGCGGTCGACGACCACGGCGACGCCGACGACGATCGCGCCCACCTTCTCGAGCGCCTCGATGGCCTTCAGGGGCGAACCGCCGGTGGTCGACGTGTCCTCGATGACGACCACCCGCTTGCCTTCGAGGTCAGGACCCTCGACCTGCTTGCCGCGGCCGTGGTCCTTCGCCTCCTTGCGCACCACGAACGCGTCGTACGTGGCTCCGCGGGCTGCACCCTGGTGGAGGATGGCTGCAGCGACCGGGTCGGCGCCCATCGTCAGGCCGCCCACGGCGAACACGTCGGGGATGCCCGCGATCACGTCGAGCATGACCTGGCCGATCAGCGGTGCGACGCGGTGATCGAGGCTGACCTTCCGAAGGTCGACATAATAGGTCGCCTTCTTCCCGCTGGTCAGCGTGAAGTCGCCGTGGAACACGGCTTCGTCGGAGATGAACTTGATGAGCTGGTCGCGGGCGTCGGTCACGGTGTTAGTTTATGTTCACCGCCGCCCCTGCGGCGAACGGCTGGCAGCGCGGGCGCGGACCAACGGCCCGGCGCCGGGAACCGCGGAACGCGGCGAGCGCGGTCGCCGCGGGCCGCACCACACCGCACCCCATCGCACCGCCGAACACCAGGGCCGCACGTTGGACGCTACGCAGGCTCAGTGTGACGTCACCTCCCGTCAGGGCATCACCAGGACGGCTCGGCCCACGACGCGGCCGGCGTGCAAGTCGTCCAGAGCCGTCAGGGCGTCGTCGAACGCGTATTCCGTGATGTCCACGTCGAGTTTGCCCGTACGGGCCAGGGCGACCAGGTCGTACAGATCCTGATAGGTGCCGCTGTAGGGGCGTGTGATCGAAGCGCCCCAGGGCAGGGATGTCTGGGTCTGTGACGTCTCGAACGCAAAGGTGCCGTCGGAGAGGCCGGGCACCCGGATCGCTCCGTACGGTGCGATGATGTGGCCGTCCAGGGCCAACGTGGTGTCGTTTCCGACGAAGTCGAGGACGACGTCGGCGCCGTATCCGCCCGTCGTGTCCAGGATCTTCGACACGAGCTCGGGGTCGTCAGAGCGGAACGTGTGCGCGACCTTGTCGCGCACGGCATCGAGCGAGGAGTCCTTGAGATCGATGGCGATGATGCTGGCACCGGTGACGGCCCGGAGGATCTCGACGGCGAATTGTCCGAGACCGCCGACGCCGATGACGACCGCGGTCGAGCCCGGTCGCAGGATGTCCTTAGTGGCGTTGATCGAATGGAAGGGCACCAGCCCCGCATCCGTCAGAGCTGCGGCGAGTTTCGGGTCCAGCCCGGCCGCGGGAACGACGGCGGATGCCCGGACGGCGACGTACTCGGCCATCCCGCCGTTGACGCTCACTCCCGGCGTCGGAGCGGGGAAGAGTCGCCCGCCCGTGTTCCGGCACGCGTTCTGCTTGCCTGCGATGCACATGACGCATACGCCGCAACCGAAGCACGGCATCACGATCACTTGTTCACCAACGGTCAGATGCGTGACATCGGGAGCCGTCTCCACAATGTCACCGACGATCTCGTGACCGAGGGTCGTGTGGTCGGCGATCATCTGCTCAGTGGCGTGCTGGAAGTGGACGTCGGTCTGACACACGCCCGCGGCGGTCACCTTGATCAGAACCTCTCCAGCACCGATGACCGGCTTGTCGACCTCGACCTGTTCGACGGTTCCGATCCGAACGAACTGAATGGCTTTCACGGTGCGGTGCTCCTCTACTTCGAGGCGGGCCAATGTGCCCGTCCTTTTAATTGTGGCACCGCATCCCGAAAACGTCCCGCCAGGGACCGAGGTGATGTGATGCCAGGCGCAAAGCTACGAGGCAGACGATGAGCGAGGGGCGGCGCGGGGGGGCGGCGGCAGACGCGGCAGGGGGTGTCGGCGGCACCGAATAGGCTGGGGCAATGCGTGTTGCCACCTGGAATGTGAACTCGATCAGGGCCCGCGTCGGCCGCGTCACCGACTGGCTGGTGCGCGAGGACATCGACGTGCTCGCCATGCAGGAGATCAAGTGCCGGGAGTCCCAGTTCCCGTTCGAGCCCTTCACCGCGGCCGGTTACGACGTCGAACTGCACGGCCTCAACCAGTGGAACGGTGTCGCCTTCGCCAGCCGCCTCCCGATGGAGGACCTCACCGTCGGCTTCGAGGGTGTGCCCGGCTTCGGCAAGCCCGACGAGAACGGGACGCTGCCGACCGAGGCCCGCGCGCTGGGCGTGACGGTCGATGGCGTGCGACTGTGGAGCCTCTACGTTCCGAACGGCAGGGAGCTCGACAATCCGCATTACGACTACAAGCTCGCCTGGCTGAAGCAGCTGGCTGCTGACACTCGGGCATGGATGGCCGAGCATCCGACGACCCCCCTCGCCCTGATGGGCGACTGGAACATCGCGCCCCTCGACACCGACGTGTGGGACCTGGCGGCGTTCGAGGGTTCGACCCATGTCTCGGTTCCCGAGCGCGCAGCGTTCGCCGAGTTCGAGCAGCTGGGGCTCAGCGATGTCGTGCGACCGCTGGCGCCGACCGGCTACACCTACTGGGACTACAAGCAGCTGCGTTTTCCGCGCAATGAGGGCATGCGCATCGACTTCATCATGGGCTCGCCCGCGTTCGCGTCGCTGGTTCAGGATGCCCGGATCGACCGCAACGAACGGAAGGGCGACGCCCCGAGCGACCACGTCCCCGTGGTGGTCGACCTCGCCCTCGAACCGGAAGACGACGACGATCGCCCGATGATCTTCGGCTGACCCTGACCGCCCGCCCCGCCCCGCCCGCCAGTCGAGTCGGGAAGAACTGTCGGATTCTGCAACCCGGAGCGACAGAAACTCCCCAGTCGGTCGCCGCCGCTCGGCTGCGCGGGAGCCGGCCGGATGGTCAGAGGTCGAGCCGCCAGGCCCCCTCGTAGCCGATCGGAACAAAGCCGAGCGCCTCGTTGATGCCCAGCATGTGCCGGTTCTCTTCGGCGTTCCAGGTCAGCAAAGACGGATGCCCCGGGGCGACCCGCTGCAGTTGGTCGAGATTCGCGACCTTCACGAGCATCCCGAGCCGGTGGCCGCGGTGCTCGCGGAGCACCAACGTGTCCTGCTGGCTGACGGGTCGCGCCGGATCCTCCGGAACCGCGAGCTGGTTGAACGCCACCAGCCGCCCGCTTCGGACATGGAGCGCGGCGGCGGTCAGCGTCTCGCGGGAGCTCCCCACGACGCGCAGGTCGTGTTCGGCGACGCGGTCAGGCGTCCAGGGATCTTCCGGCTCCTCGAGACCGGCTGTCGGCGCGTCGGTCGACATGCGCGTGAGCAGCACGGCGAGGTCGGCGAGCCATGGCTCGGGTGTGGTGCCACGCCACGTGACCACGTCGTAGTCGGCTCCGGCAGAGGCTCGGGCATCCACCGCCGCCTGCGCCAGCACGCCGGAGGCGGCCGGCAGCGCGAGGCGGCTGGCACGTTCGACCTGCTCGAGCCGCCAGCCCCGGGCCAGGAGGAAGCGCACCTCCCTGTTGGTTGCGGACACCGCGCCGAATCCGGTCGGCGGAGCGAGCATCCGTCGCCCGCCGTGCGGGACCGGCGAGACCGCGTAGGTGAGCAGCTTCGCCTGGCCGAGCGCCCGGGAATGCGCCTCGACAGTGTCGGCCAGGGCGCGGCCGATGCCGTGGCGCTCGAAGTCCGGGTGTACGTCGATGTCGAGCCAACCGACCTCGCGCTCGGTGCCGAGTTGCGACTCGTGCACCGCCCGCGCCACGATGCGGCCGTCGACACGGGCGTGCCAGAGTGTCTTGGGCTGGTGCGGATCGTTCCAGTTCGGAAACAGCTCCTCCGCCGTGTACGACACATCGGTCGTTCCGTAGGCGCGGGTCTCGCTGGCGTTCTGCACGGCGACGGATGCGCGGAAGTCGCCAGCGCCGTCCGCATCGACGTCGAGCGACGCGGGAATCGTCGCCTGCTCGATCGAGAACCCGCCCACGACATTCCTCCTGATTGTGACCCACCTCGCGGCGAGCCGGCCCACCCCGCAACCGCCCGCAGCCAGTCCACCCGCAACCGCCCGCAGCCGAACCACTCAGCAGCGTACTCGTTGAGCCGCGCAGCGCCCTCAGTGCGTGAACAGCACCTTCAGCGCCACGATCACGAGACTCACGGCGGCCAGTGCGAAGCCCGCCCACAGCACCCCCGCCGGCGAACGGTTGTCGGAGACGCGCTCGACCTGGATGCCCGTCAGAGCGATCCGCAGCACGAGCACACCACCGGCGATGATCTCGACCCAGAGCACCGACAGCACGCCGAGCGCTCCGAGGGCCAGCACGACCAGGGGCACGAGCCCCGAGCTCAGGATCGGAACGGCATCCCGCAGCTCCTGCCCGATGTGCAGCCGGGCATCCTCACCCGACCGGCCGATCTGCTGGCCGATGCCGTGCGAGACGACGTGCGCGAGGAACGTTGTGACGGTCGTCGCGGCGACGATGAGCAGGGCGCTCCAATGGGTGCTCGTTCCCTCTGCAGCCCCGATGACCGCAGCGAGCACGAGGATGTTGCCGTAGAGGTAGGCCGAGACACGGCTCCGGATGCGCGGCAGAGGCAGCTCGACAGAGCTGCGCAGATAGCTCGGCAGGCGTGGGCGGGAGGCGTCGGGCACCCTCACAATCTAGCGCGCCCCCTCTGGACGGGCCGGTCCGGGCTGCGAGCGAGCCGATTCGGACCGTGCCCGAGCCGCCACTCTCATCTGCGCACAGACGCTCTATTGAGATATACTCAGTCAAGAGGCGGGCGCCAACAGGGCGGCGGTCATGAGCAGCACAGGGATCGACGCGATCGTGGTGAGCAGCACGATGTCCCGCGCGAGGGCGACGCCCACGTCGTAGCGGTGCGCATAGTTGAAGATGTTCTGCGCGGTCGGCAGGGCGGCGAGCACGACGACGCCGAACAGGTGGAAGGCGTCGAGCTGGAACACGAAATGCCCGAACAAGTAGGCGATGACCGGCATCACGACGGCCTTCAGCAGTATCGCGACCACGATCTCGCGGCGGGCGGAACCGGCCGCGAGGGGGCGCTGGCCCGACAGCGACATACCGAACGTGATCAGCACGACGGGGACAGCCGCGCCACCGATCAGCACGAAGGGCGCGAGCAGGGCATCCGGAGCGTGCCAGCCGCTGAGCGCGAGCGCGAGACCGGCGAGGGAGCCGAGGATGATCGGGTTGCGCACGGGCTGCAACAGGATCGTCTTCAGCGAGACCTGGCCGCGCGTGGAGACGTCGAGCAGGGTGAGCGTGATGGGCGCGAGCACGATCAGCTGGAACAGCAGAAGCGGTGCCACGAACTGCGCGCTGCCGAGCACGTAGACGGCGACGGGCAGCCCGATGTTGTTGGCGTTCACATACGAGGAGCCGGCCGCGCCAATCACCGTCTCGGCGAGAGGCCTCCGGAAGAAGATCTTCGACACGACCAGGTAGATCCCGGCCGACACCGCCGCGCAGATGATCGTGACCACGAGGAACGACGAGAAGATCACGCTCAGGTCGGCCCGGGCGATCACGGTGAACAGCAGGGCCGGGCTCGCCACGAAGAAGACGAAACGGTTCAGCGAGGTCGGTGCGTTGGCCGGCAGGATCTTCGCCCGCTGCACGACATAGCCGACCAGGATGATGAAACCGATGATCGCGAAACCGACGAGTACTCCCACCAAACGTCAGTCCTCCCCGCCCCGGCCGCGGTCGCTCAGTGCGCGAGAGCCGCGAGGACCACGGCTTTGAAGTACGGCGCCAGCGTCATCGCGAACGTATTGGTGAGGTGGTCCTGGTCGCGGTAGACGTTGGCGCCGCCGACAACGGCGAGGCAGTCCTCCGCCGTGCAGAACGTGTTCGTGAAGTCGAGCAGCGTGACGTTCTGCCCGGCTGCCGCGGAGGCGGCCGCCGCGAGCGCGACAGGCGGGTCGGCGACCAGCCCATCGGCGCGGGGCTCGACGCAGTCCGCGGCACTCCCGGTGCGGAGGCACTTGTTCGGGTCGTCGGACCAGGACGGATTGTCGACCATCGTGATCACCGGCGTGCCGAGCGTGGTGACCTGGTTCCACGCCGCACTGAAGCCGGCGGCGAGCGCCTGGCCGTCGGCCGAGGTTCCGGGCACGCCCTCTTCGGCGAGCGAAGCGGTGAAGACGGCGTCGAACGGCTGCACGGTCGCCAGCTCGGCGGTGAGGTTCGAACGCCAGGTGTTGCACGAGACCGAGAAGGCGTCGGCACCGGTCATCGCCTCGGTGTTCCAGGTGCAGCCGCCCTTGATGTAGGTGGTCAGCGCCCAGCCGTTCTGTTCGGCGAGCTGGATGAACGGACCGAGGAGCTGGTACGCGTGCGAGTCGCCGATGAGGGCCACCCTCGGCGCCCCGGCCGTGCCGTCGGCCGCACCGAAGTGACAGGCGTACAGGTTCGAGTCGTTCAGCGTCACGAGGCACTCGGGGTGGGCGGGCCGGTCGGCGTTGCCGAAGCCGGGCGACGGGATGATCGTGTCGGCCAGTGCCGGATCGGTGCAGCCCGGGTTCGTTCCGCTGAGTTGCACGAGCGGATCCACGCTCGCCGCAGCATCCGTGCCTGCCGCGCCCCCGGCGGCGCCCGACGCCGCAGAACCGGAGAGCGCACCGGTGATCACCGGTGTGGGACCGGATGCCGCACCGAAGCAGTCGGGCAGGTTCGCCACCGCGCTCGCCAGTTCGCTCGCCGCAGCGTCGTACTTGGGCTGCTGGACGACGGAGACGCCGCCGATCGCCAGGCTCGCCACAGCCATGCCCGCGATCATGAAGGCGAAGCTGACCCGCGGCTTGCGCTTCGTCCAGAAGGTCCACCGGCGGGTGGGATCTTCGACGAACTTCTTGGTCAGCCAGGCGAGCAGGAAGCAGATCGCGAGGAGCGCGATGCGGTTGTAGATCGACAGGCCCCAGCCGGGAACGAAGGGTGCCACGACGATCAGCGGCCAGTGCCAGAGGTAGAGCGAGTAGGAGATGTCACCGATGAAGCGCGGCACCCGGCTGCCCAGCACACTCGCGGCGTCGAGGCGGCGGGTGGTCCGGTGCGAGACGATGATGGCCGCCGTGCCGAGAACCGGGACCAGGGCCGCGTAACCCGGGAACGGCGTGTTGCGGTCGTAGACGAACCCCGCGCCGATGACGGCGACGATTCCGGCGTAGCCCAGGAGGTTGCTCTGCCAGACGCGTGTCGGGCGGAACCTCGGCAGGAGCGCGAGCAGGGCACCGACACCGAACTCCCACACCCGGGTGTAGGTGACGAAGTAGGCCGAGGCCGGGTCGTTCTTCGTGAAGACGATCGAGAGCACGAACGAGGCGACGGTGGCCAGCACCACCAGCGCGATCATCGCGTTCCAGCGGTCGCGCCCTGCGGCCGGGCCGCCCGCGGAGGTACTGACGGCTGGGCCGCCCGCAGCGATGCCGTCGACCAGCCCGCCCGCAGACCGCCTCTTCGCGAAACGCCGCACACCGAACGCCGACGCAGCCAGCAGCAGGATCGGCCAGACGAGGTAGAACTGCTCCTCGAGCGAGAGCGACCAGTAGTGCTGCACGAGCGAGGCATCGTTCGAGGCCGCGAGGTAGTCCACCGAGTTCGCCGCGAGCGCCCAGTTCTCGACGTAGAACGTGCTCGCCAGGATCTCGCGAACGTTCTCGGCCAGCGCGCTCAGCGGCATGATCGTCAGCGTCATCACGGCGCTGAACAGCAGCACGAGCAGCGCGGCCGGCAGCAGCCGCCGTACCCGTTTCGCCCAGAACGTGGGCAGCCGGATCCGGTCGGTGCGTTCGAGCTCGCGCGAGAGCTGCTGGGTGATCAGGAAGCCCGAGATGACGAAGAAGACGTCGACGCCGATGTACCCGCCCGTGAGCCGGCCGGGCCAGAAATGGTAGATGACCACGAGCAGCACGGCGATGGCACGGAGCCCCTGGATGTGCGGGAGGAAGTGCGCGGAGACGCCTGCTTCTCGGGCAGCCGTGCTGCTGGTGTGCGCCTCGTTCATATGGCCCCATGCTACTTTGCGGCCTCTGGGCGGAACCTCCACCCGCCCGGAGCGGTGGAGAACTTGCGGAACGAGATGGCTGTGGAGGAGAAGACCCTGCATACTCCTTGATATGAGATTCCGCACGACCCTCTTCGAGAGTGGAAAGTCCGCGACCGGGATCGTCGTCCCCGTCGACGTCTACGAATCGCTCGGCAGCGCCAAGAAGCACGCCGTCGCCGTGACGATCAACGACTTCACCTACCGCAGCACGGTGACCCCCTACCGCGGCGAGATCATGCTCCCGGTGAGCGCGGCCGTGCGGAAGGGTGCCGGGATCGCGCCCGGCGACGAGTTCGAGGTCGACATCGTGCTCGACGACCAGCCCCGTGAAGTCGACGTGCCCGGCGACCTCCAGGTCGCCCTCGCCAGCGCCCCGGCAGCGGCCGCGTTCTTCGAGACCCTCTCCTACAGCAACAAACGCCGCTTCACCGTTCCCCTCGAGGAGGCGAAGACCCCCGAGACGCGCCAGCGTCGCCTCGACAAGGCCATCGAGAACCTCTCGAACGGAAAGCTCTAACCCCCCGATGTCCGACAACAGCGAACCCCGGTCATCCGGAATCACCGGCTGGATCGCGCGCTACCGCACCGCCTGGGAATCCAACGACCCCGACGACATCCGCGCCCTCTTCACCCCGGATGCGGACTACCGCACCGAGCCGTACAGCCCGGCCTGGCACGGCTACGACGAGATCGTCGACGGCTGGCTCGCCGCCGAAGACGCGCCCGGCTCGACGACCTTCAGCTGGCAGATCCTCCGCGCTCCCGACGCCTATGTTCCCGACGACATCGCGCTCGTGCAGGCGACGACGGTGTACGTCGACGGCCCGGCCTACAGCAACCTGTGGCTGGTCAGGCTGGCACCGGATGACCGCGCCACCGAGTTCACGGAGTGGTGGATGGAGCAGCCCGACGCGGCACCGCAGGGGAGCCCCGAATGACAGACGAGGTCGGCGAGCCGGTCTTCGGCCGCAAGGACCGGGGCTCGGGCAAACTCGGCGACTACGGGTACGACATGCGCCCGAAGAACGCCCGGGTGACCCTGCAACTGGCCGGCAGCGACCCCTTCCAGCAGACCATCGCCGACGTGCTGGCGAAAGGTGTCGACGAACTGCAGGTGTTCATCCCCCGGCGTTCGGCCGAGGAGGAACGAACGGATGCGCCCGTCGCCGTGCGTTTCTTCGTCGACTCGCGCATGACTCCGGTCGTCGGTTTCGTTCCGCGCGGGCTCGAGGCCGTGGCGCTCGACACACTCTCACGGCTGGAGGCTGCCGGTCGGTCGCCCCGCATTCCCGCCGCCATCGTGAAGTCCCGCGCGGGGCTCCGCGTCGACCTGCTGCTCGGCCAGACCCGCTGACGCACCGAAGAGTCGGACCACGGGCGGGCTGGCCAGCACATCTGCGTGCGCGCCCGGAAGGCACGCAATGATCCTGCGCGAGCCCCCGTTCTGCGCGCGATAGTCGCTGCGCCCTGCGGATACCGCGGTGTGAATCTGCTTAGGCTCGCTGCTGAGCGGAACCGCTCCACACTCTTCACCAGCGAACGGAGGTTCTCATGTCCAAGCCAGCGCTCCTCAGCACCGCGGCCCGTGACGCCGTCATCGGCGAGCCGGAGGTCGTCGAAGACCTCCGCACCCACGACGCGACAACACGCCCCGCGAGCCTGCCGGCCTCCGCACGCCCCCACTGGGTCGCCCTCCGAACGGCGGTCACGGGCATCCAGAGCCTGCAGCTGGCCGACGGTGCGGCCGAACCGGCAGCCGACCGCGGCGAACTGCACGCCCTCGTCGACACCGTCACCGCTGCGCTCCGGATGCTCGTGCCCGAGTTCCCGCACGACGCCGCCTACCTCGCCGCCGCGGCGGTCGACTTCGAACGCTGGGCCGTGGGCGACTTCGGTGTGCCCGACTTCCTCGACTCGCTGAACGCCTTCCAGCCGCAGCAGCACCGCGTCGACGGGCTCCAGCACGTCGTCGTTTTCCCGATGTACACGCAGAACGGCAGCACCGAGCGCCTGTTCGAGGCGGTCGCGGTCGAGGTCGTCTGGCCCGAGTTCGTGGCCGAGCTCGAGGCGACCGACTACTCGAATGCGTTGTTCGTCCCCATCCGGTTCCTCGACTTCACGGCCGGCTACGACACGAACTCGGCCGTGCTCTTCCCGGAGACGATCGCGATGCGCACCGTCCCGACGTTCACCTGGGGCGCGATCTTCGCCGACCGGGAGGCCGCGCGTTTCCGGCTCGTCGTGAAGGCTGCGGCGGAGACGACCCGCCTCGAACTGCCGGCCGACGCCCGGACCCTGCTCAGCGACCAGCACCTGGCCGAAGAGACTTTCGTGATGTGGGACCTCATCCACGACCGCACCCACATGCGCGGCGACCTGCCGTTCGACCCGTTCATGATCAAGCAGCGCATGCCGTTCTTCCTCTACTCGCTCGAAGAGCTGCGCTGCGACCTGACGGCGTTCCGCGAGGCCGTGCGCATCGAGCGCGAGAACCTGTACTCGCCGCAGACGGTCGAAACGGCGAAGCGCGTGCAGTACGCGATCATCTTCGACCGCATCTTCCGCTTCGCCATCACGGGCAGCCGGGTGCGCAACTACGACGGGCTCGGCGGGCAACTACTGTTCGCGTGGCTCCACCAGCGCCGGGTGCTGCACTGGACCGACACCCGCCTCACCATCGACTGGGCCCACGTCGCCGACGCGGTGATCGCGCTCGGCGAGTCGATCGACGACCTGTACTGGCGCTCGATCGACCGGCCGAAGACCGCGCACTGGCTCGCGGCCTACGCCCTGGTGTCGACGACGCTCACCCCGAACCCCGCCTCGGTGTGGGCGAAGGGGCCGGATGCCCTCCCCCTCGACGGGCCGCCGCGGGGTCTCACCGATGCGGTGCTGGCCGACGAGTTCCCGCTGTCGATGTTCTACGAGGCGCTCGCGAAGAAGATGACCGGCGTGATCGACTCGACGCGGGGCATCACCGGAACGACGGCGCTCGCCTGAGCCGGCCGGCCTCGCCGTCCAGCGGTCGCCTGAGCCTGGGCGGCCCCGCCGTCCAGCTCCCGTCCCGCTACGTTCCCGACAGCGGCACCTGCTGCGCGGGGATGTCGCGGGGCGGGGCATCCGAGCTGAACGGCGCCCCGGGAATCACCTGCATCACCACCAGGGAGATCACCAGAGCGATCGCCGCAAGCACGACCACCGACACCGCGATGAAAAGCACCGTCCTGAAACTCTGCACGCTCCCACCACCCCGACACCACTCGGCATCATCCCCACGAACTATGCCGCATCTTCCCCCCGACCGACCACCCGCGCAGCCGCAGTGCGCGAAACTGGAGACGTGATGAACTTCGACCCGGCCCTCCGCCTGCACGACCCGGCCCTCCGCGGCTTCGCCTCCGACAACTACGCGGGCGTGCACCCGCTCATGATCGAGGCGATCGCTGCTGCGAACGAGGGGCACCAGATCGCCTACGGTGAAGACGTCTACACGGCGCGCCTGCAGCAGGTCATGAAAGCGCACTTCGGCGACACCGCCGAGGCGTTCCCGGTCTTCAACGGCACCGGTGCGAACGTGCTCAGCCTGCAGTCGATGCTGCCGCGGTGGGGTGCCGTCGTCTGCGCGGCGACCGCCCACATCAACACCGATGAGAACGCGGCGCCCGAGCGCATCGGCGGACTCAAGCTCCTCACCGTCGAGACCCCCGACGGCAAGCTCACCCCCGAGCTGGTCGACCGCGAGGCCTGGGGCTGGGGTGACGAGCACCGCGCCCAGCCGCTCGCCGTCTCGATCACGCAGACCACCGAACTCGGCACGCTCTACACCGTCGACGAGGTGCAGGCGATCGCCGACCATGCCCATGGGCACGGCATGGCGCTCCACATGGACGGCGCGCGCCTGTCCAACGCGGCCGCGTCCCTCGGCGTTCCGCTCCGGGCGTTCACGACGGATGCCGGCGTCGACATGCTCTCCTACGGTGGCACCAAGAACGGCCTGCTCTACGGCGAGGCCGTCGTGGTGCTCTCGCCCGCGGCATCCGAAGGCCTCAGCTACCTCCGCAAGATGGACATGCAGCTCTCGAGCAAGATGCGGTTCGTCTCGGCGCAGCTCATCGCCCTCCTCGAGTCGGGGCTGTGGCTCGAATCCGCCACGCACGCGAACGCGATGGCCGCCCGGCTGCGAGCAGCGGTCGAACGGATGCCCGGGGTGACGCTCACGCGGCCGACGCAGGCGAACGCGGTGTTCGCCATCCTGCCGCCCGGGGTGGCCGATCGGCTTCGCGAGGTGTTCCGTTTCTACGACTGGGACAACGCGACCGGGGAGGTGCGCTGGATGTGCGCGTTCGACACGACGGAGTCCGACGTGGATGCGTTCGCGGCGGCACTGGAGGGGCTGCTGGCCGCGCAGGGCTGAGCTGGCGGCTGTCCCTCCACGCGTCATGCGAACGCATGGAATGAAGGCGCGGTACGGTTGGTTGCACCACCCGAAGGACAATGGCGCCCTGACCGAGATCCGACCGTCCGATCATCCGATCATCCAGGAGCCACCATGACCCTCACAGACAACACCCCCACGCGTACAGCCGAGACGAGCGCTCCGATCCTCGACGTGCTCGCCGAACGCTGGAGCCCCCGCTCCTTCGACCAGACCGCCGAGGTCAGCGAGACCGCCCTGACCAGCGCCCTCGAAGCCGCTCGCTGGTCGGCCTCGGCCTCCAACACGCAGCCCTGGAAGTTCATCGTCGGCCGCCGTGGAACCCCCACGTTCGACCTGATCAACGAGAACCTGATGGGCTTCAACCAGGTCTGGACCCCGAACGCCAGCGTGCTGATCGTCAACATCGCCGAGGTCGTCGACGAAGACGGCAAGCCGCGCCGCTGGGGAACCTACGACCTCGGCCAGGCGGTCGCCAACCTCACCGTCCAGGCGCACGCCGACGGACTGCACGTTCACCAGATGGGCGGCATCGAGGTGGAGGGGCTCCGCGCGGCCTTCGACCTCGGCGAGCGCTGGGAGCCCGTGACCGTGACCGCGCTCGGTGTCGTCGCGCCCGCCGACCGCCTCGCCGACGAGAAGACCCGCGCCCGCGAGGTCGCGCCCCGCGTGCGCAAGCCGCTCGCCGAGATCGTCGCGACGGCCTAGCCCGCCCCGCGGCGCGGCCCGTCCAGTCCCGCCCCGCGTCTCCGCCGGCGTCCGCCCCCCACTTACGGTCGACCAGCCACCCAAACGGACGAGGCTCAGCAACCACGGTGTCGCAGGGCGCGTCGTCGGGGGCGAGGCTCGTCCGTTTGCGCGCTGCCGACGGTTCGCCGACGCGGCCGAGGCCGGATGGGGCGACATCCACCAACGCACACCCACCCGGGAGGACCTGGGCCAACTCGACGCACATACGGCGTTGGATCGGCTCACCTCCTCCCGGATGGTCCGCTGGCGGCACGGGATACCCGGCGACGGCGCTCCCGTCACGACGAGAGGACGCGGCGGCGCCGGATCCCCCGCGGCACCGGATGCCCACGCGAACCAGTGCGTTACCGGCGGTTACGGCACTGCATGGCAGCCCGCGCGGCGACCGGTAGCGTGAGACGGGTGTCTGCCACCATCGAGAACCTGCTCAGCGAGAACCGCCTCTACCCGCCGTCACCGGCCTTCGCCGCCGCGGCGAACGTCTCGGCCGACGAGTACGACCGCGCCGCCGCCGACCCCGTGGCGTACTGGGAGCGGCAGGCCGACCGGCTCGACTGGGCCGAGCGCTGGCACACCGCCCACACGTGGAAGCCGGCCCGCCCCCTCACCCGTGCAGAGGCTGCCACGCAGGAGGGCGTCGACCCCGCCGCGGCGGATGCCGCCGGCTCCACCTTCACCGGGCTCGACGACGACGGGAATCCGCTGCTCAGCATCCCCGAGGCCCAGTGGTTCGTCGGCGGCCGCCTGAACGTCGCCGTCAACTGCGTCGACCGGCACGTCGACGCCGGTCGCGGCGACACGATCGCCATCAATTTCGAGGGCGAACCGGGCGACCGGGAGCAGATCACCTACGCCGAGCTGCAGCGCCGTGTCGCGCAGGCCGCGAACGCGCTCGAAGCGCTCGGCATCGTTGCCGGCGATCGCTTGGTCGTCTACCTGCCGGTCATCCCCGAGACCATCGTGATCACGCTGGCGATCGCCCGGATCGGCGCGATCCACTCCCTCGTCTTCGGCGGGTTCTCGGCCGAGGCGCTGAAGTTCCGCGTCGAGGACACGGGGGCGAAACTGCTGGTCACCAGCGACGGACAGTTCCGGCGCGGCACAGCCGTCGCGGTCAAGGCCAACGCCGACGAGGCGGTCAGCGGCCCGCGCGAACCCGGCGGCGTGAACACCATCGAGCACGTGCTCGTGGTACGCCGGACGGGCGACCTCACCCCCGACATCCCGTGGCAGG
This sequence comes from Subtercola boreus, assembly GCF_006716115.1. Lineage (NCBI taxonomy): Bacteria > Bacillati > Actinomycetota > Actinomycetes > Micrococcales > Microbacteriaceae > Subtercola > Subtercola boreus. The sequence continues at coordinate 3,568,544 of NZ_VFOO01000001.1, read as the reverse complement.
AGGGGCGTGACGTGTGGTTCCACGACGCGATCGCGTCGGTGCCCGACACGCACGAGGCGCAGTACTTCGACTCCGAGCATCCACTGTTCATCATCTACACGAGCGGAACCACCGGCAAACCGAAGGGCGTCGTGCACACCAGCGGCGGCTACCTCACCCAGGCCAGCTGGAGCCACGCCGCCATCTTCGACGCCAAACCGACCGACGTCTACTGGTGCACCGCCGACCTCGCCTGGGTCACCGCGCACACCTATGTGCTCTACGGACCGTTCTCGAACGGCGCCACCAGCGTCATCTACGAGGGCACGCCGAACACCCCGCACACCGGGCGGCACTTCGAGATCGTCGAACGCTACGGCGTGACCACCTACTACACGGCGCCGACGCTGATCCGCACGTTCATGACGTGGTTCCCGGATGGCCTGCCTGCCTCCTTCGATCTGTCGACGCTGCGCCTGCTGGGCACGGTCGGTGAGGCGATCAACCCTGAGGCTTGGGTGTGGTTCCACGAGAACGTCGGCGGGGGCCGCGCGCCGATCGTCGACACCTGGTGGCAGTCGGAGACCGGATCCGCCGTCATCGCACCGCTGCCCGGCGTCACCGTGCTGAAGCCGGGGTCGGCGACGTTCGCGCTGCCGGGGCTCCGCGCGCTGATCGTCGACGAGGAGGGCGTTCAGGTGCCGAACGCGTCGGGCGGGTACCTCGTGATCGACGGCACCTGGCCCTCGATGGCACGCGGCGTCTGGGGCAACCCCGGACGCTTCCGTGATTCGTACTGGAAGAAGTACGCCGCCCAGGGCTACTTCTTCGCGGGCGACGGCGCGAAATACGATGCAGACGGCTACATCTGGCTGCTCGGACGTGTCGACGACGTCATCAACGTGTCCGGCCACCGCCTCTCCACCATCGAGATCGAGTCGGCGCTGGTGTCGCATCCGGCGGTCGGAGAGGCCGGCGTGGTGGGAGTCACCGACCCGGTGACGGGCGAGGCGATCGCGGCGTTCGTGATCCCGTCGCGGGACGTCTCGGTTCAGGATGCCGCGGACCCCGCTTTCTGGGCGGGCGTCGAACGCGAGCTGGGGTCGGTGCTCCGATCCCATGTTGCCCATGAGATCGGCCCCATCGCGAAGCCGCGCGACCTCGTGGTCGTGCCGGACCTCCCGAAGACCCGCTCGGGCAAGATCATGCGCCGTCTGCTCGGGGACCTCGTCGACGGCCGCACCCTCGGCGACACCACCTCGCTGCAGGACGAATCCGTGCCCGCCCGCATCGCGGCCATCCTGGCCGCGCGCGTCTGACGCCCCTCCCCCGCCGCCCGCCTCTTCTCCCTCCCCGCTCTCGCGCGCACGGGGCCTGCCACGCACCCTTCCGCCGTGAATCGATTCGATGGGGCCCTAACTGCTCGCATCGCGTCGCATTGGCGCAGTTGGCGCCCCATCGAATCGATTCGGGCCGCCCGCGGGGTACGCGACGCGCGGTGGATTCGCGTGCGTAGGTGCGAGCGGGCGCGCGGGGCGGGGCGTCAGTCCCCGGAGCCGCCGGTGGGGCGGGCGCGGCGCCGGGACGCGAGCAGGGCGACCGCCAGGCCGACGCTGAACAGCAGCACGCCGAACGGGAGTGCCGCCGCGATCACGTCGGCAGAGCCCGTGTTCGCCAGCGAGCCACCGGATCCGGAGCCCGGGTCGGCTGGCGGAACCGGAGCAGCCGTCGCCGAGGAGGTCGGTGCGGGCACCGCAGTCGGCGAAGCGGTCGGCACCGGCGCCCCGGTCGGCACCGGAGTCGACGTCGGCGTCGGAGTCGGCACCGGCGTCGGCTCCACCGGCGGCACCACCCCGTTGATCGCCGACGTGTCGTTCGCCAGCGAACCGACCACCGACCCGATCGCGCCCGCCATGATGCCTAGCGCCTCCGTGTTGATGTTCTCGAGGTTGTCGCCTGCCTGGTGGTAGTTCTGGTCCTGCGCTTCGCCGGCGATCCCGCCGAACAGGGCGACCTGCTCCGGGGTCTTGATCTCGTCCGCCCCGGTGAACAGGCCCGACGCCGGGATGTCGTTGGCGATGAACGCCTCGTAGTCGCTCCGCCCGTCGAAGGCGGTGTCGATCCACGGCTGCGACGAGGCGTCGAAGTAGTCGGTGAACGCGGCCTCGGTCGCGATCGACCCCTCCGGCACCTCGACCGGGGCCTCGAACGTGGACTGGTCGGCGTCGTACACGCTGATCACGTAGTTCGGCGACGCCACCATGTCGAAGTTCAGGTAGGTGGCGATCTCGTCGAGCTCATCCGGGTTGTTCTCGACGAGGTCGTCGACGTAGAACGTCGATCCGACGAGTCCGACCTCCTCGGCACCCCACCACGCGAACCGCACCTGGTTGTTCAGAGGTCCCGAGGCGGCCAGCTGCACAGCCGTCTCGAGGATCGTCGCCGATCCGCTCCCGTTGTCGTTGATGCCCGGGCCCGCGGGCACCGAGTCGAGGTGCGCCCCCACCATGACCGTGTTGTCGTCCCGGCCGGTGGATGTCTCGGCCAGAACATTGAACGTGTCGACCGTCTTCGTCTCCTGGTCGAGCTGCAGTGACACGGTGACGGGGCCGGCGGCCAGCGCGGTGAGGATCGATGCACCCTCCGCCGCGGTCACGCCGACCGAGGGCACCGCGCCGACGGTCGTCGCGCCGAGCGTTCCGCTGAGGTCGCCCTCGGTGTTGTTGTAGATCAGGATCGCTGAGGCACCGGCGGCACCGGCCGCGATGGCCTTGTCGGCGAAGGGGCAGACGCCCCGGCTCACGATGGCGACGGACCCGCTGGCGTCGATGCCCGCCCAGTCGTCGGCCGAGCATCCATTGACTGCGGCCGGAGCAATCGCGGGGAGGTCGGTGAGCCCCTCGGCGGGGGTCGAGCCGGTGAACTCCATCGGGATGCCGACGACCGGCAGGGCGTCACCGTCGGCCGTGACGGCGAGGGAGTAGTCGAAGATCGTCTGCACCGACGTCTGGAACGGCTGGCGGGTGGTCTCGTAGCCCGCGGCGGCCAGAACGCCCTCGATGTACTCGGCGCTCGCCTCATAGCCCGGCGTGCCGATGGCGCGGTTGCCGTCGTTCTCGTCGGCGATGGCCTGCAGGGCCGCGAGATGCGTCATGATGCCATCGACGGTGACGCGGTTCTTCAGGTCGACAGGGTCGACGGCGGCTGCCGCGCTGGACCCGAAGGCACCGGCTCCGACGACCAGCACCCCCACTCCGATCGATGAGGCGATGACATTGCGGAGCGTTCTGTGCACCATGTTCTCCTGACGCTGTTGACAGTCATCCGAACGTAACGGAATCGGGCCGGTTTTCTGTGAAGTTTCACACAATCGAAATATGCGGGTCACTCCGGGCGGCCACATCTTGACAGGGCAGGGGGCTCTGGATGCACGCTGGACCGGTGAGCGAATCCGATGCCGTGACACCAGCCCTGCCCACCACCATGTCCGCCGTCGCGGCGTTCGGCGGCCTGCCGGTCGACGACCCCGGGAGCCTGCAGCACGTGGAGCTCCCGGTGCCGACGCCCGGCCTCCGCGACCTGCTCGTCGAGGTGCGGGCGGTGTCGGTGAACCCCGTCGACGTGAAAGTGCGCGCCTCGCTACCGGCGTCGGGTGAGCCGCGCGTGCTCGGGTTCGACGCTGCCGGGGTGGTGCGCGCGGTCGGTTCCGAGGTCACGCTGTTCGGCGTCGGCGACGAGGTGTTCTACGCGGGGGCGGTCGACCGGGCCGGCTCGAACGCGGCGTTCCAGGCGGTGGATGAACGGCTCGTCGGTCGGAAGCCCGCCACCCTGCGCTTCGCCGAGGCCGCGGCCCTGCCGCTGACCAGCATCACGGCCTGGGAGTCGTTGTTCGACCGCTTCGCGCTGGTACCCGCGCACGCGGGTGGCGCGCCGGGCGGCGGCGCGGGCGGCGGGGCGGGCGGCACAGACCCGGGCGCCCTCACCCCGCGCACCGGATCCGGCATCGACGGCAGCGACGGCTGCCTGCTCGTGGTCGGCGCGACGGGCGGCGTGGGCCTGGTCATCCTGCAGCTCGCGGAAGCGCTGCTGCCCGGGCTCACGGTCATCGCCACGGCCCACGGCACGGATGCCGAGCGGCACGTACGCGAACTCGGAGCCGAGGGCTGGGTCGACCACCACGGCGACCTCCGTGCGCAGGTGCTCACCTTGGCCCCGCACGGGGTCGACTACCTCTTCACGTCGAAGTCGGCCGGCCAGATCGAGCTCTACGCCGACATCGTCAAACCGTTCGGGCACATCGTCGTGATCGACGACGAGCACCAGGATCTGTTCCCACTCAAATCGAAGAGCATCGCCTGGCACTGGGAGTCGATGTTCACCGTGAGCCAGCACCTCGACGACGACAGTCTCACGAACCCGCTCGCGCAGCACGAACTGCTCGACCGAATCGCCGACCTGGTCGACGAGGGTCGCCTGCGATCGACGGCTTCCGACATCCTGTCGCCACTGGATGCCGCGACCCTCCGCCGAGCCCACGCCCTCGTAGCCTCAGGCCACACCCGCGGCAAGGTCGTCGTAGCCGCCCTCCCCCTCCCCTGACCTGCAGTCCCCCCCTCCGCATCAATCGAGTGGGCAGTTTGGGCCCTAAGACGAACGTTTTGGGGCCCAAACTGCCCACTCGATGGAAACGTCGGACGGTGGGACGACGCGAGACGAGGGGAGAGGGGAGGAACGAGGGGGGTGGGAGGGGCGGGGACGCGGGGTCAGGGGGAGGGGACGCGGACGACGGGGCCGACCGTGAGGGCGGTGCCGTCGGGGGCGAGGCCCACGTAGACCGTGTCCCCGTCGGTGATCGCGCCGGAGAGCAGCGCCATCGAGAGCCGGTCGTCGATCTCGCGCTGCATCAGCCGCCTCAGCGGCCGGGCGCCGTACGCGGGATCGTAGCCCGCCTCGGCGAGCCAGCTGCGAGCATCCGGGGTCACCGCCAGCGACAGCCCGCGCTCGGAGACACGCCGCGCTAGCCGGTCGACGTACAGCGACACGATCTGCGCGAGGTCGTCGTGGGTGAGCGCCGTGAACACCACGATGTCGTCGAGCCGGTTCACGAACTCGGGCTTGAAGGTCTGCCGCACGACCTGCAGCACCGCCTGCTCGCGCGCGCCGTCACTGAGGGACGGGTCGACGAGGAACTGCGACCCGAGGTTCGAGGTGAGGATCAGGATCGTGTTGCGGAAGTCGACCGTGCGCCCCTGCCCGTCGGTCAGCCGACCGTCGTCGAGCACCTGCAGCAGCACGTCGAACACCTCGGGGTGGGCCTTCTCGACCTCGTCCATCAGCACGACCGAGTAGGGCCGCCGCCGCACCGCCTCGGTGAGCTGCCCGCCCTGCTCATACCCGATGTACCCGGGAGGGGCTCCGAGCAGCCGGGCGACCGAGTGCTTCTCGCCGTACTCGCTCATGTCGATGCGGATCATCGCCCGCTCGTCGTCGAAGAGGAACTCGGCGAGAGCCTTGGCCAACTCGGTCTTGCCCACACCGGTCGGCCCGAGGAACAGGAACGAGCCGGTGGGCCGGTTCGGATCGGAGATGCCCGCACGGGTGCGTCGAACCGCGTCGGCGACCGCACGAACGGCAGGCCGCTGCCCGATCAGCCGTTTGCCGAGCTCGGCCTCGAGGTTCAGGAGCTTCTGCGTCTCCCCCTGGGTGAGGCGGTCGACGGGGATGCCCGTCCAGGCCGCGATCACGGCCGCGATCTCCGCCTCGGTGACCTGGTCGCTCACCATGCGCTCACCGTCGGGGAACTTCTCGGCGCTCTCCGCCTCGCGCAGCTGCCGTTCGAGCACGGGAATCTCGCCGTAGAGGAGTTTGGATGCCCGCTCGAGGTTGCCCTCACGCTGGGCCTTCTCCGCCGACATCCGGGCGGCATCGAGCTGCGTCTTGAGCTCACCGACGCGGTTCAGCACTGCACGTTCCCGGTCCCAGCGTTCCTGCAGCACGCCGAGGTCGGCGCTGCGAGTCGCGAGATCGGCGCGCAGCTTCTCGAGTCGCAGCTTCGACGCGTCGTCCTTCTCCTTCTTCAGCGCCAACTCCTCCAGCTTCAGCCGGTCGACGCTCCGTCGCAGTTCGTCGATCGCGACGGGTGCGGAGTCGATCTCCATGCGGAGGCGTGACGCTGCCTCGTCGATCAGGTCGATGGCCTTGTCGGGCAGCTGGCGACCGGAGATGTACCGGTTCGAGAGGGATGCCGCCGCCACGAGAGCGGCGTCGGCGATCGCGACCTTGTGGTGCGCCTCGTAGCGCTCCTTCAGCCCGCGCAGGATGGCGATTGTGTCTTCGACGCTGGGTTCGCCCACGAACACCTGCTGGAACCGGCGCTCGAGCGCCGCATCCTTCTCGATGAACTCGCGGTATTCGTTCAGGGTGGTCGCGCCGATGAGCCGCAGCTCACCGCGGGCGAGCATCGGCTTCAGCATGTTGGATGCCGCCACCGAGCCTTCGCCGCCGCCGGCGCCCATCAGCGTGTGGAGCTCGTCGACGAACGTGATGATCTGGCCGTCGGCGTCGTTGATCTCCTTCAGCACGGCCTTCAGGCGCTCCTCGAACTCGCCGCGGTACTTCGCGCCCGCGACGAGCGCCGCGAGGTCGAGCGAGACCAGCTGTTTGCCCTTCAGCGAGTCGGCGACATCGCCGGCGATGATGCGCTGGGCCAGTCCCTCGACCACGGCGGTCTTGCCGACCCCGGGCTCGCCGATGAGCACGGGGTTGTTCTTGGTGCGACGGGTCAGCACCTGGCTGACGCGGCGGATCTCTGCGTCCCGCCCGATGACGGGATCGAGTTTGCCGCTGGCGGCGATCTTCGTGAGGTTGACGCCGTACTTCTCGAGAGCGCTCTGCTCGTCGACGTTCTGCTGACCGCTCTGCGGCTGCATGGGAGGGTTGACCTTTCCATCGTGTTGTTCATCGAGGCCGTGAGACTTGAGTCGACCTAGCTCAATTTTAGCGAAGAAGACTGCTGAGCGCCACCAGTTCATCCCGGATCATCCCGTTCCCAGCCGGATCGACCTAGAGTATTGACAGTGAAGAGTATTTTGAGGCGTGAGCTGGGTTCCCCCCTCCTCCTCGGACTGGTGGGGTCCGTCTTCATCGCGCTCGGTTCCCTGGCCGTCGGCTGGCTCGGGCCGGGGTCGAACGTGCGGGGCTGGCCGATCATCGAGACCCTGCGGGGCAACGATCTGCTCGTCCACCTCTCGACGTTCGTGGTCATCGGAGCGGGCCTGCTGCTCGTCATCGCCTGGCTGAAGCTTGGCTCGGCCATGCGCAAGAACCCCGCGGATGCCCTCAAGCGCGTCATCGTGACGAGTGTCGCCTGGGCCCTTCCCCTCGCCGTCGCCGTGCCGCTCTACTCGCGTGACCTGTTCGCGTACGTCGGCCAGGGGCGACTCATGGCGGGGGGGTTCAACCCCTACGTCGACGGCATCTCCGCCATCCAGGGCTGGTTCAACATCGGTGTCGACCCCATGTGGGCGAACGCGAAGACGCCCTACGGGCCGGTCTACCTCGCCATCGAGGAGGCCACGGTCACCGTCGCAGGCACGTCCCCGATCGTCGCGGTTGCTCTCTTCCGGTTGATCGCGATCGTCAGTGCCCTCGGCATCGCCTACTTCGCCTACCGGATCGCCGTCCTGCGGCAGGTCCCGCCCGACAAGATGCTCTGGCTCGTGCTTGCGAGCCCCGTGGTGATGTTCAACTTCGTCGTCGCCGGGCACAACGATGCGCTGATGCTCGCGCTGCTGCTCGCCGGGGTCTACGCGGCCCTCCGCAAGCATCCGATCCTCGGCATACTGCTCATCACCGCCTCGGTCGGGGTGAAACCTATCGCGGTGCTCGCGCTGCCGATCGTGGGCATCATCTGGGCCGGCCAGAACCGCACGCTCCGCAGCACGATCAAGTACTGGGTGGTCACGGTCGCCCTCTCCGGCGCAGTGCTCGGCGCCCTCGGCCTCCTCATGGGGATCGGCTTCGGCTGGGTGCTGACCCTCGCGACCCCCGGATCCGTCTCGCACTGGTACGCCCCCGTCAACATCCTCGCCATTGCGGTCGGCGGAGCGTTCGGCGCCTTCGGCCTCGACGGCGAACTGCCCGCCGACATCATCAAGTTCGCCGCCATCGGGGTCATGGTCATCGTCGTGGCGTGGGTGATGCTCACGAAACGTAACCTCGACCCGCTGATGCGCCTCGCCCTGGCGTTCACCGCCACGGTCATCCTTTCGCCGGTCATCCACCCCTGGTATGCGGCGTGGTGCATCATCCTGTTCGCGGTCGTCGGCATCCGCGAGGGGCTGGCGACGCATCTGGCGGTCTCTGCATCGATCTTCTTCGCGTGTGTGAGCATCGCCGAGGGCATGGACATCTCGGATGCGGTGCAGGGCGACATCCTGGGCTACGTGATCCGCACGGTGTTCATTACGGGCGGCGGTGTGGCGCTGATCATCGCGTACTGCATCCACGAGGAGCTCTCCGTGGGGCTGATCGTGCGGCGGATCCGAACCTACCGGGAGCGACGCGCGGTCGCGAAGCTGCACCGCGCCGCTGCGGGGGCCGGGAACACCCGCACCTCGGTCTGACCTACAGGCCGAGCTTCTGCACCCAGTACGACAGGAACGCCGCTCCAGCCTCATCGTGGATGAGGTCACCCTCGACGATCACCTGGTACGGCTTCTGGAGGATGCCGTCGGCCGGCCGCACGTCCACGTGCGCCACCTCGTATCCGGCACCGTGCAGGTAGTCGGCCATCTTGTAGTCGCTCCGCGAGTCGCCGACGGTACGCCAGACGAGGGGCAGGTCACCCTGCTCCTCGAAGAAGCCGACCGCACGCTCGGCACCCCTGTCCTTGTCGAGGGTGACCGATTCCACGTCGGTCGAGATGATCGTGGGGTCGAGCCGGAACGGGATGTCGCCGGCCGCATTCGGGGCCTCCCGGTCGCCGTAGCGTGCTCCGAGCCCCCGCTCGACGAGCGCCGCATAGGCGACCTCGTTGTACTCCAGCTGCAGCGGGCGGTACTCCTCCGCACTCAGCTCCGTCCTCTGCTCGACCGAGACCATCGCGCGCTTGCCTTCGTCGAAGAACATCGAGTCGCTGAAGCGCGCCTCGACGAGCGAGCGGATGTGCGAGCGGAACTCGCCCGGCAACGCCACCGTTGCATCGATCTCGACGGGCTGCGGGCCGGTGGGAGCCATCGCGAACCAGACGGCACCCTTCTCGCAGACCACGAACATCCGTCCCCCTCCGGCGAGCGCGTCGTCGAGTCCCGCGGCCCGGAGCGGCGCCACGACCTCGTCGAGCACGAAGTCCGCCGAGCGGCCGGTGATGAACGCGATCGGGACACCCGCCGCCGCCAGCGTCACGAGATCGGCAAGGATGCTCGGGATGGCGATCGACCGGGAGACGGGCGACGCGATCGGTCCGTCGATGTCGAGCAGCAGACCGAGCGCGGGGGTGTTCGTCATGCCCCCATTCTTGCAAGGTTCGACAGCACGCCCGTTCACGTCCCCCGGGTTGTCAGGGGCGCCAGACCACGACCTCCGTGCGGCGCTGGCTGCGCGTGCCGTTCTTCAACGACACGATCTCGCCCTCGGCTCCGGCCGCGAAGACGCGGCGCCCGGGGCGGTTCAGCAGTTCGTCGGCGAGCGCCGACTCGAGCTCGCGTACGCGACGCGCGAGCTCCTGGTTGAGGTTCTCGAGCTCCAGGATGCGCCGGATCCCTTCGAGCGTGATGCCCTCGGAGCCGAGCCGCGCGATCTCGCGCAGTTGCATCACGTCGCGGAGCGAGTAGCGTCGCGACTTGCCGGCCGTTCGGCTCGGATTGACGAGCCCCAGCCGGTCGTACTGCCGGAGTGTCTGCGGGTGCATCTCGGCGAGCTCGGCAGCGACGGCGATGGCGAAGAGAGGCGCGTTCTCATCGACGGGCTGTGGCACGGGTATTCCTTCGTCGTCGTGGTGAGTCTGGGCGCGGGTGAGGGTTCCGGATGATCGGGGGCACGATCATCCGGAACGTGGCGCTCACTCCCGTGCTTTCGCGAGCAGTTCCGCTCGCGGGTTCTCGTTCGGTTCGAGCGCATGGAAGGCCAACAGCGCCTCGCGCGCCTCGTCGGACAGGTGCGACGGAACGGCGACCTGCACGACGGCGAGCAGGTCGCCCGTGCCCTTCGGCGTCTCGACGCCCCGGCCCTTGACGCGGAGCACCCGGCCGCTCGGCGTTCCGGGACCGACACGCAACTTCACGGGGTCTCCCCCGAGAGTCGGCACCTCGATCGTGGCGCCGAGCGTCGCCTCGACGAACGTCACGGGGACGTTCACCCGGAGGTTCAGCCCGTCGCGGTCGAAGACAGGGTGCTTGCGTACAGCCACCGTGAGCACGATGTCTCCGGGTTCGCCGCCGTCCTGGCTCTTCTCACCCTTGCCGCGCAGCTTGATCTTCTGCCCGTCGGAGACACCCGCCGGGATCTTCACCGTGATGGTGGTTCCCTCGGCGGTCTGCAGCTTGATCGTGTCACCCTTGGTCGCCGTGACGAAGTCGACCGTGGTGCGGGCCGTGACGTCGCGGCCGCGGGTCGGTCCGCCGTAGCCGCGGAAACCGCCGCTCGGCTGGCCGAAGCCGCGGTTGCCACCGAACATGCCACCGAGCAGATCGTCGTAGCCGGCCTGCTGGAAGCTGTAGTTCGAACCGGCACTGCCGCCCGCACTGCCCCCACGGCCGGCGCCGCCGCCGAACATTCCGCCGAAGACGTCTTCGAAACCGCCCGACTGGCCCTGGCCACCCGCCGTGAAGCGGGCACCGGAACCCATCGCACGGATCTGGTCGTACTCCTTGCGCTGTTCAGCGTCGGCGAGCACCGAGTTGGCCTCGCTGATCTCCTTGAACTTCGCCTCGGCGGCAGCATCGCCCGGGTTGGAGTCCGGGTGGTACTGCCGGGCGAGTTTGCGGTACTGCTTCTTCAGGTCGGCCGCAGAGACGTCTTTGGATACACCGAGTACCTTGTAGAAGTCTTTGTCGAACCAGTCCTGGCTAGCCATTCGGCACCGCGACGACAACCTTGGCCGCCCGCAGCAGGGTCGAACCGAGGTAGTACCCCGTCTCGACGACGTCGGCGATGGTGGCCACCTCGACGCCCGCGGTCGGCTGCTGGAAGATCGCTTCGTGCTCCTTCGGGTCGAAGACCTCACCGGCCGCCCCGAAGGGCTTCAGGCCGAGGCGCTCGACACCGGTGCGGAGTTTGCCCGCGATGGAGGCGAACGGCCCGTCCGCGAGATCGCCGTGCTTCTCGGCACGGTCGAGGTCGTCGAGAACGGGAAGCAGGATCTTCACCACGTCACCCACGGTGCGCTCCCGCTCAACCTCACGGTTGGCTTCGGTGCGCTTGCGGTAGTTGGCGTATTCGGCGGTGACCCGTTGCAGGTCGCCGAGCCGCTCCGCAGCGAGATCGTCGGCCTGCCCGGAGCTCACGGCGTCGAGAAAGCTCAGGTCGTCGTCGTTCAACGAACCATTGCTCGGAGTCTCGACGTCGGGCCCTTCGGCCTCGACGAAGGCTCCATCCTCCACTGGCTCGCCCGTCGCCGGGTCCGAGGAGAATGCCTCGGACCCGGCCTCGGGGAACCGACCGGACTCGTCATCGTTCGGGCTCTCGCCGTCGCGGTTCGACTTGTCGGCGGCCACGGTTACTTCTGCTCTTTCGACTCTTCGTCGTCGACAACCTCTGCGTCGACGATGTCCTCGTCGGACGAAGGCTCCGAAGCGGCCGGCTCCTCGGTCGACCCGGCAGCAGCTGCTGCCTCGTCGGCCTGGGAGTTCGCGTAGATGGCCTGGCCGAGCTTCGACTGGCTCTCGTTGAGCTTGTCGAACGCGGTCTTCACCGCCTCGTCGTCATCACCGGCGAGGGCGCTCTTCAGAGCATCCACATCGGCCTGCACCTCGGTCTTGACGTCTTCGGGCAGTTTGTCTTCGTTGTCCTTGATCAGCTTGTCGATCGAGTAGGCGAGCTGCTCGCTGGTGTTGCGGGTCTCCGCAGCCTCGCGACGCTTCTTGTCCTCAGCAGCGTGCTCCTCGCCCTCCCGCACCATGCGGGCGATGTCGTCCTTCGAGAGGCTCGACCCGCCGGTGATGGTCATCGACTGCTCCTTGCCGGTGCCCTTGTCCTTCGCGGACACGTGCACGATGCCGTTGGCGTCGATGTCGAAGGTGACCTCGACCTGCGGGATGCCGCGCGGAGCCGGCGCGATGCCGGTCAGCTCGAACGTTCCGAGGTTCTTGTTGTCGCGGGTGAACTCACGCTCGCCCTGGAAGACCTGGATGGCGACGGACGGCTGGTTGTCATCCGCGGTGGTGAAGGTCTCGCTGCGCTTGGTCGGGATGGCGGTGTTCCGCTCGATGAGCTTGGTCATCATGCCGCCCTTGGTCTCGATTCCGAGCGACAGGGGGGTGACGTCGATGAGCAGAACGTCTTTGCGCTCGCCCTTCAGCACGCCGGCCTGCAGCGCGGCACCGACGGCCACGACCTCATCCGGGTTCACGCCCTTGTTCGGCTCGCGGCCACCGGTCAGCTTCTTGACGAGGGCGACGACGGCGGGCATACGGGTGGAACCACCGACGAGCACGACGTGCGCGATGTCGGCGACCGAGACACCGGCCTCCTTGATGACATCGTGGAAGGGCTTCTCGGTGCGGGCCAGCAGGTCGGCGGTCAGCTCTTCGAACTTGGCGCGGCTGAGCGTCTCGTCGAGGTTGGCCGGGCCGTTCTCGGTGAGCGAGAGGTACGGGAGCTGAATGGTCGTGGAGAGCGAACCGGACAGTTCCTTCTTGGCCTGCTCAGCAGCCTCCTTCAGGCGCTGCTTGGCGATCTTGTCGCCGGAGACGTCGACACCGGTCGAGTCCTTGAAGCGCTTGACCAGGTAGTCGACGACGCGCTGGTCCCAGTCATCGCCGCCGAGGCGGTTGTCGCCGGCGGTCGAACGCACCTGGATGGTGCTGAAGTCGTCGTCCTTGCCCACTTCGAGGAGTGAGACGTCGAACGTTCCGCCACCGAGGTCGAAGACCAGGATGAGCTCGTCCTCCTTGCCCTTGTCGAGGCCGTAGGCGAGCGCCGCGGCGGTCGGCTCGTTGATGATGCGGAGCACGTTGAGGCCCGCGATCTCGCCGGCCTCCTTGGTGGCCTGGCGCTCGGCGTCGTTGAAGTACGCGGGAACGGTGATGACAGCGTCGGTGACCTTGTCGCCGAGGTACGACTCAGCGTCGCGCTTCAGCTTCGCGAGGATGCGCGCCGAGATCTCCTGGGGGGTGTACTTCTTGTCGTCGATCGCGACGGTCCAGTCGGTGCCGATGTGGCGCTTGACGCTGGAGATGGTGCGGTCGACGTTGGTGACGGCCTGGCGCTTCGCGGTCTCGCCGACGAGCACTTCACCGTCTTTCGTGTAGGCCACGATGGAGGGGGTGGTGCGAAAGCCTTCGGCGTTCGCGATGACGGTGGGTTCTCCACCTTCGAGCACGGAGACAACAGAGTTGGTGGTTCCGAGGTCGATTCCTACTGCACGAGCCATGTGCGATTCTCCTTCTTGGCCTCACGGCCGGTTTTCAAGTCCTGTGGGCCAACCCTGAAGTTGAGTCCCATGGCATCAAGTTTACCGGGAGGCTCCCTGGTGTCAAGCCCGGATCGCAGAACTTGAGTCACAGTGGCTCAACTCTCAGGAGTTTCACTGCTGTTTACGCGAGGAATGTACTGTTCAGTCATGACAGCACCCTCCCCGACACCGGCACGATCATCCGGAGCCGACGACCGCGTCGTACCCCGGCGGCGCATCATCGCGTGGGCGCTCTGGGACTGGGGCGGAGCCTCGTTCAACGCTGTCGTCACGACCTTCGTCTTCACGGTCTATCTGACTGGCAATGCGGTGAACCACCCGTTCGGCGACGAGGCCTTCGTCTCCGCCCAGCTCGGCTGGACGCTCGGCGTTGCCGGCCTGATCGTCGCCCTGCTCGCCCCGGTGACAGGCCAGCGGAGCGACACCTCCGGAAACCGCAAGCTCTGGCTCGGTGTGAACACCTACATCGTGGTGGCGATCATCGCGGGCCTGTTCTTCGTGCAGGCCGCTCCCGAATACCTCTGGCTCGGGCTGCTGCTGCTGGCGGCGGGGTCGGTGTTCTTCCAGTTCGCCGAGGTGAACTACAACGCGATGCTCTCGAGCGTGTCGAACCGGCGCACCATCGGCAAGGTCAGCGGCTTCGGCTGGTCGATGGGGTACTTCGGCGGCATCGTTCTGCTGCTGATCGTGTACTTCGGTTTCATCCACCCGGATGTCGGGCTCTTCGGCGTGACGAGCGAGAACGGGCTCTCGGTGCGCGTCTCGATGCTCATCGCGGCGGTCTGGTTCGCGATCTTCGCTCTGCCGGTGCTGATCTCGGTTCCGGAACTGGAGCCGCACGGCTCGGCCGCGCGCCCCAGGGTCAGCTTCTTCGCCTCGTACGCCCGACTCGGTCGGGACATCGCTGGCCTCTGGCGCACGAACCGCCACACCGTGTACTTCCTGATCGCCTCCGCCGTCTTCCGCGACGGCCTGACCGGCGTGTTCACGTTCGGCGGGGTGCTGGCCGCCGGCACGTTCGGCTTCTCGGCCAGCGAGGTCATCATCTTCGCGATCGCTGCGAACGTCACGGCCGGCGTCTCCACCGTGATCGTCGGGCGACTGGATGACCGGGTCGGCCCGAAGCCCGTCATCGTCGTCGCGCTCATCGGCCTGGTGATCTGCGGCTCGGCCGTCTTCTTCCTGCACGACGCGGGCAAGGGCGCGTTCTGGGTCTTCGGGCTCGCGCTCTGCCTGTTCGTCGGTCCGGCCCAGTCGGCCAGCCGCTCGTTCCTCGGCCGCGTCATCCCGGCCGGCCGCGAGGGCGAGATCTTCGGCCTGTACGCGACGACGGGCAAGGCGGCGACGTTCCTCGCGCCGGCCGCCTTCGCTCTCTTCGTGACCCTCGGAGGCGCCCAGTACTGGGGCATCCTCGGAATCGTGCTGGTGCTGCTCGTCGGCCTCCTGGTGCTGCTGCCGGTTTCGGCGAAGCAGAAACAGCTCAGCGACTGAGCCGCCGGCGGGCCGCTGCGCCGCGCTGATGACAAAGAGGACTGGCCTGGGCCCCTGGGGTGACGGGCCCGGGCCAGTCCGGTCGTCAGACCGCCACGTAGCCGCCGTCGATCGGCAGCGTGTGGCCGGTGATCCAGGCCGCGTCGGAGGAGGCGAGGAACAGCACCGCGTTCGCGACGTCGTCTGCCGTCGGCATCCCGGGGATCGGGTTGAAGTTCGCCATCCGCTCCGCCATGGCCTTCGGGTCGGGTGCGGTGTCGATGAAGTTCTGCACCAGCGGCGTCAGAACCACGGTGGGCGCGACCGCATTGACACGGATGTTCGACTTCGCGTATTCGACGGCAGCCGATCGCGTGAGCCCGACGATGCCGGCTTTGGCGAACGTGTAGGGCGAGATGTTGTCCTGTGCGGTCAGGCCGGCCGTGGACGAGGTGTTGACGATGCTGCCGCCACCGGACGCGAGCAGTGCGGCGATTCCGTACTTCAGCACAAAGAAGACGCCGTCTCCGTTGATGTTCCGCACCTTCTCCCAGTTCGCGAGGTCCATCTCGTGCAGCTTCTGCTGCTTGCCATCGATGCCCGCGTTGTTGAAGATCACGTCGACGTGGCCGTAGTGCTCGATCGCGCTCGCGAAGCCGGCCTCGACGCTAGCGGGGTCGGAGACGTCGACCTTCACCGCGAAACCGTCGGGCAGCGTCGCCGCGAACGCTGTGGCGCCGTCGATGTTGAGGTCGGCGATGACCACCTTGGCACCCTCGGCCGCGAACTTGCCGGCGGCCGCCGCACCGAGCCCCGAGGCTCCTCCCGTGACGAAAACGACCTTGTCGTCGAACCGCTGGGCTGACATCTGTTCCTTCTTCCACTTCTCAAAACACTTGCAGGCATTTGCCTGTAGTTACAGGTATCACTCTACGCCTGCTTCGCGACCCGGGACCCCTCGGGTCGTGGGGTTATCCTCGGAACACGATGACCGACCAGTCGCCCGCCCCGGATGCCGCCCACTTCGCTGTCTGGGCGGACTTCGTACTCGCCTACACACGGGTCATGCGCACGGTGGAGAAGGCCCTCAAGTCCGAACTGGCGATCAGCTGGGCGCAGTACGACCTTCTCTACAACCTGGGCACGGCGCCCGCACACACGCTGAGCGTGAGCGCCGTCTCCCGCACCCTGCTCTACAGCAGTGGATCGGCGAGCAACCTCGTGTCGAGCATGGTGAAAGCCGGGCTCGTCGAGCGCCGACCGTCGCCGGATGACCGGCGGAGCATCCTGATCACACCGACAGAGCACGGCGAAACGACCTTCACCTTGTCGACGAGGCTCGTGCTCGAAGTGGTGCAGCGGGAGTTCGCCGTGCACCTCGGGGAGTCCGAGCTCGGCCCGGTGGGGGCGTTCCTCGCTCGCCTGCGGGCACAGGATGCCCAGCTGAGGCACCCGCCGTACGACCTGCCGGTCGAGCTGGGCTGATCAGGCGCTGATCAGGTGCTGATCAGGCGCTGATCAGCACGTACCAGATCAGCAGCATCGTCACCAGGAAGCCGGTGGCGAAGTTCAGGTAGAGGAACCTCTTCCAGCCTGCGTTGGCGCGTTCGGCATCCGCGTCGCTGATCGACCAGAACGGCAGCACGCTGAAGGCATAGGGCAGGGCGAGCAGGGCCGCGAGCGGGCCGGGCCAGCCGGTGAAGAGCATCAGGATGCCCCCCAGCACATAGGCGAAGAAAGCGAAGCGAACGGTCTGGCGTCCGCCGATGACGGTGGCGATGGAGGCGATGCCACCCTCGCGGTCGGCCACGATGTCCTGCACCGCACCGAAGGCGTGGCTGGCGATGCCCCAGAGGAAGAAGGCAGCCAGAATGGCCCACAGTCCCGGTGTGAAGACCGCGCCCGCGAGCACCAGGCCGTAGACCGCCGGGCTGACGAAGTGCGTGCTCGAGGTGAGCGAGTCGACGAAGGGGCGCTCTTTGAAGCGCAGTTTCGGTGCGCTGTACGCGATGACGGCGAAGACGCTCACGGCGAGCACGAGCCACGACAGCGGAGAACCGACGATCACGAGATATACCAGGAACGGAATATTCGTCACTGCCGCGCTGACGAGCGTGATGCGGTGCATCGAGCGGCTGAGCACCGCGCCCTCGACGCCGCCCTTCCGCGGGTTCCGCATGTCGGACTCGTAGTCGAACACGTCGTTGATGCCGTACATCGCGAGGTTGTACGGAACGAGGAAGTAGAGGGTTCCGAGCACGAACGTCAGGTCGATCTCGCGCGTGGTGAGCAGATAGCCCGCCGCGAACGGGAATGCAGTGTTCACCCACGACAGCGGCCGTGAGGACAGGATGACCTGGCCGAGCTTACTCATGAGTTCGACTCCGATCGGCGGTCGGCCGAGCGGCGCCGGGCTGTCGGGAGCAGATACCAGAGGGCCGGCAGGAGAAGCACGGCGCCGAAGACATAGGCGAAGTCCTCGAGGGGGGCGATGCCGAGGAAGGCGCCCGAGATGAGATCGCGGTTGTAGCCGACCAGGCCGACACCGATCATCACGTTGTCGAAGACGACGCTGATCACGAAGAGCACCAGCACCGTGACGGCGAGGGGCAGGAGTCGCGGGCGCCGGCGGACGAGGCGCGCGGCGATGGCCAGCGCGACGGTGACCACGAGGAAGATCGCGTTGAGTGTCCAGTAGGTCACGGGCGCCTCCCTTCCATCGAGCGGGTTCGCGCGGTGAGGCTGGTGCGGGCGAGCATCCGGCTGACCGCCTCGAACAGGTTCATCGTCAGGTAGCAGAGCATCGTCAGGAAGAAGACCTCCTCGAGAGGCAGCTCCGGTCCGACGAGCACCCCCGTCATGAACGAGGTCTCCCCGCGGAAGAAGATGCCCGCGGTGATGCCGGAGAGATCCCAGGCCAGGAAGAACAGCACGCCCACGACCAGCACGATGGCGGCGCGGCGGGCGTCCTGCCAGAAGAACAGGCGGAACCGCCGGTCGAGCATCACCATCCCGGTCAGCGCGACCAGCAGGGCGAGCAGGTACAGGATGCCCATCAGCGCCGCCCCCGGGCATCCCTGCCGCGGCCTGGTCCGGCGCTGCCCGACCCGCCGCCGGGCAGACCAGCTCCGACCGGGCTCACAGCGGCTCCGGCAGGGCAGTCGTCGAGATGTCGCCGCGCAGCCGCTTGATCACCAGTTCGGCGCTGATCAGGCACATCGGCAGACCGATGCCGGGGATCGTCGATCCGCCCGCGTAGTAGAGACCGCCCACCTTCTTGCTCACGTTGCCCGCACGGAAGAACGCGCTCTGCCCGAGGGTGTGCGCGGGGCCGAGAGCCGTACCGTTCCACGTGTTCAGGTCGTTCGCGAAGTCGGCCGGGCCGACCGTCCGGCGCACCGTGATGCGCTCGGCGAGGTCGGGCACGCCCGCCCACTCGGCGATCTGTGCGATGGCGGCGTCGGCGATGGCCTCGACCTGGGCGGAACCCGATCCGTCTTCGCCGCCCGACCCGATGCCCGGGTCGGCGGGGATCGGCACCAGCACGAACAGGTTCTCCGAGCCCTCGGGCGCGACCGAGGCATCCGTGGCGCTCGGCCGGCAGACGTAGATCGAGGCCGGGCTGGGCACGCTCGTGGTCACCGGACGGCCGATACCGACACCCTTCAGCAGGCCGGCGGCGACGCCGCCCTTGCCGAAGATCTGCTCGAAGTCGGTCTTCCAGGTCTTGGTGAAGAAGAGGGTGTGGTGAAGGAGCTCGGGGATCTCGCCGGAGACACCGAGGTAGATGAGCACGGCGCTCGGCCCGGCCGTCTTCTTCGCCCAGTAGCTCTCGGGGTAGGTCTGCAGCTCCGGGAGGAGCATGGTGGTCTCGACGTGCTTGAGGTCTGTTGCGGCCACGACGATGTCCGCTTCGAGGGTGTGGGCGGCACCGGTGGCGTCGAGGTACTGGATGCCCGCGACGCGCACGGGCGTCGGCGAGGGTGCGGCAGCGGCGCTCACGCCGGTGTTGGCGGCAGCTGCTGGGGCCGCAGGTGCCGCGGGTGCCGCGGGTGCCGCGGGTGCATCCTCTGTCGGCTCCGCCTCCCCCTCCAGCACGCGCCGGAGCTCGTCGCGGTCGATCACGTTCGTGTCGAACTCATTCGTCGGGTAGTCGTAGGGCCCGGGCTCGGGTGCCGCCAGCGCGGCTGGGTCGACGTGGTCGTCGGTGGTCACGATGCGGCTGACGGTGGCACCCGTGACGACCGTGACTCCGGCAGACACGGCAAGCTGCTCGATGCTCTCGATGACTCGCGCGAGCCCGCCCTGCGGGTAGAGCACCCCGTCGTCGAGGTCGAGGTGGCTCATCAGGTGATACATGCTCGGAGTGGAATACGGTGACGAGCCGAGGAACACCGCGGGGTAGCCGAGGATCTGCTGCAGGCGCGGGTCGCGCACCGTACGTCCCGCGAAACTGTCGAGCGACTCCAGCAGCAGCCGCACCAGCCTGGGTGAACGTTTCAGCACCGGGCCCTTCAGCAGCGGTCGGAAGTCCTCGAACGTCGAGTAGAGGAAGTACTCCTTCGCCAGCTCGTACGTCTCGGCGGCGGAGTCGAGGTACCCGGCCATGCGCACGCCGGATCCGGGTTCGAGCGATTCGAAGAGCTCGAGATTGTCCTCCCGGTTCGCCGCAATGTCGACCGGGTGGAACTCGTCCTGGAACAGCACGCGGTAGCCCGGGTCGAGCTTCGAGAGGTCGAGTTCCGCGGCAGCCGAGGAGCCCATGAGCTTGTACCAGTGGTCGAAGACCTCGGGCATCAGGTACCAGGAGGGGCCGGCGTCGAAGCGGAAGCCGTCCTTCTCCCAGAGCCCTGCCCGACCGCCGACCGCCTGCTGCTTCTCGACGACCGTGACGCTGTAGCCGTCGCGGGCGAGGAGTCCGGCGGTCGCGAGGCCGCTGATCCCCGCACCGATGACGACCGCTGTCTTGCCCGCACCCGGACGGAGGGCCGCGGCGGCGCGCTCGGCTGCCGCTGTGGGGCGGGCGGCGTAGGCATCGAGCACGTAGTCGTCGGGCAGGCGCTCGATCACCTCTGTCTCACCGTCGACGATGTCGTCGAAGGAGTTGCCCGGTTCGTCATCCTGTGGCCGGGGATCGTCGTGCTCGCGGGTCAACGGGTCTCCTCGGCAGTGCGTGGTGAAAGGGGGGAAGCGGGCGGGAATTCGCGCGGCAGGCGGCCGGCGGCAGCGGAGGCGGCGATGCGCAGCTTCACCGGGTTCGGCACCCGGATGCGCGTCTCGGCGAGCACGGCAGCAGGGGTCTGGCGGAGCCGACGGGTCAGTTCGCCGAACAGACCCTGTGCGAGCGCCACCGCCCGCCGCGAAGACGCGGGCAGCAGCGGAAGGCTGGCGCGCGCAATCCGGAGGTCGTTGTCGATGTCGTCGAGGATGTCGCGCTTCGCCGTCTCCCCGAAGGTCGACACGTTGACGCCGGGGAAGTAGCTCCGCCCGAGCCCCGCGAAATCGGCGGAGAGGTCGCGCAGGAAGTTGATCTTCTGGAACGCGGCGCCCAGATGCCGGGCACCGTCGACGAGGGTGGTTCGCCGGTCATCCGGAATTGTATGCCCCTCGAGGAATGCACACAGGCACATCAGCCCGACGACCTCCGCGGAGCCGTAGACATATTCCGTGAACGACTCGGGCGTGTGCTCCGTCTCGGTGAGGTCGGCCCGCATCGAGGCGTAGAACGGCGAGACGAGCTCGGCCCCGAACGAGACCTCCCGGGCGGTCAGCGCGAAGGCGTGCACGACGAGGTTGGTGCTGTAGCCGACGGCGATCGCGTCGAGCGTCTCCTTCTCGAGAGTGTCGAGGAGGCGGGCGATCTCGGGCGCCTGGAGCGACGCGGAGGCCGCGACACCGTCGACGACCTCGTCGGCGAGCCGCACCAGGGCGTAGATGTTGTCGACGTGACGGCGCACCGACGGCGAGAGCAACCTCGACGCGAGGCCGAACGATGTGGAATATCGATGGATGACGATGCCCGCCGTCTCGACGGCGACCCTGTCGTAGAGCGACCGCGCCCGGGCGAGATCGGCGGTCTCGCCGCTCACCGCACCCGCCGCAGCACGGCGTCGATCACGGGCTGGAACTCGTCGCGCGTGGCGTCGGGGAGAGCATCCGAAGCCAGCTCCTCGATGGCGCGGTCAGCGAACTCGCGGGCGAGATCCTCCGCGTACTGGCGGGCGCCGCACGCCTCGAGGGAGCGTCGCACCACGCCGGCCTGCTCGCGCGTGAGGTCGGGGAGGCCGAGCCACTGCGAGATCTCCAGCCACTCCGGGCAGCCCGAGGCGTAGGCGATGAGAACTGTGCGCTTGCCCTCCCGCAGGTCGCCGATGGTGGTCTTGCCCGTGGCGGCTTCGTCACCGAAGACGCCGAGCACGTCGTCCACGATCTGGTAGGCGATGCCGATGTTGCGACCGAAGGAGGCGAGGGCGCGCACTGCTTCGTCGCTCGCACCGGCCAGCACGGCGCCGGCCTCACAGGGGCTCTCGAACGAGTAGACGGCGGTCTTCAGGCGTTCCATGTCGACGACCTCGTCCACCGTCGGCATCGACTTCAGCTGGGAGAAGTCCACGTCGAAGAGCTCACCGGCGGCCGAGGCGAACAGAGCCTCGTCGAAGATGTCGTGGAGGCGACGGCGCATCTCGTCTCCGACACCGGCCTTGTCGATCATCCGGAACGCGTTCGAGAGCGCCAGGTCGCCGGCGATGACGGCGACGGAGAGGCCCCGGTGCTCGGCCGCCGGGACCGGGATGCCCGCGGTCTGAGCGAAGTCCCGGTAGACCCCGGAGACGTTCACCCCGCCGCGGCGGATGAAGTCCCGATCGATCACGTCGTCGTGCACGATGAGGGCCGTGTGCAGCAGTTCGAATGCCGCCCCGATGTGGGCCGCGGCCTCGCTGTCGGTGCCGCCGAGGGACTCATATGCCCCCATGACCATGCCCGGCCGGAAACGCTTGCCGCCCGAAGTGTTCCGTTCGAGGGTCTGCCAGAGCGTCACGTATCGTGGCCCGATCGCCGCAGCGCGGTTCTTGGCTAGGCTGAAGAAGCGGTCAAGTACGTCGTCGACATGTTTCTGTCGCCGCGAGCTTGCCACCACGAGATCCTGTGGGTCCACCATTTGAGCGTAACCCACCGAGTGAGAGAGGGCGTTATGGCTGCCTCCGATGAGCAGGTCGTGCTACTGTCCGACGGCGGAGAACCCATCGGTGTCGCCGACAAGGCGACGGTGCACACAACCGACACCCCGCTGCACCTCGCTTTCTCCTGCCACGTCTTCGACGAGGCCGGGCGCATCCTCGTCACGCGGCGCGCGCTGGCGAAACGCACGTGGCCCGGCGTCTGGACGAATTCGTTCTGCGGGCATCCGGCGCCCGGAGAGAGCTTCGATGCCGCCCTGGCGCGTCGTGCCCACGACGAACTCGGCATCGGGAGCGGCCTCACCTCGATCCGCGTGGCTCTGCCCGACTTCCGGTACCGCGCGGTCGACGCGAGCGGGATCGTCGAGAACGAGATCTGCCCCGTCTACACAGCGGTGCTGACAGATGTCGCCGGGCTCCCGGATGCCCTGCAGCCCAGCCCCGACGAGGTCGCCGAGTGGCAGTGGGCCGAACCGGATGCCCTGCTGGCCTCGATCGAGGCGACGCCCTGGGCGTTCAGCCCCTGGCTCACCCTGCAACTCCCCGCCCTGATGGCGGCCCGCGCCACCCTCGCGGCCTGACCCCCCCTCCCCCTCCCCCTTCCCTTTCCTTCTCGAGTGGGCAGTTTGGGCCCCAAACGCGGAGTTTTGGGGCCCAAACTGCCCACTCGATGGAAAGGGCGGGGGGCGGGGAGGGTCAGTACGCCAGGCGGAAGCCGCCGGGGGACGGGACCAAACGGACGTCGGCGAGACTGTCGACCACGAGGTCGGCGTCGAGTTCCGCCGCGGAATGCGTTCCGACCACGCCGACGGTCGTGCATCCTGCAGCCCGGCCGGCGGCGAGCCCGGCGGGGGCATCCTCGAAGACCACACAGTCGCGCGGGTCGACGCCCAACCGGCGCGCGCCCTCGAGGAACGGCTCGGGGAACGGCTTGCCCCGGGGGGTGTCGTCGATCGTCACGACCGTGGCCGGCGCCGGGATGCCCGCGGCTCCGATCCGCACCCGGGCGAGGTCGCGCGTGCACGACGTCACGATCGCGCGGCGTTCCTCGGGCAGGCTGCCGAGCAGTTCTGCGGCGCCGCCGAGCGGAGTGATGCCGTCGACGTCGACCAGTTCGAGGTGCAGGATGCGCGCGAAGGCCTCCTCCACATGCTCCGGCGCGATGACAGCGCTGACCAGGCCGATCGCCGGCTTGCCGTGCATGCCCTCGCGGAATGCGGGGTCGAGGCCGTACTCCTGCCCCCACGTCGTCCACGAGCGGTCGACGGCGGGAGTCGAGTCGATGAGCGTGCCGTCCATGTCGAACAGGGCTGCCGCGAACACGCGGTCACGGATGCCCGGGGCCGCCGTGCGCTCCGCCCCCGCGTCGCTCGGATCTGCGTCCTGCCGGCTGATCGGGTGGGCGGTCTGCTCGGGGTGCTGCTGGGTCATCGGGGCCTCCGTTTCCAGCGTATCGGCCCCGCGCGCCAGGTCATGGCGGGATCCGACCGGTCTGCGAGTCAGTCGCGGTCGTAGGGCAGCGACGAGTCGAGGGTGAGGGCGCCGTCGGGCAGCCAGCGCGCCGAGAGCCCGACGCCGGGCGTCACCACGCCCGAGGCCGGATCCGTGTGGTCCCGGGTCGCGAGGGACACCTGCAGCCCGCTGGTCGCCACCCGGTCGACGTCGTCGCAGGTGTAGCCGTAGTCCACCGGGTTTCCGTAGACCACCAGGCACACCTGGTTCGACGTGTTCACCGCCGCATAGACCGCACCCGGGCTGTTCTGGCCGATGTTCAGCGCGCGGAAGGTCGCGACCAGCAGTTCTGCCGCGGGTTCGGAGGGCGGAAGGTCTGCGACGAGCTGCCCGTGGGAGAAGATCGCGGCGTACGAGTCGGCCCCCACGCCCGGTGGGAAGTTCGGGTACGGCGCCGCCGTGAGCCGCGGTGCCGGAGCGGCGGAACCGTCGCCGCCGGTGGCGCTGTAGCTCGACCCGCCGTCCGCCGCCGTGCCCGCGCCGTCGGCGGCGGCCTCCGCAGCGTTGTCACCGTTGTCGCCCTGGCTCGTGCCCGGGCCGCCGCCGGCCGAGCCTCCCGGACCGTTCGTGCTGCTGCTCCCGCCGTCGGCGCTGCTTCCGGCGCCGCCCCCGAAACCTCCCGTCGCGATCACGCTCGTCGCCGCGAAGACCGCCCCTCCCGCCAGGCAGCCGGCCGCGATGAAGGCCCCGGCGAGCAGCACGGTGGTTCTGCGGCGGAGGGCGGGACGGGCATCCAGAACCGCCAGCGCCTCATCGACCGCCCGCTGCGTCTCGTCGCGGTCGGCGTCGAGGGCGGCTGTGAGCGACTGGAGCTCGGCCAGGGCCTCCAGCGACCTGGACTCGTCGCCCGCGCCGGCCGGGCGGGCGAATGCGTCACGCTGCAGCGCGGACAGCACGCGGCGCGGTGACGGCTCCCCCGAGGGCGCGTCGTCCGAGGGATGATCGAGCCACCAGACGGCATCACCGACGTCGTACGGGCCCTCGTACTCCGTCTCGACGGCCTGCCGGAAGCGCGCGTCGCGCTCGAAGCGGGCGTGCCATCCGGTCATCGTCGCTCCGCCCTCTTCGCCCCGCCTCGCCGCCCTCGCGGCTCACCCCATCATCACCCGCGCGGACCCACCACGCCAGCCCGTCACGACGAGCAGGGATCGACGAAGAGGAGCGGGTCAGCCGTGGCCGCCGAGGGTCGTCGGCTCGGAGGTGGAGGGGCGGGCATCCGGAGCCGCGCCCGCGGTGCCCGCCGACACGTCGGAGCGCACGAAGTTCAGGTGCGAGCGGGAGGCGGTCGGGCCGCGCTGCCCCTGGTAGCGGGAGCCGTACTCGCCCGAGCCGTACGGATGCTCGGCCGGCGAGCTGAGCTGGAAGAAGCAGAGCTGGCCGATCTTCATCCCCGGCCAGAGCTTGATCGGCAGGGTGGCGACGTTCGACAGTTCGAGGGTGACGTGTCCGGAGAAGCCCGGGTCGATGAACCCGGCCGTCGAGTGCGTGAGGAGGCCCAGGCGGCCGAGCGAGCTCTTGCCCTCCAGGCGGGCCGCGAGGTCGTCGGGAAGGGTCACGCGCTCGAAGGTCGAGCCGAGCACGAACTCGCCGGGGTGCAGGATGAACGGCTCATCCGCTTTCGTTTCGATCAGCCGGGTCAGCTCGGGCTGGTCTTCGGCGGGGTCGATGAACGGGTACTTGTGGTTGTCGAAGAGGCGAAAGAAGCGGTCGAGGCGGACATCCACACTCGAGGGCTGCACCATGCGGGGCTCGTAGGGTTCGAGCCCGACCCGCCCGCTGCCCAATTCGGCCCTGATGTCTCGGTCACTGAGGAGCATGCGGCCAGCCTACTGCCCGGCCCTGCCCCTCCCTTCCTCCCCCGACGGCGCCCCCCTGCCGCGGCCCGCCGATCAGCTCCCGCTCACCCGGGGGGTGGGCGGGCGGGGGGCGGGTCAGACCGACTGGGGCTGGGTGAAGAGGCCGCGCGGGTCGTACTGCTGCTTCAGCTGCTGCAGGCGCGGCAGGTTCGCTCCGAAGTAGGCGGTCTGGGCATCCGGAATCGTAGCGTCGCAGTAGTTCACGTACGCCCAGTTCTGCCAGTGGGCCGTCATCGTGGTGCGGAATCCGCGCACGTAGGCGTCGAACGGCGCGGGGTCGGCGCCGACCGCGAAGGTGGCTGTGTACTGCACCGTCATGAGCGCCTTGCGGTGCACGAACGCGGTCGCCGACGGGTCGACCGACGAGACGACGCCGCCGAGGGCATCCATCGAGATGCCGCCCTCCGTCATGCCCGTCACGGTCTGCGCCTGCTCGACGGCAGCGACCAGGTCGGAGATGCCCGACGCGTCGAGTGCCGCGTAGGCGACGTTGGATGTGCCGGACGACGGCTCGCGCGTCAACGCCCCGTCGGGGCCGGTCTTGCACTGGGCGAGCGGCGTGTTCTCGCACCCCGCCTCCGTCATCATCGCTTCGAGGTAGGTGTGGCGGAACGACTGGTTGTCGGTCGGCGGGGCGTCGACTCCCGCGAGCAGGGGTTTCAGCTGCTCGGCGAGGTCGCCGAGGTCGCCGGTCCAGGTGCCCGAGGCCGAGACGCTCGGGGTGCCGGAGTGCGTCTCGCCGCCGAGGAGCTTGAGGGTCGACCACAGCCGGTTGTCCGCTCCCGGAGCCCAGCCCTGCCAGGAGTCGACGACTTCGGATGCACTGCTCCACGGCCACTCGACGTACCAGGTGTTCACATCGGGAGCCGGCTGCGTGGCGAAGGTGAGCTTCGTGACCACGCCGAACTGGCCCCCGCCGCCGCCCTGGCACGCCCAGAACAGGTCGGCATCCGTGTCGCGGCTGGCCTCGTGCACGGTGCCGTCGGCGGTGACGATCTCCACGGCGGTGAGCTGGTCGCAGGCGAGCCCGAACGAGCGCACCAGGACGCCGACCCCGCCGCCGAGGGTGAGGCCGGTGGCACCGACGGTCGCGCACGATCCGCCCGCAAAGGCGCGGCCCGCTTCACCCAGTGTGCTGTAGACCGCGACGAGGCTCGCGCCAGCGCCGACGGTGGCCGTCGTTCCGTCGGCGGAGAGGGTGACGCCGGTGAGCGTCGCGGTGCTGATCACGAGGGAGGGGGCGACGCCGGTTCCGGATGCTCCGCCCGCCGAAGAGCCGATGTAGTTGTGCCCGCCGGAGCGGAGCGCGAGCGGCACACCGTACTTCGCCGCGAAGGCGAGCCCCGCGGCCACGTCTGCCGGGCCGGACGCCTCCAGCACGGCGAGCGGTTGCGCATCGTCGAATCGCGGGTTCTCGGTGAGTGCTGCGGCCGCGTACCCGCTGGCGGCGGGGAGCAGGAGGGTGCCCGTCACCGCGGAGGCGAGTTCGCTCCAGACGGGCGGCCCGGCGGGCGTCGGGCTCGTACTCCCCGACGCGCCGTCCGTCGGCGTGGGAGACGGGCCGGTGCAGGCGGCCAGCAGCGCGGCCGTGGCGGCGGACCCACCCGCAGCAAGGAGGAACCGGCGACGGGAGAGAGCGGACATGCCGCAACTGTAGCGGTGCGGTCACAGCCGATTCGAATGTACTTCTGTGATGAATCCTCGTATTCTTGGAACAACTGACATTTCTTCACGAAAAAGGATTGACCATGACCCAGACCCCCTACACCGGTGCAGCGCCGGCCAAACTCAACACCCTCTCGATCGTCGCGATCATCGGAGGGTTCCTGGTGCCGCTCGTCGGCATCGTCGTGGGCTACTTCGCGCTCCGCCAGATCAAGGAGACCGGCGAGCGCGGGCACGGCCTGGCCCTGGCGGGCATCATCGTCGGCATCGCGCTGATCGTCATCTACGCGCTGGTGGGCATCATCGGCGCCGTGGCGGGCGCGGCGATGAGCGCCGGCTACTGACCGCGGTGGGTCAGCCCAGCTGGTCCCTGACCAGCTGGGCGACGACTCCGGGCTTCTCGAGCCCGGGAAGGTGCGCGACACCCGCCAGCACGCGCGCCGGCTCCTGACCGAGTCGGCGCGCGGTCTCGACGTAGAACGGTACGTCGGCCGGCACATCGAGATCGCCCCAGCTGCAGAGCACAGGCACGGTGATCTCGCCGAGCCTGGTCCAGGCGTCGACACCGGCGTCACCCGCACCGTCTGCCGCAGCGACCTCGAGGATGCGCCGGTTCATCGAGACGAACAACTCTCGTGGCGCACCCGCCACCCGACCCTCGGGCGCGGCCGGACCATCGAGCCAGAGGTGAGCGAGAGCCGCGATCCTGTCGTCGACCGGCGCCGCCGCGTCTTCGGCTCGCTGCAGCAGGGGCGCTGTCGCCGGGTCGAGCTGCCAGTCGAACGGCGTGTCGTCGTCGGTCATGCCCGAGACGGCGCTTCCGATGACCAGTGCGGCACCGACCCGCCCGGGGTGAAGCAGTGCGGTGTCGAGGGCGAGCGCCCCGCCCATCGAGTTTCCGACGAGCAGCACGCGGTCGAGCCCGAGCTCGTCGAGGACGGCGACAAGGTCTGACACGTGAGTGAACGAGGCAGGGTCGGCAGCGGCGGCGGTGTCGCCGTACCCGCGCCGGTCGTAGGCGACCAGGTCGAGCCCGTCATCGCGGAGCGCATCCATGACACCGGTCCACGCTCGCCGGTCAGCCACACCGGCGTGGAGGAAGACCACCGCTCGCGCAGACGACGGGGCGCCGGCGGAATTCCGACGGGTCACCGCGATTCGCGTGCCATCGTCGGTCGTGACGGTCAGCTGCTCTGCGTCCATGCCTGCGATCGTAGTCGCGCGGAACGACGAACGGCCACCGGGAGGGGATCCCAGCGGCCGTCCGCCGTTCACTCAGGCGCTACCCGAGCCGCGCATCGGTCAGGCGAGCCACGGGAACAGCGCCTTCAGCAGCGCCGCCAGGTAGGCGTAGATCGCGTTGGCAACGGCCTGCAGCCAGGCGGTGAACGGGTCGACCGGAGGCGGCGTGACCACCTTCGGCGTGACCGTCACCGGAACCCGCACCGTGGTGCCCGACTCCTTGGCCGTGATCACGATCGTGCTCGCGCCGGAGGCGTTCGCGGGGATCGTGTAGGTCACAGTGGCCGCGCCGCCGCTCACCGCGGTGACCGTGCCGGCCGCGGTGTTGCCCGCGAGCGTCGTAGTCACCCGGGTGTTCACCGGGCTGCCGAGTGAGCTGAGGTCGAGCTTCGACAGGTTCAGCGTCACCGTGCTGCCCGCGACGACCGCGGCCGTCGGCGCACCGGTCACCGAGACCCCGCGGCGGTCGAATGCCGGCGAGACCGGGCTCTTCGCTGCGAGGTAGCTGATCCACGCGTCACGGTCGATCAGGCCCGAGTCACGGGTGTTCGTTCCCTTGGGGAACTCGCGGAAGTTGTCGCCGCCCTGCACGAGGAAGCTGAACGAACCGATGCGGTAGGCCTTCGCGACATCCAGGGCCGCACCGTTCACCGTGATGGAGGTGATGCGGTCACCGGATGCCCGGCTGGCGTCGTACGTGTAGGTCACGTTCTTCGACAGGCCGAGTGCCAGGTAGGGGCGCGAGGGCACAGTGCCTGAGGCATCCGTCTGCCACTGCTGCTCGAGCACGGTCTTGAACTGCGCCCCGGTCAGCGTCGTCGTGTACAGGTTGTTCACGAACGGCAGCACGGCATTGGCTTCGGCGTAGGTGACCACACCATCGCCTTCGCCGAGCGAGGAGGACTTGTACAGCAGGTCGCTGCGGAGCCCTCCCGGGTTCACGACGCCGATCTCGGCACCGCCGAGGTTCGACGGCGCGAGGGCGGAGACGAGCGAGTCGGCGACGAGGTTTCCGAGCGTCGATTCGCTCGCACGGTCATCCCGAACCGTTCCGGCAGCGGTGTAGGCGGTGGTGATGTCCTTCGTGATCGTCGCGACCGGCTTGTTGCCGATGGTCGCGGCGCTCGCGATGGCGGCGTCGACGATCGTCTTGACCGCTGCGACCCGAGGGTAGGTGGCGACCAGAGTGGTGTCGGCGATTGTGGTGCGGGCGACGTTCCGGGCGGTGTACTTCACGACGGCGTCATCTGCGTTGCGGTCGACGCTCAGCACGACCTGGCCGATGTTCTCTCCGTAGCTCCCGGTCTGCAGAACGGGACGGGTCTTGCCGGCCTGGCCCGGGATCGGGGCATCCCACGAATACTGCTTGTGAGTGTGGCCGGTGAAGATGGCGTCGACGTCAGCGCTCGTCTGCGTGACGATCTTCGAGAAGGCGCTGTCGGTCATCCCGACCTCCTGCTCGAGGCTGGCACCGTCGGGCGTTCCCGCTCCTGCACCCTCGTGGTACTCGGCGACGAACACATCGGCCGCGTCCGTGGCCTCGAGGTTCGCGACCACCCGGTTGACGGCGGCGACGGGGTCACCGAAGTCGAGGGAGGCGATGCCGGCAGGCGACACCAGCGTGGGCGTCTCGACGGTGACCGCACCGATGATGGCGATGCGCACGCCGTTCACAGTGACGACCTTGTACTCCGGCAGCGCCGGCGTGGTCGTGCCCTTGAGGTAGACGTTCGCACCGAGGTAGTCCCAGTTCGCGGCGTCCGTCACCCGACCGGTCAGGTCGGCAAGACCCTGGTCGAACTCGTGGTTGCCGACCGCCGAGGCCGTGAGCCCGAGGGCGTTCAGCACGTCGATCGTGGGCTTGTCCTGCTGCGACGAGGAGGCGAACAGGCTCGCGCCGATGTTGTCGCCGTCGCTCAGCAGGAGGCTCGAGCCGTCGCCCTTCTCGGCCTTCAGCTGCTCGATGGTTCCGGCGAACTTCACCGTGTTGGCATCGATCCGACCGTGGAAGTCGTTGATGTTCAGCAGGTTGAGGTCGACGACGTCGGCCTTCGGGGCGAGGTTCAGGCCGACGACGATCGGATCGTGGTCGCTCGAACGGTACGGGTTCGCCTGGTAGAAGTCGGTCGCGTTGTAGTTGTTGCGGCTGTACTCCAGGGCGATCGACTCGACCGAGTTGATGTTCCAGACGTCCACGGCGTTGACGGCCGTGTTGGCTGCAGCGTTGGCGAACAGGTGGTCGAGGGAACCGACCGCGCCGTCGAAGGCGTAGGTCGACTTGCCCGTGGTCGAACCGAGGTCGACGTAGCCGGCCGCGACGAGCACGTCGATCGGGTCTTCCTTCAGGTAGGCGTTGAAGTCGCCGTCGAGCAGGACGCGGTCGATCTTCGACGATGCCTTCAGCGTGTCGGCGAAGGCGACGAGCGCCTTGGCCTGGTTGACGCGGGAGACGTTGGACGCTCCCTGGCCGTCGCCTGTGTCAGCGTCGACTCCCGAGCCGGAACCCTTCGACTTGAAGTGGTTCACGATGGCGAGGAACGAGGTCGTGTCCGCCCCGCCCTTCAGCTTGAACGCCTGGGCGAGTGGCTGGCGGGCGTTGACGAAGGCGGGATCATCCAGGATGCTCGACGCGCCGACGGTCTCGACCACGGCGGGCCTGTAGATGAACGCCGTGCGGATGACGTCCTCCGACGCCGGCAGGGTGGCCGGGGAGGGCACGAACGCCCAGGTGCCGGCACCGGCTGCGCTGTTGAGCGCGCTGACCAGAGCGGAGAGGGCGGTGTCACGGGGCTTGCCGAAGCGGGCAGAGTTCTCGATCTCCTCGAGCGACACCACGTCGGCGTCGAGCGCGTTGATCGCCGAGACGATCTTCGCCTGCTGGCGTTCGAGGTCGTCGGCGTTCGCCGCACCCCGGGCGTCGCAGCCAGTGTTGACCGTGTTCGGGTTTCCGGCGCGGTCTGTGTAGTAGGTGCATCCGCTGATCGAGTCGCCAGTGGTGGTGAAGTAGTTCAGCACGTTGAACGAGGCGAGCGTGACGTCGCCGCCCACGTTGGCCGGAGCCGCGGTGCGCGTGTTCGCGAACGTCGCAGGCTGCACCGTGGCGGCGTTCGCGGCGGTGAGCTGCTGGGTCGGCTGGAAGTTCCAGGTGCCGAACCGGTAGTCGAGCACGACGGGCTTGGTGAGCGTCGCGGCTGCGCCGATCCGCACCGGGTTCGTGGTCGACAAGAACGGCAGCGGGATCGCCTTGTTGGCTGCGGTGTTGAAGTTCAGGCTCGAACCGTCGTCGAGCGTGACGCTGCGGGCAGCGTTCGCCGCCACGAGTGCCGTGTACTCGGCGCTGCCGGGCTCGGTCACCGCGGTGGGTGTGTCCAGCGGCTTCGTGCCCTGCGCGAGAACGATCGACGCGTAGAAGTTCGTGTCGTAGTTGTCGGTGACGGTGAAGTCGCCGGCCGGGGCGAGCAGCATGCCCTCGAGCGTTTCGCGCTCGGCGGCAGCCGTCGGAAGCACGTTCGTCACGGGGAGGGGGGCTGCGACTGAGTCGTTCAGCACCGTGAGCCCGCCCGCGTTGACGGTCAGCTCGGTCAGGCCGGAGAACTCGGAGACGACGCCGGTGACCTTCACGTGGCTGCCGATGGTGGCCTGGCCGACAGTCGCGGAGGAGAACACGTAGAGACCGTCGGAGGCCTTCTGCGTGCTGAAGTCGCGCGCGCCGCCCGTGCCGGGGGTCTGGATGAAGTAGCCGTTGAAGCCGCCCGTGGGGTAGCTCGCGGTGACGACACCGGTGGTGGTCACGGTCTGGCCGGCCAGCGGGGAGGTGTCGGTGGTGCCCTGGATCTGGGCGATCGTGACCGTGTCGCCGGGCGTCGGCGTGCCCGTGCTGGGCGGGTCGGTCGGTGTCGGCGGGTCGGTCGGCGTGGGCGGATCCGTCGGTGTCGGCGTGCCCGCGTCGGAGGCCGCGTTCTGCGGCGTCGGCGCACCTGCCGTGAAGTCGGCCGCGTTGCTGTCACTGTCGGTCCCGCTGCTGGTGCGGGCGAGCGAGGTGGTGACGGATGCCGCGGGGGCAGCCGTGGTCTCGAACGTGTTCGACGTGCCGTAGCCGAGCAGGTCGACGATGGCGCTGTTGCCCTTCACCGAGCCGGTGGGCGGGGCGGTCAGCGCGGTGGTCTGGTTCGCGAGGAACAGGGTTCCGCCGCCCGCGGCGAACGAGGCGCCGATGGTCTGGTCGGGAGTCGGGAGCGCGGCACCGTTGGCCGCGTTCGACGAACCGCCGATGAGGTAGTGGCCCTTCGCTGCGATCGTCCCGGTGAGCGGGAGGGTCGCGGTCGGGTTCGCGGTGCCCGTTGCCGACCGGTACTGCAGCGACATCGACGACAGCGAGATCGGTGCGTTCGTCGGGTTGTAGAGCTCGACGAACTTGTTGAGGTAGGTCGCTCCGGCGCTGCCGCCGTTGAGGTAGGCCTCGGTGATGATGACGCCGGTGCCGGCGGTGTTCGCCAGGGCGGGCGTGGCCGCGAGCGGCGCTGCGGCCAGCCCGAGGGCGGCGAGAACGGCGATGCCCAGCTGGGATCGCCTGGTGAATCTGTGGCGCATTCGGGTGGTCTCCTTGTGTCGACTGGCGCGCAGAGAGTCGATGCGCCTGTGATGGATCCTGCGTGGTTCATGTGAACTCCGCATTACCGATCCGTACACCCGCCGTTCTTCTGGCAGAGCTCTCTGAGCCCTGGTCAGGCAAAACGCTGATCAGACCCCCATTCGGGGGGTTAGCTTGGAAAAATAACGAATCGATAACGAATGTGTCTCTTCTCAGAATCGGATCGTTGTGCAACACACTGGAGACATGGCGATGGCAGAGCAGCTCACCGACCCCGTGACCCATCACGGTGAGGGTGCCGTCTGGAGCGACCTGTGGGGCGGACTCAAGTGGGTCGACATGCTCGCCGGGGCGGTGCTGTCGCTGCATCCGGACACCGGTGAGGTCTCCCGGATGCCCGTGGGCTCCCCCGTCGCAGCGGCCGTCAGGCCACGACTGAACGGCGGGATGCTCGTGGTGACCGAGCGCGAGTTCACGCTCTGGCAGGGCGATGTGCAGGAATTCGCGACCCCACCGCTCTGGACGGATTCCGCCCGCCGGTTCAATGAAGGCGGCTGCGATCCGGAGGGGCGGATGCTCTGCGGCTCTCTCGCGTACGCCGGCGACACCGGCGGCGGAGAGATGTTCCGCCTGAACACGGACGGCAGCACCGAGCGGCTCTGGGGCGACGTGACGACCTCGAACGGGCTCGGTTTCACCGCGTCGGGCGAGCGGATGTACTACATCGACTCAGAGACCAGGCGCATCGACGTGTTCGACGTCGACGTGCATGCGGAGGCCGACGCGGGTTCGGCGCTCACCGGCCGGCGCCCGTTCGCGTCGATCGAGGAGGGGCGCGGGTTTCCCGACGGACTGTGGGTCGACGAACTCGACGGCGTGTGGGTCGCCCTCTACGGCGGCTCGGCCGTGCACCACTACGACAGCCGCGGCATCCTCGCCGACATCGTCGAGCTGCCGGTGTCGAAGGTGACCTCGTGCTGCCTCGGCGGCCCTGACCGCAGCACGCTGTTCATCACGACGTCGCGGGAGAACCTGGCTGTCGGCGACGAGCCCGCCGCGGGCTCGCTCTTCACGGCACAAGCCGGTGTGCGCGGCGTGGAGGCCCGGCCCTTCGCGGGCTGAGCGCCCGACGCCTAACGCCTGCCGCCCGACGCCCGCCGCCGACTCGCGTCAGGCCGCCTTCAGGTCGAACCGCTCCCCAGCCGGCACCGGCGCCGACAGCGTGAACACCAGCAGCACGATCCCGCCGACGAGCGGAACGAGGGCGATGAACACCCACCAGCCCGACCGGTCGGTGTCGTGGAGGCGCCGCACGGTCAACGCGATGGTCGGCACGATGGTGGCGAGAACCCACACGAAGAGGATGATCGCGGCCAGGACGCCCACCGGCCCCGGGTTGCCCATGGTCCCGTCGGCGTTCAGCCGGCCGACGCCGCTGGCCTGGATGATCGTCTGGAGCACCAGATTGACGATCGCGGCGACGAGCGCCCACCACCAGTACTCGGCGCGGCTCGCCCGCCCGGAGAAGGTCGCGTACTTCTTGTAGAACCGGCGCACTGCCTCACCGAACGGAGCGTTGTAGTACGGCTGGGAGAGCGGCACGGGAGCAATCGATGGCGTCGTCATGCGCTCATCCTTGCAGTTGAGACCCCCCGGTCGGAAGCACCGAACACCGGCGAGTCGGCAGGTCAGCTGGCGACCGCATGTACCGAACGGCTAGCGACCGGTCCCGGCCCGCCGCCGGAGGAGCGGCGCTGTGCGGAACGGCACCATCTCGCGCATCGAGAGCGCGATCTCCGTACGCCGCACACCGGGCGTCGCGAGGATCACACCCGCAATGCGGTAGAGGTCGTCGGTGTCGTGGGCGACCACGCGGATGACCAGATCCGAGGCCCCCGTCACTCCGTGCAGCTCGACCACCTCGTCGATCCCAGCCAGCGCCTCCTCGATCTCGGCCAGGTGACTCTGCTCGACCTGGGCGGAGACGAAGGCCGTCAGCGGGTAGCCAAGCGCCCGGTGGGAGACGCGCCGGTCGACGGATCCGAGGATGCCGCCGGCCTCCAGCCGGGCCAGTCGGGCCTGCACCGTGTTGCGCGACAGACCGAGCCGTTGGGCGAGCTCCACGCCGGAGAGTCGGGCGTCGGCGGCGAGGGCCAGCAGGATTCGGGCGTCGGTCGCGTCAACGGTGGGCATGTCGCCCATTCTGCCACTCCCTGAGCCCTGTTGGTTGGGTGATCTGCACTGTGTCAAGACGGGAGGTTGTGCAACCTTCCGGCGAGAGAGAGGCTGGATGAGCATCCTGCACTACCGAGTCGAAGAGGACCTGATGAGCACGATAACCGATACGCGATACGACCGTCCCCGCGCAGCCACTCCCGAGCGCGCGTCGACGGATGCCCGGGGAGACTTCCTCGGCTACCGGGACCTCCTCGACCCGTCAGAACTCCGGCGGCTCGAGCACGCGCAGGCGGTGTTCGAGGCAGACATCCGCCCGGTCATCCCCGGGCACTGGAATGCGGCGACGTTCCCGTTCGAGGTCCTCCCCGCACTCGCCGACCTGGATCTCGTGCGGCTGGGCGCCAGCACCGGAACCTGCGCCGGCACCGGCTCAGCCCTGCTGCACGGCTTCATGCACCTGGAGCTCGCCCGCGTCGACGCATCGGTCTCCACGTTCCTCGGCGTGCACAGTGTTCTCTTCGCGGGAGCGATCGAGCAGTTCGGGTCCGACGAGCAGCGGGCGCGATACCTCCCCGATCTGCTCAGCCTCCGCACGGTCGGCGCCTTCGCGCTCACCGAACCGGATCACGGTTCCGACATCTCCCGGGCGATGACGACGACGGCGACCCGCGACGGTGACAGCTGGATCCTCTGCGGCGCGAAACGGTGGATCGGGAACGCCACGTTCGCCGACACCATCCTGGTCTGGGCCCGCGACACCGCGGACGGCGAGATCAAGGGGTTCATCGTGCAGCACGACGCCCCGGGGCTGCACGTGTCGAAGATCGAGAACAAGTTCGCCCTGCGGATCACGCAGAACGCCGACATCCTGCTCGACCGGGTGCGCGTGCCCGAGGCCGACCGGCTCGCCGGTGCAACCAGCTTCCGGGAGACCAACGGCCTGCTGATGAACTCGCGGGTGTGGGTGGCGTGGCAGTCGGTCGGACTGCAGTTCGCGGCCTACGACTGCGCTCTCGAGTACGCGCTGGGGCGTGAACAGTTCGGCAAGCCGCTGGCATCCTTCCAGCTCGTGCAGGACAAGCTGGTGCGCCTGCTCGAGAACGCGACGACCTCGCTCGGCACGATGGTGCGGATCGCCCAACTCCAGCAGGCGGGAACGCTGCACTCCGAGCAGGCCGCGCTGGCGAAGGCCGCCTGCAGTGCGCGGATGCGCGAATCCGTGGCCCTCGGCCGCGGCATCCTCGGCGGCAACGGCATCAGCACCGACTACGGCATGGCCCGCGCGTTCGCCGACGCCGAGGCGATCTTCAGCTACGAGGGCAGCTACGAGATCAACACTCTCGTCGTCGGCCGGGCGATCACGGGCATCTCGGCGTTCTGAACATCACGCCGTCGAAGACGGCGCGCGACCGCGGGCCGCGAGCGACCCGAGAAAGTCGCGCACGACGTCGGTCACGAAGTCGAGCCGCTCCTCGATGATGCCGTGGGTGGAGCCCGGCACGATGCAGAGTTGCGCGCTGGGGATCGACGCGGCGATCAGGGCGCTGTGGTCGACCCGGATGGTGTCGCGGTCGCCCGAGACGATCAGGGCCGGTGCGGCGATGGCCGCCAGCGACGACGGGGCGATCTGCGGCTCGGTCACCCAGAGCCGGCGGAGCTTGCCGATGACAGTGCGCGCGTGATCCGGGCCGTCGGGCGAGAGCGCGTTGTAGTCATCGCGCTCCCTGCCCTGCCAGTCGGGCGGCTCCTCGTTCGGGTCGACGTCCGCCACGGTTCCGATGAACCCGCCGGGGTCGAGGTTGCCGCTGATCGCTGTGAGCGAGAGCACGCGCGATGGATGCCCGAGGGCCAGCATCAGCGCGATGTTGGCACCGTCGCTGAACCCGACGATGTGCACGGCATTCAGGGCAGACGCATCGAGGAAGGCGAGCGCATCCAGAACCATCTCGTCGTAGCCGTACGGGCCCGGGCGGTCGGGCGTGCGACCGTGGCCGGGGCGCTCGAGCGTGTGCACCTCGAACCCGGCCGAAAGCGCGACCGCGAGCGGACGCAGCGGTTCGAGCGAGGCGAAACCCCCGTGCAGCAGGAGCAGCGGCTCGCCCGAACCGAGCGTCTCGGAATACAGGAGGGTCAGAGCTTCTTCGAGTCGCGGATGATCGAGGCGAGCTCGGTCATGTGCGCGGCCTGTGACGCGTAGTCGAGGGCGGCCTGGTTCCAGGGGTGGATCTGGCCGGCGACGAGCGCCTTGTCGCTGGCGAAGGTGGCCTGGGCGAGCAGGTCGTCCTTCTGGAAGCCTTCGACGTTGACGAGCAGCACATCGCCGCTCATCACCTGGCCCGCGTTCTCCCAGCTGTAGATGTCCCAGTAGTAGTAGCCGTCGGGGTTCTTGTTGGTGAACGTCACACCGAGGCTCGCGTAGAGCTCGGTCTCGGGCTCGTCGGCGGTCTTGGTCACATAGATGCCGTCGGCATCGGCGTACATCTGGGTGATCTCGATCGGGTTCTCGGCCGTCGCCGCGGTGAGGTCGGCGGCAGCGGCGTCGTACTTCGTCTTCGCGGCGGCGACCGTGTCGGCGCTGGCGCCGAGCGACTCCGAGAGACGGTTGAGACTGTTGATGACGTCGATGCCCTTACCGCCGACCTCGATGGCCACGACGGGCGCGATCTTCTCGAGCTGGGCCTGCTGCTCGGTGTCGGCGAGCCCGTAGAGCGGGCCGGTGAGGTCGAGGGTGCCCTCGCGATCGGTCGGGTAGATGCCCGTGATGATCAGGTCGGGCGCCGTCTCGGCGAGCTTCTCGAGGTCGATCTCGCCGTAGCTGTTGCCGACGATCGCGGTCTTCGAAATGTCGTAGGGCGCGAAGCGCTCGTCGCTCGCCACGTCGACGCGGCCGAAGATCGCCACCGGGTCGATGCCGTAGCTCAGCAGGCCGAGCGCGTAGTCGGCGTAGCTCGCCACGTTCTCCGGCTGGTGGTCGAGGGTGACGGTCTTGCCGGTGTCGTCGGTGTAGCTCCACTCGCCCGAG
This sequence comes from Subtercola boreus, assembly GCF_006716115.1. Taxonomy (NCBI): domain Bacteria; kingdom Bacillati; phylum Actinomycetota; class Actinomycetes; order Micrococcales; family Microbacteriaceae; genus Subtercola; species Subtercola boreus. Next base: position 3,530,218 of record NZ_VFOO01000001.1, on the reverse strand, counting down.
GCGGCGGCGTTGCTGGTACCGGCGGCACCGGCGTCGCTCGTCGAGGCGGACGAGCAGCCGGAGAGGGCCGCGAGGGCGAGGACAGGGGCGAGGATGAGCGCCGAGCGGCGCAATGCGCGGGAATGTTTCACAGAAGTTAGGTTAGCCTATCCTTACGCTGTGGTCGAGCCGGGATCGGGATCCACCGGCACGATGAGCGGCGACCCACTGCTCGGATCGGGGATCACCAGGGCGTCGAGCCCGAAAGCCGTGCTCAGGATGTCGGGCGTCAGCACCTCCCACGGCGTGCCGTCGGCGATCACGCGGCCCTCCCCCACCACGACCAGCCGGTCGGAGTACCGGCCGGCCAGCGTGAGGTCGTGCAGCACCATCACGACGGTCGCTCCGCGCTCACGGTTGATCGTTCGCACCAGGCGCAACACGTCGAGCTGGTGGGCGAGGTCGAGGAACGTCGTCGGTTCGTCGAGCAGGATGGTCGGGGCCTCCTGCGCGAGGATGAGGGCGATCCACGCCCGCTGCAACTGCCCGCCCGAGAGCGAACCGGCGTCACGGCCCTCGAGGTCGCTGAGCCCGGTGGCGGCGAGCGCCGCGTCGACCACGCGGGAGTCGTTCGGCGTCCACGGGCGCAGGAGGCTCTGGTGCGGGTGCCTCCCGCGCGACACGAGGTCGCGCACAGTCGTCGCAGAGGGGGTGAGCGGCTTCTGCGGCAGGATCGCGAGCAACCGCGCGACATCCCGGGTGCCCATCGACTTCACCGGCCGCCCGTTCAGCTCGACGGAGCCCGCGCTCGGTGCGAGCAGCCGCCCGAACGCCTTCAGGAGCGTCGACTTGCCGCTGCCGTTCGCCCCGATGAGCGTGGTGACCTGGCCTTCGGCGATCGCCAGGTCGAGCCCTTCGAAGATGACGGTGCGCTCGTAGGCGAGCGTGACGCCCCGGGCCTCCAGCGCGAGCTTCGGCGAAAGGCCGACGCCGGTCGCCTCGATCGTGTGCACAGCAGTGGATGTCGCGTTCACGCGTTGCTCTCCTTGGAATTGCGCCGCGTTAGCAGCCAGATCAGGTATGGCGCGCCGACGATCGCCGTGATGATGCCGACCGGGATCTCCCCCGGGAGCACCCCGCGGGCCAGAGCGTCGCCGCCGACCACGATGACAGCGCCCAGGAGGCCGGACGCGAGCAGCGGCGGCCGCCCGGTCTTCGCCAGCCGCCGGGCGATCTGCGGGGCGACGAACGCCACGAACTCGATCGGCCCGCTCGCCGACACTGCCGCCGCCGTCAGCAGCACCGCGCAGACGATCACGATCACGCGGTGGCGCTGGATGGCGACACCCAACCCCGTCGACACGTCGTCGCCGAGCTGGCTGATGTCGAGGTTCGTCGACTGCACGAGGGCGATGGGGGTAACGATCAGCAGCACGACCAGCACCGGCCAGACGCTCGCCCACGAGATGCCCGACAGGCTGCCGACGAGCCACTGGGCGGCCGTCGCGGCCTCGGTGATCTGCGCCTTCGCGATGAGGTAGCTCGTGATGCCGGTGAGGGTCGCGGTGGCGCCGATCCCGATCAGGATCAGCCGGTAGCTGTCGACCCCGCCCCGCCAGGAGAGGCCGTAGACGATCGCGGCGGTGACCAGGGCGCCGATGGTGGCGATGGCCGGCAGTCCGATCGTGAGCAGGCCCGCGGCGACGGAATAGGTGCCGCCCGCGAGCACGATGGCCGCGACGGCGCCGAGGCTGGCTCCGGATGTCACGCCGATGATGTCCGGCGTCGCGAGCGGGTTGCGCGCGAACGTCTGCGTCAGCGCGCCCGCGAGTCCGAGTGCTGCGCCGACGAGCAGGCCGCCGACCACGCGCGGCAGGCGGAGGTCGATCACGATGAGGTTCTGGGCGCGCGTTCCGGCCCCGAGCAGGGTCTCGACGACATCCGGAACCGTCAGCGACGACGACCCGGCGAGGATACCCAGGATGCCGAGCAGCACGACGACGACGAGCAGCACGATCGTGACGATCACCACGCGCCCCCGCCAGTGCCGGCCGAAGAAGCGGTGGCCGTCGGCGTAGACGGGACGGTCGAGTTGCTTCGTCACAGGGTCGCCATCTTTCCGCGCCGCACGATCGAGATGAAGACGATGCCGCCCATCACCGTGAGCACGACACCCACCGAGACCTCGGCGTTGCCCCCGATCATCCGGCCCAGCACGTCGGCGGCGAGCAGAACGCAGGCGCCGACGAGACCGGAGGCCGGAAGCAGCCAGTGGTTATCGCCGCCCACCAGGCGGCGCGCGATGTGCGGGGCCGTCAGACCCACGAAACCGATCGGACCCGAGATCGCGACCGCGGCGGCGGTGAGCAGCGTGATCGCGGCGAGACCCACGAGGCGGGCGCGCAGCAGGCTCTCGCCGAGACCGCTGGCGAGTTCGGTGCCGAGGGCGAGGTTGTTGAGCGACCGGATGTTGGCGGCGGCGAAGACCATTCCGACACCCGCGAAGAGCAGTGCGGCATCCACACCGGTGAGCGAGCGACCCGAGAGCGACCCGACGACCCAGATGCGATACGCCGAGAGTGTCGTCTCGTCGCTCAACACGAGGAACGAGGTGAGCGCGACCAGCAGAGCCGAGACGGCGGTGCCTGCTATCGCCAGCGGAACCGGGCTGGAGAGGCCCCGGCCCATCGCAGCGACCCCGAACACCACGACGCTCGCCACCGTGGCCCCCACGAGCGCGAGCCAGAGCGTCGTCAGCACCGAGCTCGTGCCGAGCACGTACACGCCGATGACCACGGCGAAGCTGGCGCCGGCCGAGACACCGAACAGCCCCGGATCGGCGAGCGGATTGCGGGTCTGGCCCTGCATGACCGCGCCGGCCACGCCGAGACAGAACCCCACGAGGAGGCCGAGCACGGTGCGCGGCACGCGGGAGCCCCAGACGACGGCGCCGACATCGCGGGACGGATCGAAGAGCCCGGTCACGACGGCATCGGGACCGATCAGGTTGCTGCCGAGCATCAGGCTCAGGAACGAGAACGCGACGACCGACGCCCCGAGCACGATCAGCACGACGGCGCGCGAGGATCGACGAGTCTGAGTGCGGTGCATCTTGTAAGCGTAGCCTTACCTAATAAGCTTGTCTGCATGGCCCGCTATCCCCGACTCATGCCGACCGACCCCCAGCTGTTCAGCGCGGTGATCTCCCGCTCCGAACGGCTCTCGCCGTCGTTCCAGCGCGTGACGATCACGGGCGATACGCTCTCGGCATTCGAATGGACCGGTTTCGACCACTGGTTCCGACTGTTCCTGCCCCCGGTCGCAGGTTCACCGCTGCACCTGCCCGCTGTGACCGGGCGCGGCTGGTACAAGCACTACCTGGCTATTCCCGAGGAGACCCGGCCGCACTGCAGCAACTACACCGTGGCCGACTTCCGCACGGTCGACGGGCGCACCGAGCTCGACATCGACGTCGTGATCCACCGGGATGCCGCTGGCGAGGTCACGGGCGGCGTGGCCATCTGGGCGACCACCGCCGCGGTCGGCTCGCCGGTGGCGCTCCTCGACCAGGGGCCGATGTTCGACCCGCCGGCCGACCTGCGCGGCGTGCACCTCGTCTCCGACGAGAGCGGTCTGCCGGCGCTCCGCGGCATTCTGCGGGACCTCGACCCGGGCGTCACCGGCACGGCCATCATCGAGGTGCCGTCCTCTGCCGATGTCGAGACGCTCCGGGCGCCCGCGGGGGTCGAGGTCACGTGGGTGGTGCGCGGCGGTGCCGCCGGGCATCCATCACCCGGGTCGTCGGCCGAGACGAGTGCCGGGGCGGAGGATGCCGCGGCCGCGCCGTCAGCGCTCCGCAGCGTTCCGGCCGGTGCCGGTCCCGCCCGGCACCACGCTCGTGCGGACCGGGCGGCCGGGCATCCATCACCCGGACACGGCGCGCTCGAGGCGTTGCGCGCGAAGATCACGCCGCATCCGCACGACTATGCGTTCATCGTGGGCGAGTCGACGCTCGCCACCGAGGGTCGCCGCGCCCTGCACCGGGCCGGCCTGCCGAAGTCGCGCATCACGTTCTCGGGCTTCTGGAAGCACGCCCCCGCCGCCCACTGACCCGCCCCGCGCCCCCGCGGCCTCGCGCTCCCGCGCGCCTCCGCGCCCTCTCCCCTTGCGTCGAATCGATTCGAAAGGACCCCAACTGCTGCTCTGGGGCGGCTTGAGAGCAGTTTGCGTCCCATCGAATCGATTCGATGACGAGCCCGCGCGGAGGGTGGGCGGGGGGCGGGGAGGAGCAGAATGGGGCGATGGTGACCGTTCCGAGTTCTTTCATCCCCCCGGCGCTCCGCGCGATGCGGGCGAACCGCATCTTCGTGACTGCGGAGGCCGCCAGGCGGCGGGTGCGGGAGCGCGAACTCCGGCCAGCCTCCTACGGGCCGCCCGGCCGCCTGCGCGAGGATGTGCGGGTCGACGTCTGGCGCACCGATCTGTCGTGGCCGGTGTACACGATCAGCCCGCTGACCGGTGCGCCGGACGGCTGCGTGGTCTACGTGCACGGCGGCGGTTGGGTGAACGAGATCGTCAGCCAGCACTGGCAGCTCGCGGCACAGATCGCGGCCGAGTCGGGCACCACGGTCATCCTGCCGATCTATCCGCTGGTGCCGTTCGGTGACGCAGCCGAAGCGGCCGCCGGGGTCGTCGACCTCGTTCGACGTTCCCGGGAGCAGTTCGGCACCACCTGCCTGGCGGGCGACTCGGCGGGCGGGCAGATCGCGCTCTCGGCCGCCCTGGCCCTCCGCGACGACCACGGAATCACCGTGCCGCGCACCGTGCTGATCTCGCCGGCCCTCGACCTCAGCTGGAGCAACCCGCGCATCCCGGTCGTGCAGCCGACCGATCCGTGGCTGGCGACGCCGGGCGGCAAGGTGCTGGCCGAGCTCTGGCGGGGTGACCGCGACCTCCTCGACCCGGTCGTCAGCCCGCTCTTCGGCGACCTGGCGGGGCTCGGCCCGCTGACGCTCTACACCGGGACCCGTGATGTGCTGAACCCGGATGCGCACCTGCTCGTCGAGAAGGCGGCTGCGGCGGGCGTCGCACTCGACTTCCGCGAGGGCACCGGCGAGGTGCACGTCTACCCGCTGCTGCCCACCCGTACCGGTCGCACCGCACGCGCCGAGATCGTGCGCACCCTCCACACCGCCCTCGAGCAGTAGCGCTCAGGATCCCTCTCCGGGCAGACGCTACTGTGGGAACCGTCCCCGCCGCCCCGGTCGCAGCACGACCCGTCCCGCCTAGGAGAACACCATGTCGGTCGGCCTCCTCGCCGTCGTCGATGACATCCTGACCGCTGCCCTGAAGGCGAGCGCGAAGACCGCCGGGGTCGTCATCGACGATGCGGCCGTCACCCCGCAGTACGTGCAGGGGCTGACGCCTGCCCGCGAGCTCCCCGTCGTCTGGCGCATCGCGCTCGGCAGCCTGTTCAACAAGTTCGTCATCATCATCCCGCTCGCGCTGCTGCTCTCCGCGTTCGCCCCCGGCGTGCTCCCGTTCCTTCTCCTCGTCGGCGGCACGTACCTGTGCTTCGAAGGCGCCGAGAAGGTCTCGGAATGGTTCGGCGCGCACCACGCCAGCGACGATGCCGAACCGCGGGACGAGAAGAAGCTGGTGTTCGGCGCCATCCGCACCGACCTCATCCTGAGCACGGAGATCATGCTCATCGCGCTGGCGAGCCTTGACCCCGAAGCGGAAATCTGGATGACGCTGGCCGCCCTGGTGGTGATCGGCCTCGGTATGACGGCGCTGGTGTACGGCGCTGTCGCCCTGCTGGTCAAGATCGACGACATCGGGCTGCGGCTCATGAAGAGCGGGGAGAGGCGGATCCGTCGAGCCGGCGCGCGGATCGTCGCGGCTATGCCCACCGTCTTCCGGGTGATCAGCGTGGTCGGAACCGTCGCCATGCTCTGGGTGGGCGGGCACCTGGTGATCGCGAACCTGGCCGAGACGTTCTGGCACGCCCCGGCCGACCTGGTGCACGCCGTCACCGATGCGATCGAGGCGGCCGGCCCCGTCGTCGTGTGGATCGCCGACACCGCGCTGTCGGCCGTGTTCGGGCTGGTGCTCGGTGCGATCGTCGCCGTGATCGTGATGGGCGCGTCGCGCCTTCTGAAGCGCGGGCGACGGGTCGGGGCGACAAGCGGCACGTGACGCGGTGGGCCGCGCCCGCCACAGTCATGAGACCGACCCACTGCGGAAACACCGGCGAAATCTGCCTGCATGAAACTGGCAATCCACTGTCAGTTCTCTCAGAGTTTGGAACCGTGTTGCCCCCTCGAACCACCTCTCTGCGCACCTTCTCCCGCGCCGCTGCCGTGACCGCCATCTGCGCCGGTTTCGCTGTCACCTCCTCCGTCCTCGCCCCTGCCGTTTTCGCCGCGCCGACCGCCGTCTCCCCAGCGGTCGCCGCCCCCGATGTCGTCGACCTCGGCGTCACCGACATCCTCGCGCTGCTGGCGTCGGGCGAGACGACCTCCGTCGCGCTGACGCAGGAGTACCTCGACCGCATCGCGGCATACGACACCCCGTACGGCACGCAGCCCGGCCTCGCGGCGATCATCCGCGAGAACCCTGAGGCCCTCGCAACCGCGGCGACGCTCGATGCCGAACGTGCGGCCGGCAAGCTCCGCGGCCCGCTGCACGGCGTGCCCATCCTCGTCAAAGACAACTACGCCACCTTCGACATGCCGACGACCGCCGGCAGCGTCTCGCTCCGCACCTACCAGACGAAACTCGACTCGACCGCCGTCGCTCGGCTGCGTGACGCGGGCGCGATCATCCTGGCAAAGACCAACATGTCGGAATTCGCCTGGCACGGCACCTTCACGCTCAGCTCGGAGCGGGGTCGCACGAACAACGCCTACAACCAGGCCAACAGCGCCAGTGGGTCGAGCGGCGGAACCGGCGCAGCCGTCGCAGCGAGCTTCGGCCCCGCAGGTCTCGGCACCGACACCTGCGGCTCGATCGTCGGCCCGAGCGCCCATGAGAGCCTCGTCGGCTACCGCCCCACGATGGGCCTTACGAGTGTCGCCGGGGTCGTGCCGCTGAGCGCGCCGCAGGACGTCTCCGGCCCGATGACCAAGACGGTCACGGATGCGGCCCTGCTGATGCAGGTGCTCGCCGGCTACGACCCGGCCGACCCGAGAACCGTCATCGCGAACGAGCAGAACCCCGCCACGTTCGTCTCCGGCCTCAGTGACACCGCGCTGGAGGGCAAGCGCATCGGCTACGTGCAGTACGACTACACCGCCGACGAGCAGGCCCGCCCCGGGTTCGCCGAGCAGATCGCGCTCTTCGACAAGGCCGTCGCCGACCTGAAGGCCCAGGGCGCCGAAATCGTTCCCGTGCCCGACTTCAACCACGCCTTCGTCTCGGGCACGCTGAAGAGCGCCGGCTACACCGACATGCGCTCCAGCATCGCCTCGTTCTTCGCCACGACCGAAGCGACCTGGCCCGAGGGCCTCGCGGCGCTGGCCGAGCCGAAGGACAAGCTCACCTTCGAAGACATCATCGCCGACGGGAAGTCGTCCCTCACGCAGGGCGACATCGACTTCTTCCTGGCCGGTGCCGACATCCCGAACCCCACCTACGACGCGGCGATCGCCGAGCAGGAGGCGGGCAAGAAGGCGATGGACGAGTACTTCGTCGACCACGACCTCGACGCCCTGGCCATGCCCACCAGCGCAGGCTCCGCAACGCCTGACTGGTCGGGCACGACCTTCTGCGACGTGGGCGCGAACACCGGCGTGCCGTCGGTCTCGCTGCCGGCCGGATTCACGTCGACCGGCGAATCCGCGGGGCTCGAGCTCGTGGCCCAGCGCAGTCATGACGCCGAACTGCTGTCGATGTCGTACGACTACGAGCAGGCCACCCTGCACCGCCTCGCGCCGTCGACGACGCCGGAGCTGGTGCACGCGATCCCGGCGACGCCCACGCCCACGCCCACGCCGACTGAGACCGCCGCCCCGACCGCCGTGCCGTCGCCGTCTTCAACGGCCGTCGCCGGGGGCTCGAACCCCACGCTGGCCGCGACAGGAATGGATGGCGCCGCCGCGAGCGGCCTCGCCGGCCTGGTGCTGCTCATCGGAGGCGCCGTGACCCTCGGCCTCACCCGCCGGAGGCGCAACCTGCGTTCGAACTGACCCGGCCTGGCGCCGGCGAGGGGACCCATATCGATGAATGCGACCGAGCATGGAACGATATGGGTCCCTTCGGGCACTCCAGACGGGCGCTGCAGATCAGATCGCGGCTCTGCGGGGCGGCGATCGGCTCAGATCGCCGTGTAGCCGCCGTCGATGACGATCTGCTGGCCGGTGATGTAGCTCGAGACGTCGGACGCGAGGAAGCTCACCAGTCCGGTGAGATCGTCGGGCGTGGCCATGCGGCGCTGCGGGATGAGTGCGACCCACTCGTCGTGGAGCGACGGTTCCTTCTCGATGATCTGTCGGGTCAGGTCGGTGAGCACATAGCCGGGCGCCATCGAGTTGACCCGGATGTTCGCCGAGGCCCATTCGACGGCCAGCGACTTCCCGAGATGGGCCACAGCCGCCTTGGAGGAGTTGTACGAGGCCGCCCACTGGGGAACGTTCACGATGAGCCCCGACATCGACGAGATGAGGATGGCGCTTCCGGGCAGTCCCGCCTCCAACAGTCCGTGGCCGAAGGCCTGCGCAGAGAAGAAGGTGCCCGTCAGGTTGACGTCGATCACCTTCCGCCACTGGGCGGCGGTGACGTCGACGGAGTCGCCGTTGATCTCGATGCCCGCGGCCGTGAGAAGCACCTGGGGAACGCTGAGACGCGCGGTGACCGCAGCGAAGGCGGCAGCCGTCGCCGCCTGGTCGGTGACGTCGAGCTTCTGGCCCATGGCCCGCACGCCGAATTCGTCTGCGATCTGCTGGGCGGTCTCCTCGACGGTGTCGAGCAGGTCGAACAGTGCGATGTCGGCGCCATCGGCGGCGAGGGCGCGCGCCACGGTGAGTCCGATCCCGCGAGCACCTCCAGTGATGACGGCCGTCTTGCCGGTGAGTGTGGTCTGCATTGTGTGCTCCTTAATGGGTGGGGTGCGAAGGGGTGTCGTGGGCGTCGTTCCAGCCGGCACGCGCGGCTTCGATGTAGAGCCGCGCGGCGGCCCGGGGATCGGCGGAACCGAGGATGCCGCTGGTCGATCCCGAGCCGTCGGCGCCGGCGGCCATGATCGAACGCACGACCGCGGGTGAGGTGACGCCTCCGGCGTGCATCATGAGCACGCCGGAGGCGCCCTGCCTGACGGCGTGGTTCGAGCGGGGGATCCAGTCGCGCGGGGCCACCCCAGCCGCTCCGGCCGTGCCGATCAGCTCCGGCGGCTCGAACAGGATGGCGTCCGGCGCCAGCCCTGCGAACCGCAGCGCGTCGGCCTCCGACCCGGCGCAGACGATGCTGCCGAGGCCTGTGCCCTCTGTTCGGCTGACGGCCTGCCGGAGGCCGGCGTCGTCGAGCGGGTGCCTGTCGTGGTTCAGCATGACTCCGTCGGCACCGGCGTCGACGAGGGCCTCGGCCGTCACGGTGCCGAACGAGTCCCCGGGGAGGTCTGCTCCGAGCTCCTGCGCGTAGACGAGCACGCCGGTGCGGAGGTCGGCGATGGGGGCGATGAGCGCCGTGGGAACGGTGATCACGACGGTCACACCGAAGTCTGCACCCGCCAGGCCCGCGGCTCGCGCCAGCGCCTCGATCTGCACCCGCCGCAGCAGGTTCTTCGGCCCGATCTCGAAGAAGGGCCCGGCCAGCACGGCGCTCATGCGTCGATCAGCGTTCGGAGGAAGGCGGCGCTCGCCGGCAGGGTGAGGGCGGGATCGCCTTCGGTCGAGCACTCGAGGTTGACCCAGCCGTCGTAGCCGACCTCTGCCAGCGCCCCGAAGATGCCCGGCCAGTCCAGTCGGCCGTGCCCGGGCAGCAGGCGGTTGTTGTCGCCGAGATGCACGTGGGCGATCCTGAATCCGGCACGGCGCAGCGTTTCGGCGATGTCCGCCTCCTCGATCGACATGTGGAAGGTGTCGGGCAGGAGGCCCGCGTTCGGGTGGGCGACCGCATCGATGATCGCGAGGTTGTCTGCCGCGAGGTTCAGGTACCGGCTCTCGTACCGGTTCAAGGGCTCGAGCAGCACCCGGCCCGCGGTTCCCTGCACGATGTCGAGTAACTCCCGGTAGAAGGAGATGAACCCGGCCCTCTGTTCGTCGTCGAGCTGCTGGAACGGCTCGAACAGCGGCAGCGGATCCTGCGGCCCGTATTCGTACTCGATCTCCGTGACGGCACCGAGCTCGGCGCACACTCCGGCCGCCTCGCGGTACATCGCGCGGCAGCGCGCCCGGAGGTCAGGATCGGCCGACATCGCTCTGCCGTAGATCTCGTCGACCAGCACGAACTCGACCGGGCGCACACCGGTTCTGCCCTCGAGCGCGACCAGTTCGGCACGAACATCCTCGGTCCAGTCCTGCAGCGGCTGGAAGACGGCGATCCCGCCGTAGCCCCAGCGGCCCAGCAGTTCGGCCTTCTCGGTGAGGGTCGAGCCCGGCACCATGGGTGAGGAGCAGGCCAGCGTAATCATCGGTTCTCCGTTTCGGAAGCGCTCGGGTAGAGGCGGTGAAGGTAGTCGTCGAAGAGGCGGTAGCGCGCTTCGCGCTCGGGTGAGGGGGATGGCCGGAACCGCGAGACCGCGGGCTGGCTGAGGGCAGCCGCGTCGCTGAGGCTGGCGAGTTCGCCGGCGGCCACCAGCGCCAGCACCGCCGCCCCCCGGCAGGTGGCCTCCCGCTCGTCGGGCACGAGCACACCGACGTTGCAGACGTCTGCCTTCAGCTGGCTCCAGAAGGGCGAGTCCGCTCCGCCGCCGGTGGAGACGATCTCGCGCACGCTTCCCCCCAGATAGTCGACGTTCCGGCGGAGGAGATGCGCGATTCCCTCTTCGACGGCGTAGGCCAGGTCGATGCGGTCGTGGCCGAGTTCGAGGCCGAGGAAGGCGCCTCGCGCACTCGGGTGGAAGTCGGGTGGGTTGATGCCGGTCAGATAGGGCAGGAAGATCGGGGCCTCTGCCGTGGCGACGGTGCGCGCGCTGAGACTCTTCTCGAGGTCGGCGAACGTCATCCCGTCCAATCCCTCGCGGCGGTACCACTCCAGCGCGACTCCCCCGCTGTCCGCTCCGCTGAAGAGGAGCGTTCCCCGGGCATCCAGCGACGGATGGAACGAGACCTTCGTCGCCGTGTCGAAAGACCATTCGGTGTCGAGCATCGACAGCGACAGCACGGTGCCGGCCGACTCGCTCACGACTCCCGGAGCGTACGAGCCCGTGCCGACCATGGCCGCGAAGTGGTCGAGTGCACCGGCATTCAGCCGGTAGCTCCGGGCGGGCGGGAGGCGCCTTTCGACAGCGGATGCGACGGGGCCGAGATCGGTGCCCGCCGGCACGACCTGCGGCAGGGAATCGTCGGGCACTCCGCAGAAGGCGAGCATGTCATCCCAGTACTCACCGGCCGGCACGTTCCAGAAGTAGGTGAAGCCGCGCGTGGTGAGCTCCCCGGCCGCGGTGCCCGTGAAGCGTCTGACCAGGTCGTCCTTGACCATCAGCACCTCGTGTGTGGCCGCAAGTGTCTCGGGTTCGTGCCGGCGGAGCCAGCGCAGTTTCGCCGCCGGCCAGGTGGCTGAAGGGAACGGCTCCCCGGTGATGGCGAAGGCCTCGTCGTCGCCGAAGTGCGCGCCGAGCTCCGCGGCTTCGGCGGTGGCCCGGTCGTCGAGCCACGACATCGCCGGGCGCACGGGCGAGCCGGCGGAATCGTTCAGCACGAGCGACTCGGCCTGCCCGGTGAGCGAGATGACCGCATCCTGGCCCACCGTGCCGTGCACCGCGCCCGCACACTCGGCGATCAGGCCGAGCACGAGCTCGAAGAGCCCGGCCGGATCGAACTCGACCCGGTTGCCGGAACGGGAGTACTGGGCCTCTGCGGAGGCGACGGCCAACCTCGTGAGAACTTCGTCGTAGAGCACGACCTTCACGTTGGTCGTGCCGACATCCACCGCATAGACCAGCACGCTCAACCCCCGATGAGCTGGACGTGCACCGAGCGCGTGCGGGCCCGCACCGCGTCGAGATCGCCGAAGTAGACCCGGCCGAACTCTCCGAGAACGGCCGCGCCGTCGGCGATGGGAACGACTTCCGAACGCCCGAGGATCGACGACAGGATGTGACCGTCGGTGTTCAGCCCCCACTCGGGCAGCTCGCCGCGGAGTTCGGCGGCGTTCCGGATGTGGATCGGGCCCGGGTGCAGGTACTGGCCCTCGTGCCGGGTCGGCGGAGCGATCTTCGCGAGCACGTTCAGGGTGTCCTGCAGCACCAGCTGGGTGCCGTAGTAGGTCGTGTCCTCGGATTCCTCCTGGATGAGCACGCAGCAGCTGGTGTGCGGGGAGTAGACGATCGCGATGCCGTCGGTCAGACCTGACGAGGCGATGAACTCCAGCAGCTGCGGGGTGACGTCGAAGAACTCCTGGCGGGCCGGTGTCTCGAGGGTGATCGTGCGGCGGTGGGTGACCATGTCGTTTCCAGCTCTCCATCGGGTGCGGATGTCGGATCAGCTTGGCGTGCACCTGTGGGAGGGCGGAAGTTCACAGGTACGATGATGCGATAACCGGAAGCTATCAATCGGAGGTGGTGGCCTTTCATGAGCCAGAACGTCACCCTGCAACTCCTGCGGTATTTCGACGCCCTCAGCAGGGAACTGAACTACCGCCGGGCCGCTGAGACGCTCTACATCTCGCAGCCCGCACTCTCGGCGGCCATCCGCCAGCTCGAACAGCTCATCGGGGCGCGGCTGTTCGACCGGGACACCCGCTCCGTCACCCTCACAGGGTTCGGCACGGAGTGGCTGCCCTCCGTGCGCTCCGCCCTTCGCGGAGTGGATGCGGCACTCGATGCGGCCTCGACCCTCGTCGATCGCGGACATGTGCGGATCGGCTACCTCATCGGCACGGGAGCCGACCTGCTCTTCCAGCTCATCGAGGGCCTGGAGGCGGAACTCCCGGGCATCACCGTCGAGACCATCGAGCACAACTTCTCCGATCCGACCGCGGGACTGGCGGCCGGCACCTCGGATGTGGCCCTGATCCGCCCTCCCGTCGACGTGCTCGGGCTCGAGATGGCCGTCGTCGCCGAGGAGACCTGGGTCGCCTGCCTGCCGCGCACTCACCGACTGGCGGAGCGGACCGAACTCCGCATCGCCGAACTGCTCGACGAACCGATCGTCGTCGCGCCGTCGTCCGCCGGAATCTGGCGGGACTACTGGATGGCTCTGGATGCCCGGCAGGGCCGACCCGCTGTGATCGCCGCCGAGGCGGCGACCTACGAGGCCGAGACGATGTTGGTCTCCACCGGGATCGGGGTGAGCTTCACGACGTCGTCGATGGTGCGGCTGTACGTGCGGCCGGGCATCCGCTTCGTGCCGATCGTCGACCGGCCGATCAGTTATACAGCCCTGGCCTGGAACCCGGAGCGATTGTCGGCGTCGGCCCGAAAGCTGGTGCAGCACATGCTCGACCGCGTGCCTCCGCGCCCTGATGCCGGACAGTGATCAGTTCTGGTTATGAATAGATAGGAAATGTCGACTTCCCGCCGGGGGCCGATCCCGCTTCACTTCACTTCACAGACGCGGACCGTCCGGGCCGTGTCACCATGAAGCGAGGAGCAACACCCATGATTGATCCGGTACCTCCCTCCGAACACGTCGGCAGATCATCGACGGGCTTCGTGGCAGGCGATGAAGACGCTCGCCTGGCGGAGTTCGGTTACACCCAGAAGCTCGACCGTTCGGTCGGCAGAGTGGCCTCGTTCGCCATCGGCTTCTCCACCATCAGCGCGACAACGGCCGTGTTCACCGGATTCGGGGCGGGATACCTCAACGCCGGATCCCCGTTCATCTGGACCCTGTTCCTGGCGATACCCGTCTTTCTGCTCTGGACACTCATCGCCGCAGACATCGCAGCGAAGCTTCCCCTGGCGGGCTACGCCTACCAGTGGACGAGCCGACTCAACGGACCCGGCTTCGGCTGGTTCACCGGGTTCGCCGCGCTGATCGGCTGGGTCAGCGGCATGACGAGCCTCGGCTACATCTTCGCCGGCTACCTCGGCAGCGTCTTCGACTGGGATCTCACCCAGGCCGGGCAGATCTTCATCGCGATCGGCGTCGTTCTCGTCTGCGTGACGATCAACGCCTACCGGGTGCGCCTCGCGACCTTCATCAACAACATCGGCGTCGGGCTCGAGATCGTCGTCACGGTGGGCGTCACTCTGGTGATCGCGGTCGTGGTCTTTCTCGTCCCCGACAACGCGCAGCCGTTCTCGTCGCTCTTCGAGGGCAAGAGCTCCGATGAGGCGACGCCGTACATCCTCGCCTGGCTCGCCGCCTCTCTCGGGCCGTTCTTCGGGCTCGTGGGCGTCGAGGCCGTCGCCGATGTGGCAGAAGAGACGAAGAACGCACGGCGGGTCATCCCGCGCACCATGTTCTACGCCTTCGCAACGTCGTGTGTGATCGAGTTCCTGATGTACCTCGTCTACGTGCTCGCCATCAAGGACGCGTCGGCCGTCGCCGGGTCGTCCACGCCGATCGAGGAGATCATCTCCCAGCAGCTCGGACCGGTGTTCGCGAAGATCGTCGTCGCGGTGGCCCTCACGAACATCCTCGTCTGCCTGCTCGCCAACGTGCTGGTGGGCACCCGACTGCTCTACTCGATGTCGCGGGACAACATGATGCCCTTCTCCCGGGCCCTCCGGCACGTCTCGCCCGAGCGCAAGACCCCGTCGACTGCTGTCATCACGCTGGGTGTCGTCTCCGTGCTGATGCTGCTCTCTGCCCTGGTGAGCCCGCAGGCGTTCAACTACTTCCTCGGCATCGCCACCCTCGCCTTCTTCACCACCTACGTGTTGCAGACCGTCGGACTGCTGATCGCGTCGGTGCGCGGCAGGGTGCCCGAGCCGGAACCGGGAACGTTCAACCTCGGACGAGCGCGGATCCCGCTGCTCGTCGTCGCTCTCATCGTGTTCCTGACGGTGGAGATGGCCCTCCTGTTCCTGCCGGCGTTCGCAGGAAACGGATTCGTGTTCGGCGGGATCCTCGTTCTCGCGGCGCTCTGGTACATCATTGTCGTGAGGCGTCGTGTGCGTACCGGCCACGCCGGCGCCGCCTATGCGCAGGAGCACCCTGACGACGAAGCCGTCGAGGTGCGATGACCGAGGCGGGGAGGAGGGTGAGCATGACCGGGTTCGCCCAGGGCATCATGCTCCCCCGGGACATCGCTGCAGCAGACGTTCTGCGCTTCGCCTCGCGGGTCGAGGAGCTCGGGTTCGACGAACTGTGGGTCGTCGAAGATCTCGGGTTCCGCGGAGGCATAGCCCAGGCCGCTTCCGTTCTCGCCCGCACCGACCGGATCCGGGTCGGCATCGGCATCCTGCCCGCAGCCGTGCGCAACGTCGCCTTCGAGGCGATGGAGATCGCGACCCTCGCGCAGCTGTACCCTGGCCGGGTCGATGTCGGGATCGGCCACGGCATGCCGGCCTGGATCGCCTCGGTCGGTGCGTGGCAGGCACGCCCTCTGCAGCTCCTCGAGGAACACGTGCGCGCCCTGAGATCGCTGCTGAACGGTGAGCGCGTCACGGCGGACGGCCGCGTCGAGCTCCACGATGTGGGACTGGATGCTTCGGCCCTCCCCGCCGTCGTGCCGGACATCCTGCTCGGGGTGCGGGGGCCGCGGTCGCTCGCGGCGTCGGGGCGCATCGCGGACGGGACCGTGCTCGCCGAGCCCAGCACCCCGGAGTACGTGCGCGAGGCCCTGGGCCGCATCGCCAGCCCGACCCCGCACCGCATCGTCGCGTACAACGTGGCCGTGGTCAGGGACACGGACGCCGAGGCCTGGGCCGCCGCCCGCCCGGGACTCGAATGGATCGGCGAGCCCGACTGGGCCCCGCACCTCGCTCCGCTGGCCTTCGCGACTGACCTCGCCCGCCTCAGGGCGGAAGCGGGCAGCCGTGCGGAGTTCGCCGCGCGGCTCCCCGACGAGTGGGTGGCACAGCTCTCCCTCGCCGGAAGCCCCGCAACGGTCATCCACCGCCTGCGGGAACTCCACGAAGCGGGGGTGACCTCCTCGGTGATGATCCCGGTCGGACCGGATCCGTTCGCTGCGGTGACCGCGCTCGCACAGGTGCTTGCTACTGCGGCGGAGTCGGCTCACCCAGCGACAGCATGAGCCGGTTGGCCCAGTTGAAGAAGGCGGCGCCGTGGATGGCGTCGGCGATCGCGAGGTCGTCGAGGCCCGCCTCGCGGAGCGCGCGCACCTGTGACGCACCGAATTCGCCGGGGGTGACCGTCAGGGCGACGGAGGCATCGATCACCGCTCGCCACGCCGGATCGTCCTGCGGCGCGGACGTGCCGTCGTCGAGCAGGCGCTGCACGTCGTCAGGTCGCTTCGAGTGGTGGGCCGCGAACCGCGAGTGCACCGAGGCGCAGAAGATGCAGCCGTTCGTGCGTGAGGCACTCGCCGCAGACAGTTCCCGCAGGGCGCGCGACAGGCCGCCCTTCTCGTTGTAGAAGATGTCGTTGTCGGTGCGGGTGCGGGCGCCGAGGATGTCGGGGTCCCGCACGAGCAGCCGGAAGTACGGGTTCGAGGCGCGGCGCTTGTCGACGAGGCCGAGGTAGTGCCGCTCGGTGAGCTCGCCGAGCGGCAGCGGTTCGAGCCAGGGCTCCCAGCCGAGCTCGGCCTGGGTGAAGGCGTTGGGCGCGTCGAACGTGTGCCGGATCACGGTGTCGGTCATGCGAGTTCCCCTTTCAGGGCGGTGAGGCCCGCGACCACGCGGAGCTGGAAGCTGAGAAACGCGACGAGCTGCGAGAGCGTGACGACTCCGGTGGTCGACCAGCCTGCGTCAAGCAGCGCCTGCAGGGCATCCGGAGACGATTCGCGCGGCCGGTACACGAGCAGGTGCGTGTGGGCGAGGGCGGCGCCGAGACGTTCCCCGACGACGGCCGTGAGTGCGGCATCCGGAGCCCAGTGCAACCCGGCGACATTCTCGACCGACAGCGGCCCCTCGGGGTAGTCGCCGTACGGGCCGGTGGTGACGGCGGTCGGCAGCGCCGCCGCGAGCGCCCCGAGCACCTCGGGCGACTCGGCGTCGAGCAGGTCCCAGTAGAAACCGGCGGTGGGGCTCTGCGAGAGCGCGACCGTGAAGTACGCGACGGCGAGCCGTTCGAGTTGACTGACCTGCGAGAGGTCGTCGGAGGCGAACAGGGCGTCGAAGCTCGCCTGGGCGTTCTGCTTCGCGTCGGGACGCTGGGTGCGGAGCGCGAAGAGCGCGTCGCCCTCCTCTGCGCCGATCAGGTGGTCGATGACGTCGGTGACGTGGGTGATGGAGGGGGCCATGGTGTCCTTTCGGGGGTTCATCAGCTCTGGGGCACCCAGCCGAGCGCCGGCGCGACCTCCCGCGCGAGCAGTTCGAGCGAGCGCAGAACCACCTCGTGCGGCGGGTCGACGGGGTGCGGCTGGAAGACGATGTCGGTCGCGAGCGGCAGGATCGGGTCGCTGCCGAGTGACGCCAGAACCTGCGACACGGTGCCGACGTGCAGGTCGAGGTACGCCGCAAGCGATGCGTCATCGACCTCAGGAGGCACCGGGACACCCTGCGCGGCGAGCATCGGCCGCGAGTGGTCGATGCCCTGCGCACGCCACCGCCGGGCATCCTCATCGGTGTCGACGACCAGCGCCGAGCGCGACGCCATGATGCGCGGTGCCACCCCGGTGGGCAGGGCCGCCCGGTACGCCTCGACGAGGGCGAGCTGGTCGGGCGCGGAGCCTCGACCGGTGAACGTGGGCCTCGGCTGGGTGCGCGACAGCAGCAGGCCGTGCCCCTCGGCGCCGATCCGTGCTGCGCCGCTCACCGAGAAGGTCGCCTCCCAGAGCGTGTCCGCGAGGCCGGGGGCGGGCGGGTAGAGCGCACCGTCGTCGGTCGTCAGCGTCTCACCGCGGAGCGCGCCCAGCACGATCTGCTTGTTGGCGACGTAGGTGGCCGGCCGGTCATCCACCTCGAGTCCGAACGGCGGGAAGGATGTCGCGGTGCCCCCCGACCCGATCCCGAGCTCGAAGCGGCCGTCGCTGAGCAGCCACAGCACGGCAGCGTCTTCGGCGACCCGCAGCGGTGCTTCGAGCGGCAGCGTCACGATGCCCGTGGCCAGGGTGATGCGAGACGTGCGGGCCGCCACCTGTGCGAGGAAGACGAACGGCGACGGCAAGCCGCCCTCATCGCGGTGGAAGTGGTGCTGCGCCACCCACCCCGTGTCGAACCCGAGCTCCTCGGCGCGCACGAACTGCGCGAGGGCGTTGCGATAGCGCTCCCGCGGCGGTGCGTCGCCGAGCAGCCGGGTGAAATAGCCGAGACGAGGGGACGTCATGACGCCGCCTTTCCGAGGTAGGCCTCCTGGATGTGGGGATCGTCGAGCAACTCGCGCGCCGTGCCCTCCAGCACGATCGCGCCCGTCGCCAGCACGTAGCCGCGCGAGGCGATCGAGAGGGCCAGCTCGGCCTGCTGCTCGACGAACAGCACGGCCACCCCGAGTTCGGTGTTGATGCGCACGATCTCGTCGAGCACCTGGTCGACGAGTTTCGGCGAGAGCCCCATGGTCGGTTCGTCCATGCAGATGAGCTTCGGGCGGCTCATCAGCGCGCGGGCGAAGGCGAGCATCTGCTGTTCGCCGCCGGAGAGGGTGCCGGCCTCCTGCTTGCGCCGTTCGGCCAGCCGCGGGAAGTGCTCGCGCATCCGTTCGAGGTCGTCGGCGATGCCGGCGCGGTCGGAGCGGGTGTACGCCCCCGCGAGCAGGTTCTCGTCGACCGTCATCTGCGGGAACACCCGGCGCGCTTCCGGCACCGAGGCGATACCCGACGCGATCCGGCGCCTCGTGGAGGAGTGCGTGATGTCGGCCCCCGCGAACCGCACCGTGCCCGACTTCACCCTGATCAGACCGAGGATCGTCTTCATCGTGGTCGACTTGCCGCTCGCGTTGCCGCCGAGCAGCGAGACGATCTCTCCCTCGCCCACCGTGAGACTGTTGCCGCGGAGCGCGTGGAACGGCCCGTAGAACACATTCACGTCGTCGAGTTCCAGAAGTGCGCTCACGCTGCACCACCCCGTTTCGCTTCGCGCCGGCGCCCGATGTAGGCCTCGATCACGGCGGGATCGTGCCGCACGACCTCGGGCGCGCCCTCGGCGATGATCCGCCCGCCGTCCATCACGATCACCCGGTCGGAGACCCGCATCACGAGGTCGAGCTTGTGCTCCACCAGCAGGATCGCCTGCCCCTCGGCCTTCAGGTCGAGCAGTTGCTGCAGCACCTCGGATGTCTCGGACTGGTTCATTCCCGCGGTCGGTTCGTCGAGCACCAGCAGCTTAGGTTTCTGCGCCATCGCCCGCGCGATCTCGGTGCGGCGGCGGTTGGCGTAGCTCAGGGAGTAGGCGGGGTCGTGCCGCCGCGGCCCGAGGCGGGCCTCGAACCGGTGGATCTCCGCATCGACACCGTCGGCGATCATCCGCCCCTCGCGCCGTGAGGCGGGAGTGCCGACGATCGCGATGAACAGTTCGCCGAGCAGCGGGATCCAGCGCAGCAGGAACAGGTTCGACAGCCCGCGGAACGGCCGGCTGGCCGTCAGTGTCGAGTGCATCCCCACCTCGATGTTGTCGGCCACCGAGAGGGTCGCGAAGACACGCCCGTTCTGGAAGGTGCGCGCAATGCCGTGCTCGGCGATGCGCGCACTGTCGGCCCTGTCGATGCGCGCGCCCGCGAGGGTGATGGATCCGCCGTGCGGGCGGATCGCGCCGCTCACCAGGTTCAGCGTGGTGGTCTTGCCCGAGCCGTTCGGGCCGATGATCGACACGACCTCGCCCGGCGCGACGCTGAACGAGATGCCGTCCACCGCCTTCAACCCGTCGAAGTGCCGCTCGAGACCGTCGACCTGCAGCAGCTGATCGCTCATGACTTCCTCACCAGGATTCCCCCGGGACGGAACCTCACCACGAGGATCAGTACCAGGCCGTAGACGATGATCCGGAGTTCCGGCGTGAACCGCAGCAGCTCCATCGCACCGATCAGGATGATCGACCCGACGACCGCGCCGTAGGGCAGGTTGATGCCACCGAGGATCACGATGGTCACCACCAGCAGCGACATCATCATCGTGAAGATCGTCGGATCGATGTAGGTGTACTGGTGCGCGAGCAGCGACCCGCCGATACCCGCGAAGAATGCCGAGATCGCGAACGCGAGCGCCTTGTAGTTGCGCCCCCGCACGCCCGACGCCAGGGCCGCGACCTCATCCGCCCCGACGCTCGAGATCACCTTGCCGAGGTGCGAGCCGCGGATGCGCCACATGATGACCAGCGTGATGACGAGCACCACGAAGTCGATCAGGTAGTACGCCAGCGGGGTCGAGAGCGGGGTGCCGAAGAACT
The DNA here is from genome assembly GCF_006716115.1 of Subtercola boreus. NCBI lineage: Bacteria > Bacillati > Actinomycetota > Actinomycetes > Micrococcales > Microbacteriaceae > Subtercola > Subtercola boreus. Next base: position 3,509,694 of record NZ_VFOO01000001.1, on the reverse strand, counting down.
CGGGCACCGGGATGTTGTAGATGCCCTGCGGGAAGACCAGCTGGATCACCGCGACGATCGCGATCCCCAGGCCGAGCGTCGCAATCGAGATGTAGTGCCCCTTCACGCCCCAGATGGGCGAGGCGAGGATCGAGGCGACGATCGCCGACACGAGCCCGGCGAGCGGCAACGCCACCCAGAACGGGAAGTGCAGGTAGAGCGTCAGCACCGCCGACATGTAGGCGCCGATGGCGATCGGGCCGGCCTGTCCGAGGGCGAGTACGCCCGCCTGGCCCGCCGTGACCGTGAACCCGGCGGCGATGATCGCGTAGATCAGTACCTGCGTGCCCGTGGTGAGGATGTAGTTGTTCGCGAACACGGGAACCAGCACTCCGAGCACGACGAACGCGGCCGGCCAGACCCAGCGCGGGATGCGCAGCGGTCTCCCCTTTCCGAGGAACGTGCCCGTCAACGGTTCCGCCGAGAGCAGCGGCACCTTGCCGAACAGACCGCCGGGCCGCACGATGAGCACCACGATCAGAACCACGAAGACGATGATCTGGCGCGCGGTGTCGCCGAAGAAGTGGATGCCGAAGGCTTCGAGGATGCCCAGCACGAAGCCGCCCACGACAGCCCCGACGAGCGAGCCGAGGCCGCCGAGGGTCGCTGCCACGAAGGCTGTGAGGCCGATGTTCAGCCCCGAACCGGGGTTCGCGACCCCCACGTAGAGCGCGATGAACACGCCCGCGAGGCCGCCGAGCGCCGAGGCGATGACGAACGAGACGTTCTGCACCAGCCCGACGGGGATGCCCATCTGCAGGGCCGCCTCCTGGTCCTGGGAGGTGGCACGGATGGCGCGGCCGAGCTTGCCGTACTTCAGGAACAGCGAGATGCCGACCATGATGACCGCGGTCGTGCCGAGCATCACCACGTCAGACGTGCCGAACCGCATGTTGCCGATCTGCAGGTTCGACGTGGGCAGCACCTTCGGGAACACCTGGAACTGGGCGGTGAACGCGATCTGCGACACGTTGTCGAGGATCTGCGAGACGGCGTAGGTCGAGAGCATCGCCGCGAGCGGCAGGTACTTCGCGAGCGGGCGCACCACGGAGATGTTGATCACGAGCCCGAGCCCCGCGCAGATGACGAGAACAAGCGGCAGCGCGATCCAGAACGGCAGCCCGAGTTCGGCCACGAAGAACCATGCCAGTATGGCGCCCAGGCCGAAGAACGAGAACTGGGCGAAGTTGACGACGTTCATCACGCCGAAGACCAGCGAGATGCCGACCGCTCCGAGGGCGTAGACGTTCCCCCGGAGCAGTCCTGCGATCAGGGTGTCGATCAACTCTCGGCGACCCACTTGCCGTCGGTGAGGATGGTCGGGGTGAGCTGCGGCGACTGCACCCGGCGCGTGGTCGGGTCGAGGCTGATCGTTCCGTAGACGACGCTCGGCACGTCCTTCAGCTCCTGGAAGCCCTTCAGGATGCCGTCGCGCGTGGCGCCGCCGGCCTTCGCAGCGGCCACCGCCACGTAGAGGGCGTCATAGGCACCGGCCTCGAAGCTCGTCACCGCGGTCTCGTTCGGGTACTTGGCCTTGAACGCCGCGACGAACTTCGCGACCGCGGGGTCGGGATTCGTCTCGATGAACTGGGCGCCGATGACGGATCCTGCAGCATCGGGCGTGCCGTCGAACGACTGCTCGTCCTGCCCGCCGTAGAACGTCTTGTCGTAGCCGATCGCACGGAGCTGGGTGACGATCTTCGCGGCATCGGGTCCGTAGCCGATGTGCACGAAGGCGTCGGGAGAGTCGGCGACGGCCTTGCTGAGCGAGGGCCGGTAGTCGTCGGAGGTGTCGAGCACACCTTCGGCGTCGACGATCTTCAGGCCGATCTTGTCGGCCTCGTCCTTGAACGCGTTGTAGGCCGGGATGCCCCAGTCGGCCGTGTTCAGGTAGGTCAGGCCGACCGTGTTGACGCCCTGCTTCTTGATGTAGTCGGCCGTCCAGACGTAGCTCGCCGTCGTGGTGATCGAGGTCGACCACTGGTAGTCGGAACCCTTGGCGGTGAAGTCGGGGTTCGAGTTGTTGAAGCCGTACTGCAGCAGTTTGCCCTGCGTGTAGATCGGCGAGGCCGGAATGGATGCCGCGGAGGAGTAGTCCCCGAACACCAGGCTGATGTCGCTGTCGCCGACGAACTTCTGCGCCACCGCGACCGACTGCTTCGGGTCGGACTGCGAGTCCTCGTACTTCAGGGCGACCTTCTGGCCGTTGATCCCGCCGTTCGCGTTCACCTCGTCGACCGCGAGGTCGAAGGCCTCCTTGAACTGCTGGCCGTACTGCGCGTACTGGCCGGTCTGCGCCGCGGAGACCCCGAAGTAGACCGTTCCGTCAGCGGAACCGGCGGACGAGTTCTCCGCGGTGCTGCAGGCGGCGAGACCCAGGATGGCGAGGGTGGCGACGGAGGTCACGGCTGCGCGTCGGAGGATCTTCTTCATGACGAGGCCTTTCGGGGAGGAGGGTGAGCGGGTGATTGCCCTGCATGTACTTTCGCCATGCTAGAAGCCCGCTGGCACCGGCCGCCGCCGCCCCGTAATACGCCGTTACAAAGCCCCGCCCCGGGGGCGGGTCAGGCGGCGTGGGCCGGGTGAGTGGGCGTGGCGGTGTGCGCCGGGTGCGCGGGCGTGGCGGCGTGCGCCCCGTGAACGGCGTGCTCCGGCAGCACTTCGTTGGTGAACCGGGCGCGGACGCCCTCCCGGAAGTGGCCCGCCAACGCCAGCACGATGCCGAGCGCCGCCCAGCTGGCGACCACGAGCCAGGGGAACAGCAGGTTCGCGCTCGGGAAGTACGACAGGTCGCGCAGCAGCGTCGAACCCGCCCCCCGCGGGAACCACTGGCCCACGGCGCCCCACGGCTGCGGCAGGAACTCCAGCGGCTGCGTCGCCGACGAGATCGGGTTCGCGATGAGCAGGAAGAGCACCGGCCCCACCGCGATCCCCGCCCGGCCGACGAGCGAGGCGACGCCGACGATCGTGGCACTGACGGCCAGCAGCGTGAGCGCGATCGCACCCGCGTTCACGAAGAAGTCGCCCTGCAGCGCACCGAACCAGCCGCCGAGGATCCCCTCGAGCGCGACCCCCGCCACCACCACGTAGACGGTGATCGCGACCACCCTCCGCCACGCGCCGACGATCAGAATCGTCGCGAGGATCCCGCCGAGCATCCCGCCCAGCGTCAGCGGGAACGCCGCGGCCGTCAGACCCGAACCGCGGGGGTCGGATGCGGCGAGCGGCACCACATCGGTGACAGCGACGGTCACGGCCGACCCACCGGCTGCGGTCGCCGCGGCGCTGAGCTGCGCCTGGAGCTTCGGCGCCAGCCCCGTGAGCAACTGGCTCACCACCGGGCTCGCCGCCGACGACGTGAGAACCTCCGGCGCTGAGTCGAGCACGATCGCCCCGTAGACCTCGCGGGACTCGATCTTCGACACGGCACCGGCCCGGTCGTCGGCACCGACGAAAGCGAAGGTGCCGGGGGACGCAGTTGAGAGCGCCGACTCCACCTGGCTCACCGCAGACTCGGGGCCCGCCACAGCGAGCGGCAGGTTCTTGACCGACGACGTGACGGACGGCCACGAGAAGGCGAGCACGATGATTCCGACACCACTGCGAGCGCCACTCCGACGCCGACGATGCGACGCCACGGCGTGGGGGTGGGCGGTGTGGTCGTGAGGGTGTTGTCAGTCATCATGAGCCTTTCAAAAAAGAACGTTCTTTCTTTATATGATGTCTGCGCCTAGACTCGGCGTCAAGAACGAACATTCTTTTTCTTCGAATGAGGTGACGATGCCCAAGGTGACCGCCGAATACCGTGAGGCCCGGCGTGACGAGATCACGGCCGCGGCGCTGCGCTGCTTCCAGGCACGGGGTTTCGCCGCGACATCCATGACCGACATCATTGCGGAGTCCGGGCTCTCGGCCGGCGCGATCTACGGTCACTTCGAGGGCAAACACGACATCATGATGGCGGCCGCGCGCGAGGTGATCGGCCACCGAGTCGCCGACCTCCGCGAACTCTCCGGCGACGCGGCCCCCTCCCCAGCCGACGTGGTCTCGCGCATGATGACCGGACTGTCCGGCGACGTCGCGAAACCGCCACTGCTGCTTCAGGTGTGGGCCCAGGCGATGGTCGAAGACGGCGTGCGCGAACTGCTCTGGACGGTCTTCGGCGACATTCGGGAGGCCTACGACCACTACTTCATGCGCTGGGCCGTCGAGCACGAATCACTCGCCGAGGACGCGGCGCGCGAATGGACGGCGGCCCTGATGCCCGCGGCGATCGGCCTCGCCCAGGGCTACATCGTGCAGTCGGCGGTCTTCCCGGCCTTCGACGCCGACGCCTACATCGCCTCGGTGCACCGCGTGCTCCCGCACTGACCCGCACTCCACCCCCCCAGCCCCCACCCAGATCAGAGCGCCCAGACGAGAACGTCGGCGTCTGGAAGAGCCGCTTGCTCAGCGGGTGGCAACGACTCGTAGGCGTAGGTCGCGACGGCCATCGGCGAGTCCGACCGGCCGAGCGAGTATCGGACCGTGTGGTCGTTGCGGCTGCCGCAGATCAGGAAGTCGTCACCGCCGACATCGAAGTGCACCTGCCTGCCGACGAAGGCAAAGCCCTGCCCCAACTCACGGAGGGTCTCCTCCATCCGGTCGGTCAACGCCCTCTCAAGCTGCCGTTCGGCCACCTCCTCACCGAGCCCGAGGAAGTCGAAGACGTAGGGATCCTTGGCGATCTGCTGGGCGAGCTCAGAGTCGGGATGCGGGAGCTTGGCCTCGAAATTGCTCGGAGCGGCCCCCGAGCGCTCCAGCGTGCGGTTCTTGATCTGGTTGAGCAGAACGTTGCGGGACCAACCGTGCGCAACGGCCTCGGCGGCGTACCAGTCCCGGGCGGGTTGTTGCTCGAACCTGTCCAACAGGACGGTGATATGACCCCACGGCAATTGTCCAACAGGCTGTTGGACAATTGCGGACCGCTCCGGCCACGCCGCCGCCAAGCCGCGCATGTAGTGGAGGTTGCTTCGCGAAAGTCCCGTCATCTGCGGGAATTCAGCCCGCAGATCCACCGCGAGGCGGGCAATCACACCGCTGCCCCACCCGTCACGAAGCCGCAGGAGGGACGGGGCTGGAGGTCAGGCGCCGAGGGTGCCGGTGAGGCGGCGGTGCATCCGCGCGCTGCGGTCGTCGAGGCCGCTGATGGTGACGGCCACGCTGTGGGCGGCGAACTTCGTCTCGATCGAGTCGAGCGCGGCGACGCTGGAGGCGTCCCAGACCTGCGCCCGGCTGAAGTCGAGCGTCGCCACGGGCGGATCGTCGGCGTACGAGAACCGGTCGACGAGGTCGTTGCTGCTGCGGAAGAAGAGCGGCCCGTCGATGACGTAGTGCACCGACAGCCCGTCGTCCGCGACAAGGCGCTCCACACGGATGACGTGCGCGACCCGCCGTGCGAAGAGGACCATCGCGAGCACCACCCCGACGATCACGCCGATCGCGAGGTTGCCGGTGGCGACCACCACCACGACGGTCACGACCATCACGAGGGTCTCGGGAACGGGCATCCGCCGGAGCGTCGACGGCCTCACGCTGTGCCAGTCGACCGTCGTGATCGCTACGATCATCATCACCGCGGCGAGCGCCACCATCGGGATGCGCCCCATCACGCCGCTCAGCCCGGTGACGAGCGCGAGCAGCACAAGGCCTGCGAAAAACGTCGAGACCCTCGTGCGGGCCCGGCCGATCTTCACGTTCACGATGGTCTGGCCGATCATGGCGCAGCCGGCGATGCCGCCATAGAAACCGGCCGCGATGTTCGCCACCCCGAGCGCCCAGGACTCGCGACCCTTGTGGGAGGGCGTGTCGGTGAGCTCGTCGACGAGTTTCGCGGTGAGCAGGGTCTCCATGAGCCCGACGAACGCCACGCTGAGCGCTGTCGGCCAGATGATCTGCACCGTCTCGAGGTTCAGCGGAACGAGAAAGGGGGTGAGGCCGGGCAACCCGCCGGTGAGGGGGCCCTCGTCCGCGACATCCGGAACCATCAGCCCAGCCGCCACGACCAGGGCCGTGACGACAACGATCGCGACCAGCGGCGCCGGAACCGCCTTCGTGAACCGCGGCAGCACCAGGATGATCGCCACCGTCACCGCGAACAGCGGGTAGACGATCCACGGCACGTCGATGAGGTGCGGCACCTGCGCCACGAAGATGAGGATGCCCAGGGCGTTCACGAACCCGATCATGACCGAGCGCGGGATGAACCGCATCAGCCGCGCGAGACCGGTGAGCCCGAAGACGATCTGCACGATGCCGGCGAGGATGACCGCCGGGAGCACGTACTGCGTGCCGTGTTCGTGCACCAGCGGCGCCACGACGAGGGCGACGGATCCGGCTGCGGCGGTGACCATCGCGGGGCGACCGCCGAGGAACGTCATCGTCAGCACGAGCACGATCGAGGAGACGAGGCTGACGAGCGGGTCGACGCCGGCGATGACCGAGAACGAGATGACCTCGGGTACCAGCGCGAGCGTGGTGACGATGCCCGCGAGCGCCTCACGGGTGAGCAGCCTGGGCGAGCGCAGGACGTCGCGCACGCCGAACGTCGCGGGGAGCCCCGGCGTCGCGGCGGATTTCGGTGCACTGGCGGGGGGCATGAGGTCCTTCGGAGGTGGGCACCCGCCTCGAAGGCCGGGGCGCCGGTGGGCACTGAGACGGCGCACCGTTCTGCGAACATCCATGATGACGCGGATCGGTGAGCTCGCAGAGAAGTCAAGCATGTCCCTCCGCACCATCCGACACGACGACGAGGTCGGCATCCCGCGGCCCGGCGACCGGGAGGGTGACGACTGCGAAGCCGCGTCGATAGGATGGCGCGATGGCCCGCTCATCGTCGACTTCCCCCGCACGCACCATCGCCCGCCTCCTGCTCGGCGGTGCGCTCGTCTTCGCGGGCGCCAGCCACCTCACCTTCGCCCGCGACGACTTCCGCGCGCAGGTGCCTGATTTCGTGCCGCTGAAGACCGACACCACCGTGCTGGCCTCCGGCGTCGTCGAGATCGGCCTCGGCGCCGCCCTCCTCGTGACGCGGGGCAGCGCCCGCCGAACCGTCGGCGGCATCGCGGCCGCGTTCTTCGCCGCAGTGTTCCCGGGCAACATCGCCCAGCTCGTGCACCACCGCGACGCCTTCGGGCTCGACACTGACCGGAAGCGCGCCATCCGCCTGGTCTTCCAGCCGCTCCTCATCGCGGTCGCGCTCTGGTCGACGCGCACCCGGGCCTGACGGGCCTCCCGCCATGACCACGGTGCGCATCCGCGACTTCCAGCCCGACGACATCGACCGCATCCTGCACCTCTGGGAGGAGATGCGGCTAGCCCAGACCGAACCGGTCTACAGCCTGCCCGAGGTGTTGGCCTCGTGCCAGCAGGACCATGCCGTGGTCGCCGTCGTCGACGACGTGGTGATCGGTGCAGCCGTCGGCCGAGCCGCGCACGCCCAAGGCTGGATCGTGTTCCTCGCCACGGCCGAGAAGCACCAGCGCCGGGGCATCGGCGGCACGCTCCTTGCCGCCCTCGAGAAGCGCATGGCGCCGCTCGGCCTGTCGAAGCTGTCTGTGCTGCTGCCTGAGACAGCCGTGCGGGTGGGCGCGTTCAGCGAGCAGGGCTTCGAGACGAAGAAGAACCTCCGCTATCTCGAACGCCGCATCCCGGTTCAGAGGAACGAGCTCAGCGCCCTCAGCGAACTGGGCGGACGGATCCTGCCGCGCGGGCTCTGGACCTCGATCGGCGGCATGGCGAAGGAGAAGGAGCTGCTCGAACGCCGGCTGGTGATGCCACTCGCAAACAGTGATCTCGCCGACCAGTTCGGCGTGCAACCGCCGAGCGCGGTGGTGCTCTTCGGCCCTCCCGGCACCGGCAAGACGACTTTCGCCCGGGCGATCGCCTCGCGGCTCGAGTGGTCGTTCGTCGAGGTGTTCCCGTCCCGGTTGGCGAGCGATCCGGCGGGCCTCGCCGGCGCCCTCCGAGAGACGTTCACGAAGATCGCCGACCTCGAGCACGCCGTGGTGTTCATCGACGAGGTCGAGGAGATCGCCGTGCAGCGGGGCGGCGAGCCGCCGTCGGCGATGCAGGGCGTGACGAACGAACTGCTGAAGATCATCCCGACCTTCCGCGACCAGCCGAACCGCCTGCTGGTGTGCGCCACGAACTTCATCCGCTCGCTCGACACCGCCTTCCTCCGGCACGGCCGCTTCGACTATGTGATTCCCATCGGTCTGCCCGACGAGGATGCCCGGGCGTCGATCTGGGCACGCTACATCCCGGCGCAGTCCCTCGACGGCGTCGACCTGGCAGCGCTGGTCGCCCGCACCGAGGGCTTCTCCCCCGCCGACATCGAGTACGCGGCGCGGAAGGCCTCCCAGCGTGCGCTCGAGGCGGCGCTCTACCCCGAGCAGGATGGCGCGCCTCGCGCGTCGGGCCCGCAGACCGCCGACTACCTGCACGCCATCGGCGAGACCCGGGCGACGGTGTCAGCGGATGTCGCGGCAGCGTTCCTCGAGGACATCGACCGGATCGCGAGGCTCTGAGCCACTACCCGGGCCGAACCGACCGCCCGCTTGACCTCTCCCGCACCTCGTGGGTTACTATGTCATTACATTAGAACTTATGAGGAGACCGATTCTCGGTCCGGTTCATCTCAACGGAGAGGTTCATCACGTGACTTCGGCTTCACTCGGCTCGCAGCGAGCCGGCGGCGCACACCGCGGCTATCTCGTCAAACTCACCATCATCTCGACCCTCGGCGGCCTGCTCTTCGGCTATGACACCGGGGTCATCTCGGGCGCGCTCCTCTACATGAAGGATGCCCTGCAGATGAACTCGGTCGAGGAGGCGCTCGTCGTGAGCGCCCTGCTCTTCCCCGGCGCCGCCGGCGGCGCCCTGATCGGTGGCCGGCTCGCCGACCGGATCGGCCGACGCGGCACCCTCATCGCCTGCGCCATCACCTTCTTCATCGGTGCCATCGGCTGCGCGCTCGCGCCGACCGTTGCCGTGATGATCATCGCCCGCATCGTGCTGGGCCTCGGGGTGGGGGCCGCGGCCGTGACCTGCCCGCTGTACCTGGCCGAGATGGCGCCCACGCACCTCCGCGGTCGCATGGTGACGATCAACGAACTCATGATCGTGACCGGCCAGATGCTGGCGTTCGCCATCAACGCCGCGCTCGATGCACTCATCCACGACCCCTCGGTCTGGCGCGTCATGCTGGGTGTCGCGACGATCCCCGCGCTCGCCCTGCTGATCGGAATGCTCGTCCTGCCCGAATCACCGCGGTTCCTCGCCATCAAGGGTCGTTTCGACCGGGCCCGCGAGATCCTCGAACTGAGCCGCACGGGCTCCGAGGCGAAGCACGACTACGACGAGATCGTCACCAGCACGAAGAACGCCTCGCAGGAGCGCGGCCAGGCCTGGCGCGACCTCAAGGCCAACCGCTGGATGAGGCGCCTGCTCTACGTGGGCTGCGGCCTCGCGATCGTGCAACAGGCGACCGGCATCAACACCGTGAACTACTACGCGCCGACGATCCTGGAGTCCAGCGGGCTCGGGGTGAGCGCATCGCTGGTCGCCACCATCGGTGTCGGTGCGACGAGCGTCGTCACGACCATCCTCGGCATCTGGCTGCTCGGTTTCGTGGGGCGCAAGAAGATGCTGATCATCGGGTTCTCCGGCGTCGTCGCCGCGCAGGCCCTGCTCGCCATCACGTTCACCCTGCCGCAGTCGGATGCCACGAGCTACCTGATCCTCGCCTGCATGATGCTGTTCGTCGCCTTCGTGCAGTGCTTCATCGGCACCTGCGTCTGGCTGCTGCTGTCGGAGATCTTCCCGCTGGCCATCCGCGGTTTCGCGATGGGGATCGCCGTCTTCGTGCTGTGGACCGTCAACGCCGCGATCTCGTTCCTGTTCCCGATCGTGAACGAGGCGCTCGGCTCCACCGGTACTTTCGCGCTGTTCGTGCTGATCAACCTGATCTCGCTCGTCTTCGTCGCTCGCACCGTGCCCGAGACGAAGGGTCGCTCCCTGGAGGAGATCGAGAACGATTTCCGCACGCAGGCCATCTCGACCATCCAGGTGAACGCGGCCCTCGCCAAATCCCGGCGCTGAACCGCGCAGCCCGATTCGCCCCCTCTCACACCCTTGCTTCGAAGGAGCAGCACTGCCATGACCGATTCATCCACCCACAGCATCCGCATCGGAACCGCCCCTGACTCCTGGGGGGTGTGGTTCCCGAACGACCCGGGCCAGATCCCGTGGCCGCGTTTCCTCGACGAGGTGCAGAAGGCCGGCTACTCGTGGATCGAGCTCGGACCCTACGGCTACCTGCCGACCGACCCGAACCAGCTGCAGGACGAGCTCGAGTCCCGCGGGCTGAAGCTCTCGGCCGGCACCGTGTTCACGGGATTCCACAAGGGCGAGGACCAGTGGAAGCGCGCCTGGGACCAGGCTCTCGAGGTGGCAGGGCTCGCTACGAAACTCGGCGCCGAGCACCTGGTCGTCATCCCCGATCTCTGGCGGAGCGATTCGACGAGCGAAGTGCTCGAGGCGCGCACCCTCGACGACGAGCACTGGAAGAAGCTCGCCGCGGGCCACGACAAGCTCGGAAAGGCGTTGCTGGAGGAATTCGGCGTGAAGCAGCAGTTCCACTCGCACGCCGACAGCCACGTGGGCACCTACAAGGAGGTCGAGCGTTTCCTGCACGAGACGGATGCCGCGTTCACGAACCTCTGCCTCGACACCGGCCACTTCTCCTACTACGGCGGCGACAACCTGAAGCTCATCGCGGCCTACCCCGAGCGGATCGGCTACCTGCACCTCAAGCAGGTCGACACGTCACTGCTCTTCGACGTGCTGAAGAACGACGTGCCGTTCGCCACAGCCGTCACCGAGGGCATCATGTGCGAGCCGGGCAGCACGGATGCCGGCGTGCCCGAGCTCGGCCCGATCATCGATGCCGTCGCAGCCCTCGACTCCTCGATCTTCGGCATCGTCGAGCAGGACATGTACGGCACCGACATCGATCTGCCGCTCGGCATCGCGACGCGCACCCGCGAGAACATCTTCAGCTGCACCTCGCACGCGCGCATCCACTGACCGGCACAAGAACTGACGGGTACCTCGTCGCCATCGAAGGAGAACTGAAGATGAAGCTCGGTGTCTACAACGCGATCCTGCACGACCGCACCCTGCCCGAGGCGATCACGGTCATTGCGGGGCTCGGCCTCACCGGCATCGAGCTGAACTCCGGCGGATTCCTCCCCGCCACGCACATCCCGACCTTCGACGACATCCTCGTCTCCGACACTGCACGTGACGACTTCCTCGGGCTGTTCGAGGGCACCGGGGTCAGCATCGCCGGGCTAAACTGCAACGGAAACCCGCTGCACCCCACAGCCGCGATCGGCGACAGGCACGCCGAAGACGTGCGCCGCAGCATCCGACTGGCCGAACGTCTCGGCCAGCACCGCGTCGTCACCATGTCGGGCCTGCCCGGCGGCGAACCCGGCGTCACTCAACCGAGCTGGATCGTGAACGCCTGGAACTCGGCCGCCCTCGACGTACTTGACCACCAGTGGCGGATCGCCGCCGACTTCTGGCGGGAGACCGACCGCCTCGCCGCCGACCACGACGTGAAGGTCGCCCTCGAACTTCACCCACAGAACCTCGTCTTCAACGCGGCCGACATCGTGAAGCTCGTCGACCTCACCGGCGCCACAAACCTCGGCGTGGAACTGGATGCCTCCCACCTCTTCTGGCAGCAGATGGATCCCGTCGCGGTCATCCGCCATCTCGGCCCCCTCATCTTCCACGCGGCAGCCAAAGACGTGCGCATCAACACCGCGGCGGCGGCGCTCTACGGCGTGCTCGACAACCGGTTCCGCCGGCTCTCCCCCGACGAACCGCGTACCAACCTGGGCGGCGACGAGTGGGCCAACGAGTGGCCGAAGGATGCCGCGTGGGACTTCGTCGCGCTCGGCCGCGGCCATGACGTCGCCTACTGGACCGAGTTCCTGCGGGCCCTCCACGAGGTCGACCCCGACATGCTCGTGAACATCGAGCACGAAGACGTCTCGCTCGGCCGCATCGAAGGGCTCGAGGTGGCCTCCGCCGTGCTGCTCGAGGCGGATGCGGCGCTCAGCGCCTCGTTGGTCGGGTCCGCCTGATGGGCGACCGGATAGGCGCGGCCGACCGCCGCCGCATCGGTGTCGTCGGTTACGGCGCCGGCGGCCACTTCTTCCACACCCCGTTCATCCAGGCCGTGCCCGGCTGGGAGCTCACCGGCGTCGTCACACGATCGGATGACCGGCGGGCCCTGCTCGCGACCGAAGCTCCCGGCGTCCCCGCCTTCGACTCGCTCGACGCCCTGCTCGATGCCGGGGTCGACGCCGTCGTCATCACCACTCCCCCGGAGACGCGCCAGGACCTCGTGCTCCGGGCCCTGGAGCGCGGCGTGCACACCGTCGCCGACAAACCGTTCGCCCCGGATGCCGCGGCGGGACGGCTGCTGGCCGACGCCGCTGCCCGGTCGGGCCGCATCCTCACCGTCTTCCACAACAGGCGCCTCGACACCGACATCGTGACCCTCAGAGCCCTCATCACTGAAGGCGGGCTCGGTGACGTCTGGCGTGTCAACTCCCGCTTCGATCTCGACGACCCCGCCACCCTGGAGACCGGGCCCGCCCACGGGCTGCTCCGCGACCTCGGAGCCCACCTCGTCGACCAGATGACGCACCTCTTCGGCCCCGTCGCCCGCGTGGACGCTCACCTCGACCTCACCCGCATCGATGGCGTCGAGGTCGACTGCGGCTTCGTCGTCAACCTCCACCACGCCAACGGCGTCTACACGACCGTCTCGTCGAGCAAGCTCAACCACCTGCACGAGCGCGAGATCCTCGCCTATGGCAGCGCCGGCTCCTACGTCTCAGCGATGACCGACGTGCAGGTGCGCCAGCTCTTCAGCGGACTCCGCCCCGCGACCCACGGATCGGGTTGGGGCGTCGAGGAGCCCGCACGCTGGGGCACCCTCCGCACCGCCGCAGGCCCCCGCAGCATCCCCTCCGCTGCGGGCGACTACACGCAGTACTACGTGCAGCTGCTCGCGGCCGTACGCGGGGAAGGCCCGCCCCCGGTGTTGCTCACTGAGGCCCTCCACACCCTCGAGATCCTGGATGCCGCGCGCCAGAGCGCCACGGAGGGCCGCTCGGTCACCCTCCCCCTCCCCTGACCACCCACCCCGCCCCCGCTCGCAGGACGAGGTGCGGCGCACCCGCACCGGGCGATCAGAGGCCGGCGAGCTCCCGCAGGCGCTGCAGCTGGAAGCGCGAGACCTCGTCGGCGGCCTCGTCTTCGGCGAAGACGTTCGACACGATCAGGGAGTCGGGGCGGTCGAGGAAGCCCGAGGTGCCGAGCAGGGCGAAGAGCGCCTCGAAGTCGACGTCGCCGTCGCCGATCCGCAGGTGCTGGTGTACACGTGCCGTGTTGCCGGGCGGGTTCGAGATGTAGCGCAGCCCGTGCGAACGGTGGTGGTCGAAGGTGTCGGCTGCGTAGACGGTGGCCAGGCGGTCACCGAGCTCCGGGATGAGCGTGGCCGCCCGGTCGCCGTAGTGGAAGGTGTGCGAGGCCACGTACACGAAGCCCACGGCCGGGGAGTTGAGCCCGCGGAGCACCCGCCACGCCTCCAGCCCGTCTTCGACGAAGTCGTCGGGGTGCGGATCGAAGTTGATCCGCAGCCCCTCCGATTCGAGGAGGGGCAGCAGGTCATCCATCGACCGGTAGAACGCCGCCTCCGACTCCTCGGCCAGCTCGGGCCGGCCCGAGAACTCGGTGTTGATCACCGGGATCTCCAGCTGCACGGCGAGTTGGATGACGCGGTGGAAGTTCTTGACCGCGGTCAGCCTGAGCTGCTCGTCGGGCGAGGAGAGACGCTGCACCGGCAGGATCGCCGGGAATGTGACCCCGGCGTCCGAGGCCCGCTTGGCAAGCGCACGCACCAGCGCATCGTCGGCCTTCGGGTACCGGAAGAACGGCGTGAAGTCGACGTGCGGCGTCAGCTGCAGGTGCTCATAGCCGAGCCGCGCCGCGATGTCGGGGAACTCGAGCAGCCCGAAGTCGTGGTGGTAGGGGGTGGGGTCGAGGGCGATGCGCACCATGGCTGGCTCCTTACGCGTAGAACGCGGGGCGTTCGGGGGCTTCGACCGAGATGATGCCACCGTCGAGGGCCTTCACGCCGGCCTCGCAGGCGAGGGCGACGCGGTAGCCGTCCCACGAGTTCGGCCCGTCGACGAGCGTACCGGCGCGAACCGCGTCGACCCAGCGCTGCACCTGCACGTCGTAGGCCGAGGCGAAACGGGTGACGAAGCTGGTGTGCTCGGCGACCTCGAACTTTCCGTCCTTCCAGGTCTGGAGGCCCGAGGGCTGGCCGATGCGGGCGAGACCCTTCTGGAACACGGCCTCGGTGGCGACCTGGTAGCCGAACTGGATGCTGACGTTCATCTCCACGTCGACGAAGACGCCGTTCTCGAGTTCCATCAGCACGAGGATCGGCTCCCGCAGGTGCTCGGGCGAGAGGTCGTTGCGGCGGGGGTACTTCACCTCGACGGTCTTGACTCCGGAGCCGGCGAGCCACGGCACGACGTCGAACTCGTGCACGACGGAGTCGGTGATCAGCATGGACTGCGTGTAGCTGTCGCCGACAGACGGGTTGCGGTGCACGGCGCGCAGCATCAGCAGTTCGCCGGCGTCGCCCGAGGTGATGAGTTCGCGGAGCTTCTGGTATTCCGCGTCGAAGCGGCGCATGAAGCCGACCTGGATGTGCGGCCGGTCGAGCTTCTGCTCGAGTTCGAGGATCTTCCACGACGTGGCGGAGTCGGGGGTGAGCGGCTTCTCGCAGAGGATCGGCAGCTTCGCCTCGAGCGCGGGCACGAGCACCGGCTCGTGGAACTGGCCGGGTGTCGCGATCAGCACAGCGTCGACGGCATCGGCGGCGATGGCGTCCTCGATGCGCGTGAACGTGAGCGCACCCGGAGCGTTCGCGGCTGCCGCAGCAGCGCGGCCCGCGTCGGGCTCGACGATGGCCGAGACGATGGCTCCGCTCGTGCGGTTCGTGATTCGGGCGATGTGGTCGGCTCCCATGAGGCCGGCGCCGACGACGCCGACGCGCAGATCTTCAGTCATGTCTTTTTCTCCTGTGAGGTTGTGGTCGTTGTTCTGTGAAGAGTGGGAAGGTCAGCCCAGCAGCGGCTTCTGGTGCGACTGGCTTTCGAGATAGTCGACCCGGGCGGCCCGCGTGCTCTCGATCGTCGAGACCTCGGCGACGGGCACATCCCACCAGCCCGCGCCGTCAGGCGAGTAGAGCAGGGGGTCGCTGTTGATGTGGATGAACGTGGAACGCTCCGACGCCTTCGCCACCGCCATGGCAGCCCGCAGGTCGTCGATCGCGCCGGCACCCGGCTCGACTTCGATGACGTCGAGGCCGTAGCTCCGCGCATTCATCGCGAGGTCGACGGGCAGGATCTGTTCTCCCTGGAAGTTCTTCGCCGCCCCGTCGTATTCCCGGTACCACGTGCCGAAACGCTCGGAACCGACCGTCTCCGACAGGTGACCGATCGAGGCGTAACCGTGGTTCTGGATGAGCACGACGATGACCTTGATGCCCTCGGCGACGGCCGTGACGAGTTCGGTGTTCAGCATGAGGTACGAACCGTCTCCGACCATCACGATGACGTCGCGGTCGGAGCCGTCGGCGAGGGCGCCGCGCTTCGCGCCGAGCCCGCCGGCGATCTCGTAACCCATGCACGAGAAGGCATATTCGACGTGGTAACCGAGCGGGTCGCGAGTGCGCCAGAGCTTGTGGAGGTCCCCGGGCAGTGATCCGGCGGCCTGCACGATGACGTCTTCGGGATCGCTCGACGACTGGACGACGCCGATGATCTCGGTCTGGCCGGGCAGGGCGAGCCCCGACGGCGCGAAGGCATCGTCGACCGACGCGTCCCACGCGGCCTTCTCCGAACGGATGCGCTCGGCGTACGCGGGGTCGACGCGGAGGTCGCCGAGCGACGTCGAGAGCGCTTCGAGGGTCTCCCGGGCATCCGCCACGACCGGCAGCTGCGTGCCGTGCTTGTAGGCGTCGAACGAGGCCACGTTGATGTTCACGAACTGCACGCCCGGGTTCTGGAAGGCCGTGCGTGAGGCCGTGGTGAAGTCGCTGTAGCGTGTGCCGATGCCGATGATCAGGTCGGCCTCCGCGGCGATGCGGTTGGCGGCGAGGGTTCCCGTCGCGCCGATGCCGCCGAGGTTCTGCGGGTGGTCCCAGTCGAGCACGCCGCCGCCGGCCTGCGAAGTGCCGACCGGGATGCCCGTGGCCTCCACGAAGGCACGGAGCGCGCCCTCGGCGCTCGAGTAGAGCACGCCGCCGCCGGCCACGATCAGCGGTCGCTTCGCCGCGCGGATCGCCGCGACGGCACGGGCGAGGGCTGCACGCTCGGGGAGCGGTCGACGGATGTGCCACTCGCGGTCCTGCAGGAACTCCAGCGGAACATCCACGGCCTCGGCCTGCACGTCTTCGGGGAGGGCTATCGTGACCGCCCCGGTCTCTGCGGGGTCGGTCAGCACGCGCATCGCTGCGAGGGCGATGGAGTAGAGCTGCTCGGGCCGCTGCACGCGGTCGAAGAACCGCGAGAGCGGGCGGAACGCGTCGTTCACCGTGATGCCGATGTCGTGCGGCAGTTCGAGCTGCTGCAGCACCGGGTCGGCCACGCGCGTGGCGAAGGTGTCGCTCGGGAGCAGCAGGGCGGGCATCCGGTTCGCCGTCGCCAGGGCTGCACCGGTCAGCATATTCGCCGCGCCCGGCCCCACCGAGGCAGCTGACGCGAACGTCGCCCGGCGGCGGTGCATCCGCGCGTAGCCCACAGACTGGTGCACCATCGCCTGCTCGTTCCGCGCCTGGTAATAGGGCATCAGGTCGGGCTGGTCGACGTTGAACTGCTTCAGCGCCTGCCCGATGCCGGCGACGTTGCCGTGGCCGAAGATGCCGAACATCCCGGGGATCGTGCGTTCCCTGATGTCGCCGTCGACGGTGTACTGGTGGCCGAGGAACTCGACCAGTGCCTGGCTCACGGTCATGCGCTTGGTGGTCATGAGGTCTGGTCCTTCTGGTTCGTGTAGGGAAGGCGGGCGTCGACCGCCTGGCCCTCCCAGGTGGTGCGTACCCAGGCGTGGGCGGGATCGTCGCTGATCAGCCAGATGCGTTCGGCATCGGGTCCGGCCATGACGTTCAGGTAGTAGAGGTCGTAGCCCGGGGCTGCCACGGCCGGGCCGTGGTAGCCGTAGGGCACCAGGGCGATGTCGCCGGTCTGCACCCGGGCGTCGATCTCGATTGCTCCGGCGGGCGACGAGTAGGTGCTGAACATGCCGAAGGAGGCTTCCGGCGTGGGTGCAGCGTTGCCGTTCCGCGCCGGCGCCGACTCGAAGTAGTAGATCTCCTCGAGCCGCGACTCGTGGCCGGGCACGTGTTCGTCGTGCTTGTGCGGCGGGTACGACGACCAGTTCTCGGCCGGCGTGATGACTTCGCAGACGATCAGCCGGGCCGCATCCAGAGCCGCAGGGGTGCCGAAGTTGTGCACCTGGCGACTGGATGCCGCGGCCCCCCGCAACTCGACGGGAGTGTCCGACGCCGGAATGTGCCGTGTCGGGTGGAGCTCCGTGGTCGGCGAGGTCGCCACGGCGACCCGCCCGGTTCCCCAGATGGTCGCGGTGGCCGCGGCCGACAGGTACAGCACATCGGTGGGGCCGTCGAAGACCGTCGGCCGCCCCGCGAGCTCGACCACCTCATCCATTCCGTTCTCGGAATATGTCACCGTGAATGAGCCCGCCAGGGGAACGACGATGCGCTCGATCCCCGTCTCGGCGAGATCGAGGCTCGGCACACCGCCCTCCCCGAGCTCGGCGACACGGATGCCCGTGTGCGCCCAGCCCGGAGTGGAGGCGTCGACGACGCTCTGCCAGCCGCCCTGCGCGAGCGTGCCGCGGCGGTGGAACCATCGTTGGTCGGTCATCTGCTGCTCCTGGGAAGGCGGTGGTGCTGAAGGCGGTGGTGCTTTGCGGTGGTGCGGGTGACTCGTGCTAGTCGTTCTGCGGGAACCCGAGGTTGATGCCGCCATGGCTCGGGTCGAGCCAGCGGCTGGTGATCGCCTTCTGCTGGGTGAAGAATCGCACACCTTCGGCGCCGTGTGCTTTGGTGTCACCGAACAGGGAGGCCTTCCAGCCACCGAACGAGAACGTCGCGACCGGCACGGGGATCGGCACGTTGATGCCGATCATGCCGACCTGGATCTCGTTCTGGAAGCGGCGTGCCGCTCCCCCGTCGTTCGTGAAGATCGCGGTTCCATTGCCGAATGCACCGTCGTTGATGAGCTTGACGCCCTCTTCGTAGGTGGAGACGCGCACGATGGCGAGCACCGGGCCGAAGATCTCCTCGGTGTACGCCCGCGAGGAGGTCGGCATGCTGTCGATCAGTGTCGGGCCGAGCCAGAAGCCGTTCGGGTCCCCGTCCGGCACGACATCGCGGCCGTCGACGACGATCGTCGCGCCGTCTTCCTCGGCGATCTCGATGTAGGAGGCGACCTTGTCGCGGTGCACCTTGGTGACGAGCGGTCCCATGTCGCAGCCGCGGCGGCCATCCCCCGTGCGGAGCTTCGCCATGCGCTCGGTGATCTTCGCGATCAGCGGGTCGGCGACCGGCTCGACGGCCACGACGACCGAGATCGCCATGCAGCGCTCACCGGCCGAACCGAAGCCCGAGTTGATGGCGGCGTCTGCCACGAGGTCGAGGTCGGCATCCGGAAGCACCAGCATGTGGTTCTTCGCCCCGCCGAGGGCCTGCACGCGCTTGCCGTGCTGGGTTCCGGTCTCGTAGACGTAGCGCGCGATGGGCGTGGAACCGACGAACGAGATCGACTTCACTTCGGGGTGGGTGAGGAGGCCATCCACCGCCTCCTTGTCGCCGTGCAGCACGGTGAAGATGCCGTCGGGAAGACCGGCCTCCTTCCAGAGCTCTGCGAGCCAGTTGGCGGCCGACGGGTCCTTCTCGCTGGGCTTCAGCACGACAGCGTTGCCCGCAGCGATCGCGATCGGGAAGAACCACGACGGCACCATGGCCGGGAAGTTGAACGGCGAGATGATGCCGACCACGCCGAGCGGCTGCTTGGTGGAGTACACGTCGATGCCGGTGGAGACCTGCTCGCTGAACTCGCCCTTCAGGTGGTGCGCGAGACCCGTCGCGAACTCGGCGACCTCCTGGCCGCGGCTGATCTCGCCGAGGGCGTCGCTGACGACCTTGCCGTGCTCGCTCGTGATGATCTCGGCGAGCTCGCCCTTGCGGTCGTCGAGCAGCTGGCGGAACTTGAACATGATCGTCTGGCGCTTCGCGAGCGACGTGTCGCGCCAGGCGGGGAAGGCCGCGGCGGCACTGGCGATCGCCGCT
Source organism: Subtercola boreus (assembly GCF_006716115.1). Lineage (NCBI taxonomy): Bacteria > Bacillati > Actinomycetota > Actinomycetes > Micrococcales > Microbacteriaceae > Subtercola > Subtercola boreus. Next base: position 3,490,142 of record NZ_VFOO01000001.1, on the reverse strand, counting down.
TCGATCTCGGCCTTGTCGGCGAGCGCGACGTGCTTGGTGACGACTCCGAGGGCGGGGTCGTAGACATCGCCGACCCGGCCGCTCGTCGAGGGGTACGCGGCACCGTTGATCCAGTGCGGCACGGTGGGCAGTTCGGTGACGGCGTCGTCGGTGGTGGTGTCGGGGTTCAGGTCGATCGTACTCATGGGTTCTTCCTCAATTCGGGGGTTCGGGGGTCAGGCGGTTCAGCGAGCCGGGCGGTTCAGGCGGTGTAGCGGGCCAGGCGGTTCAGGATGCCCGGGAGAGCACGCTCGGGTGCACCATGCGCGCCGCCGTGTCCACCGCAGCGGCCACGTCACCGTCGGGCGGGTAGAGCAGCGTGCGGCCGACGGTCAGGCCGCGCACGCCGGGAAGCGTCAGCGCGTCCTCCCAGGCGGCGAAGGTCTCGTCGGGGTCTGCGCCCGAGTCGCCGCCGAGCAGCAGGGTGGGCATGGTGGTGGACGCCATCACCCGTTCCATGTCGGGAACGACGGGCAGCTTCATCCAGGTATAGGCACTGCTCGCGCCGAGCCCCGCTGCGATCGAGAGCGAGAGGATCACATCGTCGGCGGTGAGGTCGTTGACGATCCGGCCGTCGACCCAGCGGCTCATGAACGGCTCCAGCATGATCGGCAGGCCTGCGGCTGCGGCCTCGGTCACAGCTCGGGCGGTCGCTTCGAGAGTGGGCGCGGTCGCGGGATCCGCCAGGTTCACGCGGATGAGCGTCTTGGCGAAGTCGATGCCCGCCGCCGCCATCGAGGCCACGTCGTAGCCGGTGTAGCGGTCGTCCATCTCGAAGGCAGCACCGCGGAGACCGCCGCGGTTCATCGATCCGACGATGATCTTGTCGTCGAGCAGGCCGAGAGCAGCGAGGTCGTCGATGATGTCGGGAGTGCCGAGCACTCCGTCGACGCCGGGCCTGCTGAGCGCGATCGCGAGCCGGTCGAGCAGCTCGTACCGGTTCGCCATCGCGGTGGGGTCGGTGCCGACCGCGAGGGCTCCGCGGGCGGGATGATCGGCGGCGACGATGAAGATCCGGCCATCACCCCGCAGCACTTCGCGGCGCGTTCGCGCGGCCAGGGCGTCGGCGATGGCACCGGGCCGGCTGGCCCGCAGATCGCGGAGACGGGTGAAATCGGATTCGCTGAGGGCGGTGCCCATGTCAGACTCCCGTCAGAAGGATGGCGTCGACCTCAGCGGTCGTCGGCATCGCGGTGGAGCATTCGCGCCGGGAGGCGACGAGCGCCCCGGCCACGTTTGCGAATTTCAGGATGCGCTCGAGGCCCCAGCCTTCGAGCAGGCCGTGGCAGAGCGCCCCGCCGAACGCATCGCCGGCACCGAGGCCGTTGACCACGTCGACGAAGTACGGGGGAACCTCGACGGTCTCGTCGGCTGTCTTCGCGAGCACGCCCTTCGGGCCCTGCTTGACGATCGCCAGCGTGACGCCGCGTTCGAGCAGAGCGTCGGCGGCGCGGAGCGGCTCCGTCTCGCCGACGGCCACCTCGCACTCTTCGCGGTTGCCGACGGCGACCGTGGCGTGCTCGAGGGCGAAGGCGACCTGCTCGGTCGCCGCGGCCGGGGTCTCCCAGAACATCGGGCGGTAGTCGAGGTCGAGCACGGTGTGCTCGGCGCGACCGCGGGCGGTGAGGGCGGCGTGGTGCGCGGCACGGCTCGGCTCCTGGCTGAGCCCGGTGACGGTCAGCCAGAAGACGCGGGCGGCGCGCACGGCGTCGATGTCGAGGTCGTCGGTCTCGACGTTCAGGTCAGGAGCCTTCGGCTCGCGGTAGAAGTAGAGGGGGAAGTCATCCGGCGGGAAGATCTCGCAGAACGTCACCGGCGTCTTCAGGTTCGGATCGGTGGGAACGTACCGGCTGTCGACACCGAGGCGGCCGAGCTCGCGGGTGAGGTAGCGGCCGAACGGATCGTCGCCGACACGGGAGACCAGGGCGACGCGGTGGTCGTAGCGGGCGGCTGCCACGCTGACGTTCGCCGCGCTGCCGCCGAGGTACTTGCCGAACGTCTGCACGTCTTCGAGGCCGACACCGCTCTGCAGCGGGTAGATGTCGACACCCAGTCGGCCGATCGCCAGAACGTCGTAGGAAAGAAGTGTGTCCGTCATACTCCGGTGTACAACTCTCAGATCGAGGGTGGGCCGGCATTGCTGCCGTAGGTATGTCCTAACAATAGCACAAGGTCCCATTTCGTCAATGCTGTGATCGATGTTCGATACGACAAAGTGCGCGCCGAGTAATATTGTTCCGACAATATGCGGTAACGTCGCGAATGTCCGATCAAAGGAGCTGGAATGGCGAACGACGAGACCGTCTGGCCCGAGGAACTCTTCCTCGATCTCGACCGCAACGGGCCGATCCCGCTCTACTTCCAGGTCTCCAGCCGACTGGAGGCGGCCATCCGCTCCGGAGCCATTCAGCCCGGCGCGCGGCTCGAGAACGAGATCGCGATCGGCCAGCGCCTCGGCCTCTCCCGCCCCACCGTGCGGCGGGCCATCCAGGAGCTCGTCGACAAAGGCCTGCTCGTTCGTCGCCGCGGCATCGGAACCCAGGTCGTGCAGGGCACAGTCACCCGGCAGGTCGAACTGACGAGTCTCTACGAAGACCTGCAGAGCGCCCACCACGAGCCGGGCACCCACGTCATCGAGCACGGGATGCGCCCGGCGACCGAGGTCGTGGCCACCAGCCTCGGCGTCGTACCAGGCTCCGACGTGGTCTACATGCGTCGCACCCGCAGCACCGACGGCGTGACCGTGGCGATGCTCGAGAACTACCTGCCGCCGGAGTTCTCCGACATCACCACCCAGCAGCTCGAGGAGCGTGGGCTCTACCAGATCCTCCGTGGTCGAGGCGTCACGATCCGCATCGCCCAGCAGAAGATCGGCGCGAGGCGCGCCCACCGGGAGGAGTCGGAACTGCTCGAGATCGACAAGGGCGGCCCCGTGCTGACCATGGAACGTGTTGCTTTCGACAGCTCGGGTCGCGCCATCGAGTACGGTCACCACTCCTACCGCCCCGACATGTACAGCTTCGAGACGACCCTCGTCGCCAAATGACCCCCGCCCCGAGCGGGACGGTGCAACCCGGCCGCGTGTGCCGGGCTGCACCGTGATCACGCTGCGGGGATGAGGATGTCGCGCACCAGTGCATCGAGCTGGGCGTCGGCGTCGAGGAACTGCCGGAGCGTCACCCGGGTCGCCCCGAAGGTGTCGAACTCGGCCGGCGTCAGCCCGTCGACCTCGTAGGCGCGACGGAACTCCGGCACCTTCGCGAGCAGCGTCTCGATGATCCGCGGATCGACGGGCACGTCGATGCGGTTCTCGACGGGCAGCCTGTTCTCGTTGATGCGGGCCTGCCAGTCGAACGGGGGCGAGACCACGAGGTCGCCGCCCTGCAGCTCCGACCACTGCATGTGGTTGCGGAATGCTGCAGAGAGCACGCGGGAGCGGTACCCGCGCTCGGTGAAGATCGCGTGCGCCTTCTTCAGCGCAGCGACACCGGCCCACTCGAGGTAGCCGGGGTCGACCAGGATCCTGTCCCGTGCGACCGACGTCTTCAGCCAGTCGTCGAGGCGCCCGCCCATCAGCGTCACCACCGAACCGAACTCGCGCTCGTCGAGTCCTGCGGCGGTGCGCCGGTCGAGCCCGCGTTCGATCGCCGCGGCCGCCTCGACGGCCTGCGCCACCGTGAACGAGACCGTCACGTTGATGCTCACCCCGCGGAACGTGGCTTCTTCGATGGCGCGGATTCCGAGCTCGGTCGCCGGGATCTTCACGATGATGTTCTCGGCGAGACCGCTGAACCGCACGGCCTGTTCGACGAGGGCGTCGGCGTCACGGTGCAGCCGCGGATCCGTCTGGATCGACAGGCGACCGTTCCGCCCGCCACTCGCGACGAACGCGGGGTGCAGCTGGGCGGCGGCCTGAACGGAGAGTTCCTCCACGACCTTCCAGCCGAGTTCCGACTCGCCGGCGGTGGGATGCTCAGCGGCGAGCTGCGTGATGCGCGGGCCCCAGACATCCATGTGGGCACGGATGGCGGCCAGCGCGATCACCGGGTTGCAGGTGGCACCGACGGCACCGAAACCGATCGACCGCGACAGTTCGTCAGGGTCGGCCGAGTCGTTCCAGAGGGCCGTGGGGGTGGAGCGGGTGGCGAGACGAAGCGTCTCGACGTCGGTGTCGGCAGTGGATGCCGGGGCCGGCGCCTCGGTGATCGTCGTCATGGCGATCACGCCTCCTGTTCGTATTGGGCGATCTCGGCTTCGAGCTCCGCCATCGCCTCGCCACCGGCCATCAGGTCGGTGATCTGCTCGCGGGTGCGCTCGCCCTTCGCGAAGCTGTCGGCCAGCCGGCCGTGGATCAGCACCGAGAAGTTGTCGCCGACGGTCATCGCGTGCAGCACGTTGTGCGTCACGAAGACCACGGCAATGCCCTTTCTGCGGGCCTGCATGATGATGCGGAGCACGTGCGAGGCCTCCTTCACACCGAGGGCGGCGGTCGGCTCATCCAGAATCAGCAGCTTCGCACCGAAGTACACGGCGCGGGCGATCGCGAGCGACTGGCGCTCACCACCCGACATACCACCGACCAGGCGGTTGCCGTCGTTGATACGCGTGATGCCGAGGCTCTTCAGCTCGCGCACCGAGATCTCGTTCGCCTTCGCCTTGTCGAACCGCTTGAACGGTCCCCAGCCCTTGGTCGGCTCGACGCCGACGAAGAACGAGCGGCCGACGGTCATCAGGGGGAAGGTTCCGCCGTACTGGTGCACGGTCGCAATGCCGTTGGCGCTGGCATCCCGGGGGCTGTGGAAGACGACGGGCTTGCCGCCGATCTCGACGGTGCCCGTCGTGGGCGTGTGGAAGCCCGAGAGGATCTTGATCAGGGTCGACTTGCCGGCGCCGTTGTCGCCGAGCAGGCACAGTACCTTGCCGGGCTCCACCTGCAGCGAGATGTCAGCGAGGGCGTCGGTGCCCGCATAGCTCTTACCGACGTTGGAGAGCTTGAGCAGTGGTTCGGTCATGGCTACGCCTTCTTCGTCTTCGGGGCCCGCACGCCGCTGGAGAGAGCGAGCTTGCGGAACGTGTTGTTCATGAGCACGGCAGCCAGCAGGAGGGCGCCGAGGATGAAGCTGGCCCAGTCGGAGCTCAGCGAGGTCGTGTAGATGCCCTGGCTCACGATGGCGAAGGTGAGCGTGCCGAGGATGATGCCGGGCACGGAGCCGTAGCCACCGGTGAGCAGCACGCCGCCGATGACCGCCGCGATGATCGAGTTGAACACGAACGACTGGCCGGTGGAGGTCTGCGCTCCGTTGTAGAGGCAGGTCTGGATGATGCCGACCAGCGCAGCGCCGATCGCACTCATCATGAACAGGGAGATCTTGACGCGGGTGACCGGGATGCCGGTTGCGCGCGCGCTCTCCTTGTCGCCGCCGATCGCGAAGACCCAGTTGCCGAAGGGCGTCATCTGCAGCAGCCAGACGATCACGAGTGCGACGCCGATGGCCCAGAAGATGGCGACCTCGAACTGGCCGCCGAGGAGGCTGCCGAACAGGCCCTTGAAGAAGGGGCCCGGGTCGAGCGGAACGTTCGTGGTGCCCGTGATCAGGCGGGAGAGGCCGAGGGTGATGCCGGCCAGGCCGAAGTTCATGCCGAGCGTCACGACGAACGACGGCACGTTGGTGCGGGAGACGATGAGGCCGTTGATGAACCCGGCGGCCGCGCCGACGGCGAGGGCCGCGACGATACCGACGATCATCGGGGCGCCGTAGGTACCCGACACGATGGCCATGGTCATCGAGCTGGCGGCGAGCACAGAGCCCACCGAGAGGTCGAGTTCGCCGGCGATCATCAACAGGCCCACGGGGAGGGCGATGATGGCGAGCTCGGCAGCGACGTTCATCCAGCTGGCGACACCGCCGATGGAGACGAAGTTCGAGCCACCCAGAACGGTGAAGATCACGAAGACCAGCACGGTTCCGGCGAGGGCGCCCGTCTCAGGACGACGGGACAGCCGGCCGAACGACGTCTGGTTGCGGGGGGCGGGCGGTGCGGCAACCGGCCTGGTTGTCTTCACCTCCGAGGGAGCGGCGATTGCCATGTGTCCTGTTTCCTAACGTGAAAAGGGTGTGGGGCTAGCGAGGTGGGGATGGTGCCGGGCCCTGGTGGAGGGCCCGGCACCCGGGTGGAGCGAGGGTCAGCGGACGCCGGCCTGCGAACCGCTGACGACAGCGGCGACATTGTCCTTCGTGATGACGGCCGGGCCGGTGAGGATCGGCTTGGTCGGCAGCTCGAGGCCGTAGGCGACGTACTGCCACATGGCGGAGACGCTGTAGAAGCCCTGCGCGTACGGCTGCTGGTCGATGAAGGCCAGCTGCGTGCCGGCCTGGATGCGCTCATCCACCGTCGTCGAGTTGCCGAAGGTGATGAACTTGGCGCTCGAGCCGGCCTGCGTGAGGGCGGCGAAGGCAGCCTCGGAGTCGGAACCGCCGACGGTGACGATGGCGTCTGTCGCGGTGTTCTGCTGCAGGTTCGACTTGATGGCCTGGGTCACGGCCGTGGCGTTGCCGAAGCTCGTCGCGGGGAGGGCGAGCTGCTCGGATGTTCCGCCGGACTCCGTCATGCCGTCTTTGACACCGGAGCAGCGGTCTTCGAGGTTCGTCGAGCCGGGAACCGTGTTGACGCAGACAGCACTCTTAGATCCGGCCTTGCCGAGCGCTTCGCCGGCAGCCTTGCCCGCGAGGTACTCGTCGGTGCCGATGTAGGTCATCGCGCCGAGCTTGTCGGCCTGGTCCCACGTTCCGGCGTTGTAGATGACGACGGGGATGCCCGCGGCGATGACCGACTGGATCGCCGGGTCCTCAGCGGTCGGCACCCAGTCGGGTACGGCGATGGCGCTGGGCTTCATGCCGAGCGCGTTGGTGATGAGCTGGGCCACATCCGGGCCGAGGTTGTCGTAGTTCTTCAGCGCGAGGTAGGTGACCTTCGCACCGGATGCCTCGGGCACCTTGGCCGCGTCGTCGATGCCGCGCTTGACCGTCGAGAAGAACACGTCATCCGACGCACCGCCGATGACGACGAGGTTCACATTGGAGTCGTCGGCGGAACCCGTCGAGGCGGCAGTGCCGCCGTTCTGGGGGGAGCAGCCGGCGAGGGCTGCCATGGCGACGACTGCTGGTGCAACCAACAGCACGTTGCGCAGGCGCTTGCGGGTGAGGCCTTGGGGCTTGGAGAGCTTGGAGAACGTCATTATTTCCCTGGGCTCCTTTCCTTTGAGTCATCGGGGTAGCTGCATTGCGACCGAACGGATAGCTGCTTTGCTAACACCAGGGTGTGCTGATCGTATGTTCGCCTTCGTTAGAATGTCAAGACATACTTACGTCGTTACCCGATCGTGACCTCTGCTCGGTCGCGGAATCGATGGCCCAGGGCCGAATGCAGCTAGGAGCGGGGCGGGCGGATCCCCGCGCCGATCGTGGCGGGCGCACGCAGCGCCTCGACGGTGGCCACGAGAGTCAGGATGCCCAGCAGCACGAAAGCGAACGGGTACGCGCCGAACGCCGGTGCGGCATCCGGAGCGGCGGCAGACGCCCCCGCCGCCTGCACCACCTCGCCGAACCTCAGCGCCAGCGCGCCCACGGCCACCCCGAGCCCCGCGGCCAGCTGCTGCAGCGTCGACGTCAGCGTGTTCACCTCGGTCATCGCCCCGGCCGGCACATCGGCGAAGGCGATCGAGTTGTAGGCCGTGAAACCGACCGAGCGCACCACCCCGCTGAACACCATCAGCACGATGATCAGCCCGAGCGGGGTGTCGCCGCCGAGCGTGGCCGTGAGGAACATGCTGAGCGCCGCTCCCCCGGTCGCCGCCACGATCACCGCCCGGAACCCGAACCGCCGGATCAGCCCCGTCGTCGCCGGTTTGATCGCGAGGTTGCCGACGAACAGGAACAGCACGAGCGTTCCCGACAGCACCGGCGTCAGGCCGAAGCTCTCCTGGAAGAGCAGCGGCAGCAGGAAGGGCATGGCGCTGATCGTCAGCCGGAAGACGGATCCGCCCGCGTTCGACACCCGGAGGCTCGGTATCCCGAGCGCGCGGAGGTCGAGCAGCGGATGCCGGGCGCGGAGCAGATGCAGCACGGCCAGGATGGTCAGCGCAGCCCCTGCCGCCGCGGCGATCGGCACGAACATCCCACCCGCCGTGCCGTCGGCCACGGCCGCACCGTCAGCGAGCGCCGAACCGGCCCCCACGAGCAGGCCGAGGCCCAGCCCGATCAACACGAACCCCAGCCAGTCGAGCCGCTCGGAGCCCTCGCGGGCCGTGCGCGGCATCAGCCGGAGCGCGGCGACGATCGCGACAGCCCCGAGGGGCACGTTGATGAGGAAGATCCAGTGCCACGACGCGACCGTGACGATGATGCCCCCGGCCAGCGGCGCGATCACGGGGGCCGCGAGCGCCGGCCAGGTGAGCAGCGCGATGGCCCGCAGCACATCCTTCCGCTCTGTCGCCCCCAGAACCACGAGCCGGCCGACCGGCACCATCATCGCGCCGCCCGCCGCCTGCAGCACCCGGAAAGCGGTCAGCTGCAGCAGGTCGGCGCTCAGCGCGCAGAGGATCGAGCCGACCGTGAACACCACGATCGCGAGCACGAACACCCGGCGGGCGCCGAACCGCCGCGTGATCCAGCCGCTGATCGGCACCAGCACCGCCAGCGTGAGCAGGTACGCGGTGATCGTCACGCCCACCGCCGAAGGGCTCACGCCGAGCGAGCTGCCGATGGCGGGCGCCGCCGTCGTGACGATCGTGCCGTCGAGGTTCTCCATGAAGAACGTGCCCGCGACCAGCAGCGCGAGGTTCCTGGATGTTCGGGGCGACGTCACAGCATGTGAGTCTGCCAGTCTCCGCCGTCCTCCACGCACCGAACAGGCTCACGCGTCACCGGGGCAGGCGCTCCGCCTGCGAGCGGATGTTCGCCACCTCGGTCTCGAAGATGACCTCGGCGCCGATGCCGGTGGCCGCGAGGTGGCCGCCGAGTTCGAGGCTGATGATTCCGTGCACCCTCGTCCAGGTGAGGAACCCGAGCATCAGAACGTCGGCGGGGAATTCGGTCAGACCCGAGCGCTCCGCCCAGACGCGGAAGGTCTCGGTCACCTCTGCGCTCACGGGCGTGCCGCTGCCTGCGGGCCCGGATGTCGCGGGCTTGGATGTCGCGTGCCCGGCCACTCCCGCCAGGGCGCCGATGATCACCGTCATGCTCCGGGATGCCGCGGGGATGGTGCGGTCCGCAGCGAAATCCTTGCCGGAGCCGATGCTGGTCTGGAAGATCAACCGATAGGCATTCGGATGCTCGAGGGCCCACGTTCGGCTGCCGCGGAGTACGGCACCCAACCGCCCTTCCGGCGACCCCTGCGCGCCTCCCAGATCCGTGAGGTAGTCGGCCAGCTCGTCGTAGGCATCGACGACGAGGTCGGCCAGGAGGGCATCCCGGTTCGCGAAGTACCGGTACACCGCTGCGGGCGACATCGACATCTCGCGCACGATCCCGCTCAGGGACACGGCGTCGGGGCCGCCCACCCTGATCTGTTCCATGGCGAGCTGCTTGATCTCCTGCACCGTCTGGGCTCGCCGCTCATCGCGCCTTGTGGGCCTGGCCGTCGAACTCATGCCGCCACCCTTCCGAAGTGTTATTGACAGAGTAACAGGCCTTCACTAATGTGAAGACCACTAACTTCGTGACAGCTCGCCACGATGTGGTGACGATCCGGAAGATGACCATGATCCCCTCAGACACACTCCTTCCCACCACGACCACCCGGGTGGTGCTGCCCGGCCTGGTCGACCCGTCGGGCCTTCAGCTCGCCACCGGCCAGACCCCGACGGCCGCCGCTGGCCAACTCCTCGTGCAGATGGAGGCCACCGGAATCTCCTTTGCCGAGCAGTCCATGCGTCGTGGCCGCTACTTCGGCCAGCCCGCCTTCCCCTTCACCCCCGGTTACGACCTCGTCGGCCGCGTTCTCGCCGTCGGTCCCGGCGGTGACCAGCAACTGATCGGCAAGCGGATGGCGACCATGACCAAGACCGGCGGATGGGCGACCCACGTCGTCGTCGAGGCCCGCGACAGCATCCTCGTGCCCGACGGAATCACCCCAGAGGACGCCGAAACCGTCGTCGTCAACGGCGTCACCGCCTGGCAGATGCTTCACCGCACTGCGAAGGTCGAGCCCGGCCAGACCATCCTCGTCTTCGGCGCAAACGGAGGGGTGGGCGGCATCCTCCTCCAACTCGCAAAGCACCACGGCGTCACCGTCATCGACGCCGCCTCCCCCCGCCACCACGATGCGCTCCTTCGCGCCGGCGTCATCCCCGTCGACTACGCCGACCCGAACCTGGCCACTCTCGTGCGCCAGCACTCCCCCGCCGGCGTCGCCGCAGTCTTCGACAACATCGGCGGCGACAACACCGCCCTCTCGTTCTCGCTCCTCCGCCGCGGCGGAACCCTGGTGACCTACGCCATCCTGAAGGACGCCGCCGGAGACGGCCCCCTCCTCCTCCCGTTCATGAAAGCCATCGGCAAGGCCATGCTCTGGAGCGCCCTGCCCAACGGCAAGAAGGCCACCTTCTACGACCTGTGGGCGGGCCACCGGTTCCGCCCCGCCCGCTTCCGTCGTCATCTCGAAGAGGACCTCAGTCACGTCTTCGAGCTCCTCCGCACCGGCACCATCGCCGCCAACATCGCCGCCCGCTTCCCCCTCACCGAAGCCGCCGCCGCCCTCGCCCTCGCCGAGTCCCGCACCCTGAACGGAAAGGTGATCCTGCTGCCCTGACGCCCCCGCACCGGCGCGACGGGTCCCCCCAACGCCATGACGGTCGTCTCCTACACCCAGCCCATATCCATCGCGGTGCTGCCCGGCGTTCAATGAAACGCCGACCTGCGTCTCAATAACCCTCCCAATCAGGGACAAGACACCGAGTGCAGCAAGACGAGTTTTCTAGACACACGGCTCCTGCAAAACAACACGTTTCAGCACGGCATCCCACAGTCACGTCCTGTGTCTCGAAAACCTTACCTTTCTGGGGCACTGGTTACGAGTCTTAGTCGACCCGAGGATCGACACGCAAGCTTCAATAGCTCCTCAACTGGGACCCGTCTGCGGTAAGACAATGAAGGCTCGAGCCCTCCCGGGGGCTCGAGCCTTCATTGTTTATCAGCCTGGAGGTCAGGCGACCTCGAGCTCTTCTTCGCGCTCCTCGGCGAAGTCGATGCTCACGGGGGCCGGCGACTCTTCGATGACCGGGGCCGATGCGGCGACTCCGGCGACCTGGGTGAGGGAGGCGCCGTTGGTGGCGGCGGGCCAGCCGATGGCTTCATCGGCACCGCGGAGGTTGCGGAGCCACCAGGCCCAGTCCTCGGGCACCAGGCTGAAGGGGTCGGCGTAGCCCAGCACGCGGGCCGCGTAGACCGGCCAGTGCGCGTTCGCCAGGGCCGGGCGGCCGAGGTAGACGAGGTCTAGCAGGTTCTCTTCGATGACGCGGTTGGCGATCTCGGGCTGCCCGAGGTTCCAGCTGGTGGCGACTGGAATGCCCACCTCCTCTTTGACGCGCGTGGCGTTCTTGACCATGCCGCCGAGCACGCCGATCGGGATGTCGCCGCTCATGTTGTCGGTGTTGAATCCGATACTCAGGTCGGCCAGGTCGAGGCCGTGGTCTTTCATCCAGCCGATCGCGGTCACGGACTCGTCCACGGTGACGCCGTCAGGGTGCAGGTCGTCGATGCCGAGGCGCATGGTGAGGGGGATGCGGTCGGGCAGCACCGCGCGCACGGCGTCGAGCGCTTCGAGGTGGAAGCGGGTGCGGTTCTCGAGGCTGCCGCCGTACTGGTCGGTGCGCTGGTTGGCGAGGGGGGAGAAGAACTCGCTGCCGAGGTAGCCGTGGGCGAAGTGCATCTCGATCCACTCGTAGCCGGCTTCGACCGCCCGCGCTGCCGTGTCTGCATAGTCCTGCATCAGCTGCGCGATCTCCTCGACGGTGAGTGCGCGGGGCACGTAGGGCATGTCCCCGCCGTAGGCGATCGCGGAGGGCGCGCGGGTCTCCCAGCCGGCTTCGTGCTCCGGGGGAAGCATGTGCCCGCCTTCCCAGGGGGTGACGAGGCTGCCTTTGCGGCCGGTGTGGCCGAGTTGGATGGCGGCTACGCCGCCCATCGATTTGATCATGTCGACGGTGCGCTTGTGGCCCTCGATCTGATCGTCGTTGTAGAGACCGGCGCAGTGGGTGGTGGTGCGCCCGTCAGGGGTGATGGCGATCTGTTCGGGGAACACGAGACCGAAGCCGCCGGCCGCGCGGGCCCCGAGGTACATCAGGTGGAAGTCGTCGAGCTTCCCATCGGTGGAGCGGTACATGGTCATCGGCGACATCGCGATGCGGTTCCGCAGCGTGACGCCTTTCAGCGTGTAGGGGGTGAAGAGATTCGGCATCGGGTTCCTTTCGAGAGCGGGTGAGTGTGAGGAGAGGATGGGGCGGAGCGTGGGTGGGTCGTGGTCACAGTCGACCATCGGCAACCACCGGCGGCGGTTTCGTGGCGATTGCCGCCCGGTAACGTTCTGCTCACGAGGCCACGAGGCGCGTGTGAGGTCTCTGCCTGGCAGCGGTTTCGGCGGCGGACTCGGCGTAGCGATCGAGCACGATCGAGACGATCTCGGGTGGCGCCGCGGCATCCTGCACCAGCAGCGGGTCGGTGGCCAGATCGGCATCCATCGCGTGGGCGAGGTCGTTGAAGTACCCCGGGGCGAGCAGATAGGTGCTGACGACCACCCTGCGGCCCGGGTTCAGCCGTCGCGCTTCGGCGATGGCGGAGGGCAGTGCGGGTGCGGAGGCGCTGATGAATCCGACCGTCACCGGCCGATGCAGCACCACTCCGAGGCGGCGGGCCATCTCGAAGCAGTCGTCGACGGCGCGCGAATCGCTCGACCCGGCGCAGCCGAGCACGACGGCGTCGTCAGGGAGGAGGCCCGCCTGACCGAGGCGTCGGGCGAGCACACGAACGAGACGGTCGTCGGGCCCCAGAGCACGGGCGACGGTCACGATGCGGTCGTCGACGGACGCATCGTTCACCAGGTCGACGTGAACATGGAACCCTGCACTCAGCAACAGGGGCACGATCACGGCGGCCCGGCCTCGGGGCAGAGAGGAGAGCACAGTGGGAACGTCGGGCTGCTGCACGTCGACATGCCCGGGCAGGGCGGTGACCGGGCATCCGATCGCCACCGCATCGACGAGTGCAGCCACGGCGCGCTGGCCGATCGTCGACGATGTGCCGTGGGAGATCGCGAGGAGCGCCGGCGGATCGATTGCCAGGGGCGCGCTCACGGGAGGTGCACCTCGACCATGCCGTCGACCACCCGGCTCGGATAGCTCTCGATCCGCAAGTCCGGATGAGACAGCCCGGCACCGGTTCGGAGGTCGTAGACCTCTTTGTGCAGCGGCGAGGCGATCGTGGGGACGTCGCCGCGGGAGCCGACGATGCCCCTGGCCATCACGAAGGCGCCGGTGTGGGGGTCCTGGTTGCCGACGGCGTAGAGCTCATCGTCGGAGATCTTGATGAGCGCGATCTGGTGGCCGTCGAGCAGAACGGTCTCGCCCCAGAGCGGCTCGAGTTCGGCGGTGGCGCAGGCGGTGGTCCAGGTCATGATCCGACGCTACGACGGCTGTGTTACGGCTGGCGCGCTGCCCTGTTACGCGCGCGTGAAACGGGCCTCACAGTGACCGGTTCGGAGTGAGGGGTGTCTGTCACGCGACCGTCACATGAGAGAAACGACGGCGTCATGCCGCGAACGTAGCCTCGAATACATGTCGACGACCCGCGAGATCATCATCATCGGTGGAGGCCCTGCCGGCCACCGTGCCGCGGACGCCCTTCGTGCACGCGACCCCGAGCTGGCTGTGCGGATCACGGTGATCTCCGAGGAGACGCACGCGCCCTATGACCGGGTGGCGCTCAGCCAACGGCTGCATGCGGAGATCGACCTGTCACTCCAGGCGCAGACGGAATGGCATCCCGATCATGTGCGTGTGCTGTCAGGGATCTCTGCAACCTCGATCGATCCGATCGGGCACATCGTCGAGACGAGCGACGGCCAGCGTCTGCCGTTCGACCAGCTCGTGCTGGCTACCGGATCGTCGGCGCCGGTGCCCGACATCCCCGGTGCCGAACAGATCCGCGTCTACCGCACCATCGACGACGTCGACTGGCTGCGCGCCGAAGTCGCCCGGCTGGCAGACGCGCTGGGTCGTCCGCCGCGCGCTGTGGTCGCAGGCGGCGGACTGCTCGGACTTGAGGCGGCCGGCGGGCTGGTGGCCCTCGGAGCGAAATCCGCTCTCGTGCACTCCGGGCCGTGGCTGATGTCTGCACAACTCGACCAGGGCGCCGGCCAGGCGTTGGGGCGGGTCATCGACAGCAAAGGCATCGCGCTCCACCTCGGAACCCGGCCCCGCGACATCCAACTCGCCGCCGACGGTAGCACCGTGGTGGGCGTGCGGCTGAACAACGGGCAGCGCCTCGAGGCCGACCTCGTCGTCTTCGCCATCGGGATCAGGCCCCGGGACGAGCTGGCTGCCGAGGCAGGGCTCGAACTCGGGCCGCGGGGCGGCGTCGTCATCGGAACCGACTGCCGATCATCGGCCCCAGACGTCTTCGCGATCGGTGAGGTCGCCTCTTTCGAGGGTCGTTGCACCGGGCTCGTCGCTCCGGCCAATGCGATGGCCGAGGTGGCGGCCGACCGCATCCTCGGCGGTGGGGCCGAGTTCACCACGGTCGACGACGCGACCAAATTGAAGCTCGCCGGTGTCGACGTCGCGAGCTTCGGCGATGCGCTCGGTGCGACGGTGGGTGCACTCGAAGTGGTCTATGCCGATCCCGTGCGCGGGGTCTACCAGAAGCTCGTGGTGACCGACGACGCCAAGACGCTGCTCGGCGGTGTCTTCGTGGGCGATGCCAGCCCGTACTCCCTGCTGCGGCCGCTGCTCGGCGCCGTGCTCGCCGACGAACCCGGCGCGTATCTGAGCGCGGCGGGTGGCGACGGGCCAGTCAGTACGGAACTGCCCGACGCGGCGCTCGTCTGCTCGTGCAACAACGTGGCGGCGCACACCATCCGCGAGGCGGTCGCCGGCATCGGCACCCCCGACGGAGAGCCGTGCACCGAGCTCGGCGCCTTGAAGACGTGCAGCCGAGCCGGCACGCAGTGCGGATCCTGCGTGCCCCTCGTGAAGAAGATCCTCGAAACGGAGCTGGTGAAGTCGGGCCGCACGGTGTCGAAGGCTCTCTGCGAGCACTTCCCCCTCTCGCGGCAGGAACTCTTCGAGACTGTGCGGGTGACCGGCCTGACCTCATTCGAGGAGATCATCTCGACGTATGGAACCGGGCGCGGGTGCGACATCTGCAAGCCGGTCATCGCATCCATCATCGCCAGCCAGCACCAGGGCTACATTCTCGGCGATGGGCGCGCGGGCCTTCAGGACACCAACGACCGTGCCCTCGCGAACCTGCAGCGTGACGGCTCCTACTCCGTCGTGCCGCGGATGCCCGGGGGTGAGGTGACACCGCAGAAGCTCGCTGTCATCGCCCAGGTCGCCATCGATTTCGGGCTCTACACGAAGATCACCGGCGGCCAGCGGATCGACATGTTCGGGGCCCGCCTCGACCAACTGCCCGACATCTGGCGCCGCCTCGTCGACGCCGGGTTCGAGTCGGGCCAGGCCTACGGCAAGGCGCTCCGGAACGTGAAGAGCTGCGTCGGCTCGACCTGGTGCCGGTTCGGCGTTCAGGATGCTGTCGCCATGGCCGTGCGCCTCGAACTGCGGTACCGGGGCCTTCGTGCCCCCCACAAGTTCAAGTTCGGCGTCTCGGGGTGCGCGCGTGAATGCGCCGAGGCCCGGGGCAAGGATGTCGGTATCATCGCCACCGACCAGGGCTGGAACATGTATGTCGGGGGCAACGGCGGCTACCAGCCGACCCACGGTCAACTGCTCGTCGGAGACATCGACGACGAGACGCTGGTGCGCTACATCGACCGCTTCATGATGTACTACATCCGCACCGGGGACCGGCTGCAGCGCACGGCCCGGTGGATGGAGGAGATCGAGGGCGGCCTCGCCCACGTGTACGACGTGGTCGTCAACGATTCACTCGGCCTGGCCGACGAGCTCGAGTCGGCGATGGCCAGGCACATCGACAACTACGAGGACGAATGGGCTGCCACCCTGAAGGACCCGGAACGGCTCCGCCGGTTCCGCACGTTCGTCAACGCCCCGCACGAGGCCGACCCGAGCCACCTCCGGGTCGCCGAACGGGGCCAGTCCCGGCCGCCGACCGATGCCGAGCGGGCCGAGGGCAAGGGCGTCCTGCTGGCCGGGACACGGATCCCCGTTCGCGAGGGCGCATGAGCCGCGGCCGCGTCATCCTCGTCGGCGGTGGGCCGGGTTCTGAAGACCTGCTCACGCTCGGTGCCGTGAAGGCTCTGGGATCGGCCGATGTCGTGCTCTACGACAGGCTCGCACCGCACGCTCGGCTGAGCGAGTTCGCTCCGCACGCTCTGCTCATCGACGTCGGCAAGACTCCCGGGCACCATCCGATTCCCCAGGCCGACATCGAACGGTTGCTGGTCGAGCACGCACTGCAGGGATCGTGCGTCGTGCGTCTCAAAGGCGGCGACCCGTTCGTCTTCGGCCGCGGTGGCGAAGAGGTGATGGCCTGCCGTGCGGCGGGAATCGAGGTGACAGTGGTGCCGGGCGTCTCGAGCGCTGTGGCCGTTCCGGCAGCCGCCGGCATCGCCGTGACGCACCGCGACGTCAGCCGCATGTTCACCGTCGTGTCGGGCCACGCGCCGCTCAGCGAGACTGAGCTGGCCGGCCTGGCCGGGCTCGCCAGCACGATCGTGGTTCTGATGGGGGTCTCCAACCTGCCCCAGATCACCCAGGGACTGATCCGGCACGGACTTCGCGCGGCGACACCGATCGCGATCATCGAACGCGGGTACACCGCAGACCAGCGCTCGATTTTCTCCATCCTCGACCGGGTCGTCTACGACGCAGCTGCGGCGAGCGTCACCTCTCCGGCCGTTCTGGTGATCGGTGAAGTGGTTGCATATGCCCGACTGGAGCATGCCGATGCGGCTGCTGTTCTGAACACGGCGGCGCTGCTCGTCCCGGCGGAGTGATCCGCGTGGCCGAGGACAGTGGTCGCGCCGAGGCAGGGGCGGCTCCCGCCGGTGCTCCGGCCACGGATGCCGCCCCCGTCGGGTTCCGCTTCGACCAGCTCGACGGCTTCCGCATCGGGGTGACGAGCGATCGCCGATCAGAAGACCTCATCGACGCGCTGAAGCGCCGGGGGGCGACCGTGCTCCACGCGCCCACCCTGAAGATGGCCGACCGGGTCGATGACGAACCCATCCTGGCCGACACTCGCGCCATGATCGCCGCCCGGCCCGACGTTCTGCTGGCGACGACGTCGTATGGCATCCGCCGATGGTTCGAAGTCGCCGACGCCGATGGCCTCGGCGACGAGCTGCTCGACGCCCTGAAGGACACGACCATCCTGGTGCGCGGGCCGAAGGCTCGGGGCGGCATCCGCGCGGCTGGACTCAATGACACGGGCATGAGCGACCAGGAGACCACCGCGAGTCTCGTGACGAAGACTCTGAACGACTTCTCGAGCCCGCAGACCGTCGCCATCCAGCTGCACGGCTACACCGACGAACACCAACTCGACCGGCTGCGCGCCGCAGGGCACCGGGTGCTCACCGTCGCGCCCTACCGCTGGCTGAGCCCCGACACCACCGATCCGCGGGTCGAGCGTCTCATCGAGGCCATCGCGGGACAGCAACTCGACGCGGTCACGTTCACGAGCGCGCCGGCTGTGCACGCACTCATCAGCACCGCCGAAGCGCTCGGCAGACTGAACGAGGTGGCCGGGGGGTTCCGGTCGGCCGTCCTGGCGGCAGCCGTGGGACCGGTCACCGCGGAACCCCTCATCGCGCTCGGGATCCCGGTCATCCAGCCTCAGCGGTTCCGCCTCGGCGCGCTGATCAAACTCGTCTGCGACCACCTCGAACAGCACCGCGTCACGCAGCTCCAGACCCGGCACGGACTTCTCGAGCTCCGCGGCGCGGTGGTGCTGCTCGACGGCACGAGGTCGGTGCTGCCGCCGACCTCGCTCGCGCTGCTCCGAACTCTGGCTGCGGCCGGCGGCGACGTTGTTCCCCGCGTGAGCCTGGCGGCCTCCACTCCCACGATGCTCGACGACCATGCGTTGGAAGTCGCGCTGAGCAGGCTGAGGCAGAATCTCACACAGCCCGCGCTCGTCGAAACAGTAATCAAGCGCGGTTACCGGCTCGCGATCTAGTTCGAACAACCTTAACGGTTGGTCGCGGACAGGTTGCGGGCTGGCAAGAAGACCAGAACGAAACACGTACTACAGCAGCTTTTTGACAAAAATTTCACGATTACCGCGCGGAGACCGCTGAAGAACACTCCGTTGAAGGGAAGGACGCCGGTGTCTCACAAACCCATAGCGCTCTGCTCGGCGAGCCGCCGAATCGTCGTACAACACCAGAACGGCAAGACGTAGACATCACGGAGGCGCCGACCTGAGACGCCTCAAAAACCTTTAGGTTTTCAAGGCACTCTGCTGACCGCCTTGAACGAACTTAACCCCGAGATCTTGTCCGGGCTGTCCTAGAGGATAACGACTGGATCGTGCGCGGCCTCAGACAGAAAAAGCGCCTTCGTTCTCGTCATTTGCCGAGGCTTTGGGCATAAAGACAGACGGCAGAACCTTTCCGTGGCGTTCACGTAGATAGTTGATGCTGGCTTCCGAGTCTGGGTCGTAGCCGAGTGCATCCTTCACGAACTTCATCCGATGACGTGCGTCCTGAATGATGCGAGCCCAAGTGACCGCCCGGATAGTGACGCGCCTACCGTCTTCGGAGTAATCCTGATACACGTCCTCTGGCAGATTGCCCTGCCCAAACTTGTGCTTGATGCGCGGATCGATCTCGTCGCCCACTATCCAGAATTCCCAGGTCGTCTGGACCGCAGCAAAGCGATTGTCGCTGGCTACGGTCTGGGCATAGTTCTCAATCTGATCAAGTTGATGCTTCCCGATCGACACGGACGGACGCTTGAGTTCGATCACAATGTGCTCGCGGTGGTTTCGTGACTGTTCGATGACACGGCTGAGCATCATGTCGACAACGATCACTCGTCCATCCGAGTCGACCACAGGCTCGTCCAAATCGCCAGGAGTGAGATCATCCCGCCCTAACAACCCGGTATGTGACCTGAGGGCAGTGCGAAGTGTGTTGTCGTCGACAGTAAGCGCGTACTCCTCGCGGAACACCCATGTTTCTTCGGCGAGGATGCGGTGGAGCTGGCGGCGCTCGGTCACTAATTTCTTCAGCTGGCGATCGTTAATGATCTGTTCGAGGCCGGTCAGAAATTCGAGGCGACCCAGGACCTGGTTGCCCGCGCGCAGTAATGCTCCGAGGGAAGTCTTTTTGATGAGATCACTGAGCTCGTTAGCTTGCTCCGGAGGGAGGTTAAGAACCTCCTCAAGAATGTGTCGAATGCTGGACGGGCTCGTCTCGACTGCGTTCTTCAGCAGTTCCAGCGAGAACTTGCGTGACGCGAAGTCAGATTTCTCAACCACGGGAGCTGCCGCGACTGCGACGATGTCGAAGATGCCGCGTGCGGCCTCTTCAATCTTGTTCTTTGGAGGCTTCCGGAAAGGATACGAATCCTCGTCGCGCCACTGCTTGATGAGCTTGGCGGAGCGCTCTTCTTCTTTCGATGCGAAATGCGTTTTCAACGCCTCACGAGTCGCGTCGAGGACTGACTTAATAGGCTCAGGTGCACCGTCTTCGAGAGTCAGCAGGTCGGCATCGGCGGCGAAACCCGCCCATTTCACATATCCGGTGAAGTGATAGCCCGGAGCCTGGATACCTGGCTTCATGTCGTGCAGTGAGTTTCCTGCAGCATCGCAGAGGTACAGATGCCGCTGCACGGCAGACTTCCACTCGATCACTGTGAGAGTGATTGAGCCGTCAACACCTTCAACGAGGACCGGGATGTCGACCTGGTCTTTCTTGAGCGCTTCGACATCGAGATGTTGCCTGCGCCAGGACAGGTCAAGTCCGTACTGCTCGATGTGCAGAGCGAAGGTCGTCAAGAGATCTTCGACCACTGCGTCTGATTCGGCATACGCAGCGCCGCGCTGGGACAGCGCGGCAATCTCGACGGTGACGCCAGTTTCGGCGTCGAGGGCGGGCGATAGGTCTGAGACGGCAAATCGCTTTAGTTCTGCCTTGTTCGCAGAAATGGTGAACCGTACTCGACCGTCTGCCGTGCTTTCGGCGACACTCGTCCAGCGGACCGAATCGCCGATTCCCAGTGCGGCCCACCGACCTTCGCCGCGCTTCCCGTGTAGGGCGCGGCCACCGAGACTCTGCTGGGTGAGACGCTTCCAAGAATGTCCCAGGGCTCCAAAGGTCTGTTTGCGATCGTCGGGTGCAATACCCGTACCGTTATCGATCACGGTGATCTTTTCAGGGCCACCCAATGCACCGAACTCCACGTCAAGTGCGATGTTCGTGGCGTCCGCATCGATCGCGTTCCAGACCAGCTCGGCCAGCGCAACTCTGGGTGTTTTGGCGAGTGTGACGAGATGCGCTTGCTCCACGACGACGTCGAGATTCTCCATAAGCACAGCATGGCATGAGGTACCGGTTCCTCGGCTTGAGGGCGGCGTGGTCGCTCGCCTCGCCGGGTACGGAGTGATCTTGACTCTCAGGCTTTCCACTTTGCAACTCCAGCCTCAGTTGAAAAGCAATGGATGATCCTGATTCCACTGCCGAATCAAGGCCGTGACGATGGCTTCAAGTTCGCGCAGACACCCCCAGTTGCTAGTTGAGGACGTAGTTTTCTAAGCCTGCCCAGAGTTCAGCGGATTGGTTGAACTCCCCGGCTTGGGGTGCAGCGTTGGTGTACACGAACGTGGCGTGGTTCGCGGCGGTCGCGGTGGCAAGGTCTCCCCAGACGGGGTCGCGACGGCGGACCTGGTGGCCGCGGTCGAGGTCGTTGCGAGCGTACAGCTCCGGGCCGGCCTGCTCATTCGCGGGGATGTAGCCGATGGTGCTCGCCGGGCGTAGCGAAATCTAAGCAGTATGAGGCTAGCGCCCCGCAGAACGTCCTCACCGGCTCCACTTCGATGCGACGACGGGCAGCGTAAGCGATTCACAGCTCGGGCCATGTCGGCGCACTTCTATAGAGTTGAATGCGGCGGCGGGGGCAGCATTGTGAAGACCGGCAGGGTCAAACGGCACAGAGCGTCGACACACGGAGAAGACGATGACTGACGACGGCGAAACCTACCGAGTCCGAGTGCCAAAGGGCGCGTATCTGGCGGAGTCTAAGGACACCGCCGGAAACAAGCGAGCGCTCCTGTTTGACATCGAGACGGGCAAGCTCCTCGGGCCGCCCGAACTCTTCCAGGACGCCAGGGCAGGGGACCACGATGAATACGTTTACGAGTATTTGTCCCAGCCTGAACAAGAACCCATGACGGCAGAAGAACGCGAACAGATGATCGCGGACGTGCTGGCGTTGCTAGTGGCACTGACCAAGCTCGCGGTCTTCATTCATGAGAAGGCGATGCCGCGTGTTCGCAGATGGTGGGTTGAGACGGTACGCCCGGCGCTACAGCGCAGGCAGTTGCGAAAGTTAGCTAGGTCAGCGGAACTACCCGTGCCGAGCGAAGCCCAGGCCGCTACGAGCTACCTTGCCGACCTAAGCAAGAAGGCGCCCGAAGAATTCTCGCGAGTCATAGACGAAGCATTCGATCAATACCGGGCGAGCATGAGCCCGGAGGAAGCGAGTCAACGACGGCTCGCTGTCATAGCAGCCGAGGCTTTCATCGACGAGCAAAAACAGATCTTGTTGAACACGCACGTGAAGTACGACTTCCAGCGAGAGCTAACCAGCACGTTTGACCGGCTTTCCGTTCAACAGTTGCCCGCGGCGATTACGCTGGCTCTGGAGACTAAGGCGGCAGTACCGCAGGAAGCTGTCGACGGCCTGGCTGAGGGTGACAAACTCGTGGAGGTTCGCCGGGTGCCCGTCAAGCGATGAGTTGCACCGCGCCATAGCTGTAATGCGCACCCCGCCACACAGAGATGTGCCGAGACCGGTGGTGGTGCATAAGCCCGGCCGGTCCTCGAGCCCTAGCTTTTGCGTCTTGCAGTCTTCGCGCCTTCTGCGAATCTTAAAATCAGCCTCTTGACATAATATCCAATATCGGCTTGCGGCGGCTGAGCGGACAAATTTGGCAGCTGTAGCTGATCATCCAGCCATCCGGTCAAAGGCTCACGAAACATTCCGCGTCTGCACGGCAGCGTCAGACCGCGGGCGCCGCAGGCGGCAGCAGCACCTTCACGCCGTGGCGCTGCAGGGCATCGGCGAGCTCGGGGGGCGGCTCCTGGTCGGTGACGAGGTAGTCGGCGGCGCCGAGGGCGGCGACCTGGGCGAAGAGGGGGGCGCCGAATTTGGAGGAGTCGGCGAGGATGGCGACGCGGGTCGCGCGGGCGATCATCTCGCCCATCATGACGGCTTCGCTGACGTTGCTGGTGGAGTAGCCGCCGTCTGCCGACACGGCGCCGACGGAGATGAGGGCGAGGTCGCAGCGCAGTTCGAGGTCGGTGGAGCGGCCGGTGACGCGGAAGCTCACGGGGCCGACGGTCGACTGGCCGGCGAAGCGCACGGCGCCGCCGAAGAGGTAGAGGTCGTTCACGGCCTTCGGTGAGACCTCGGCGGGGATGCGCAGGTTGTTGGTCGCGATGGTCAGCTCGCGGTGGTTGCGGAGGTGCCGGGCGAGGGCGAGGCAGGTCGTGCCGGCGTTGATCATGATGACGGAGGCGTCGTCGACGAGGGTTGCGGCTAGTTCGCCGATCTTCTCCTTGGCCGTGGTGTGCAGTTGCATGCGCACGTCGAGCTTCTTCTCGGTGACGACCATGGCCGAGCGGCTGACCGCTCCGCCGTGGGTGCGCACGACGATTCCGTCGGCGTCGAGCTGGTCGAGGTCGCGGCGGATGGTGTCGGAGGAGACCCCGAAACGGGCGGACAGCATGGCGACGGTGACCTGGTCGACCTCGGCGACGAAGGCGGCGATCTCGGCCTTCCGCCCGGCCGGCAGGCGCACGGGTTGCAGGGAATTCTCGGTGCTCTGCCTGTCGCCCACAGAGCATGTCTAGCAGATGGTCGCAGGCTTTCGCGTATTTGTGCGCCCCATACCCGAAATGTATGCATACTTGTGCCGCAAAATTCATGTTGACGCGAGATGCGGCGCGCATTACCATCGGATCACGCTGATAAGCGCATAAAACAGCACTTTCCCGTAACACTAAGCAATCACTGAAGATTGGATGAACATGAGCAACGTTGCTCGAGGCCGTCGGGTCAAGCTCGCAGGGCTGGCCCTCGCGACGACGGCTGTCCTCCTCACCGCCGGCTGCAGCAGCAGTGGCAGTTCCACCAGCGCCGACGGCAAGGTGACGATCGAGTTCTCGCAGTGGTGGGGATCCGAACTCCCCGACGGCGACCTGCAGAAGATCGTGGACGACTTCCAGACCGCGAACCCGAACATCACGGTCAAGCTCCTCACACAGCCGTACTCCTCCCTGCAGGACCAGACCACCACTGCAGGCGTCTCCGGCACCCTGTCCGACGTGGTCGGCCTCGACGGGGCCTGGGTGAACAACCTTGTCAAGCAGGGCGCGCTCGACAACCTCAGCGACGAGATGAAGTCGTCGAACTACGATGCGAGCCAGCTCTCCAGCCAGGTGCAGATCGACGGGTCGACCTACGCGATCCCTGTCGTGAACTTCGTCTACCCGCTCTTCACGAACGACACGCTGCTGGCGCAGGCCGGCGTCACCACTCCCCCGGCGACCCGGAGCGAGTTCCTGACCGACGCCGAGGCGGTCACCGCGAAGACCTCCGCGAAGGGCTGGATCCTCCCGCTCGGAACCACCAACCCGAACGGCGTTCAGAACGACGTGATGTCGTGGCTCTGGGCATCCGGCGGCAGCATGCTGAAAGACGGCAAGCCCGACCTCACCAACGACGGCGTGAAGAGCGCGGTCGACTACGTGAAGTCGCTCTACGACGCGAAGGTCGTGGCCGACGGCACGTTCACCCTGCAGGAGCCCGACAAGGTGACCCAGTTCACCAACGGACAGGTCGGGATGATGGTCGACTCCCTCGCCCACATCACCACCATTCGCAAGGCCAACCCCGACCTGAAGTTCAGCATCTCGGCGATTCCCGCAGAAGACGGTTACACCGGCAAGCGCGGCATCCCGTTCGCCTCGTGGGGCATCGGCGTCTCGAACAACTCGGCGCACAAGGCTGAGGCATGGAAGTTCGTGCAGTACATGATGAGCAAAGACGTCAACGCCAACATCTCGAGCCTCGCGCACGGCTTCCCGGCGAACAGCACGGCGACGCCCGACTTCACCGGATCCGACCCGCTGTACGAAGAGGCCTTCAAGATCTACCAGGCCGGATACCCCGCGAACGAGTTCGTCGGTCTGCCCACCTCAGACCAGCTGATGCGCGACTTCGACACCGAGTTCCAGAAGACGCTCAACGGCGACGGGAGCGTGAGCGACATGCTCTCCACCACTCAGGCGAGCTGGTCCAAGGCCTTCTAGGCCCCCTGCCAGACCTCGATGCAGACCGGTCGTGCCACATCCATCACCCCCATGGCGGATGTGGCACGACCCTCCCTCCTGAAAGAAGTACGACTATGACAGCTCTGCGAACGGGACGCACACCGTCCCGGTTCGGATCGGCACGCCTGGCGGCCAAGTCCGCCCCCTACGGCTTCGTCGCTCCCACCGCGATCCTCCTGATCGCGCTGATGGTCGTTCCGATCATCCTGGTCATCGGCTACTCGGTCTCCGACGGCGCGATCACCACCAAGAACGCCTCGTTCGCGGGCCTCACCAACTACATCACCCTGCTCACCGACCCGGAATTCTGGAACGCCGCCCTCAACACGCTGGTGTTCACCGTCTCGAGTGTCGTCGCCCACCTCCTCATCGGCCTCGGCTTTTCGCTGATGCTCAACTCGAAGCTGATCGGCGCGGTGCCGCGGGCCGTCTTCCGGGTGATCTACATCCTCCCGTGGCTCTTCACCGCCGCCATCATCGCGGTGCTCTGGCGACTGCTGCTCGACCCGCAGGGCGTCATCAACTACCTGCTCCAGTCGGTGCACCTCACCGGCAGCCCGATCGCCTGGTTCGGTGACCCCTCCTCCGCACTGCTCGCCGTGACCGTGATGAACATCTGGGCGGGCTACCCCTTCTTCATGATCAGCCTCCTCGCGGGACTCCAGGGCGTACCCGCCGACCTCTATGAGGCGGCGCGCGTCGACGGCGCATCCGGATTCCAGCAGTTTCTGAACGTGACGCTGCCGCAGCTGCGCCCGATCATCATCTCGATGGCCATGCTCGACGTGCTCTGGACCACCCAGCAGTTCGCGCTCATCTGGCTCACCACGGGAGGTGGCCCCATCAGCGTCACCGAGATGCTGAGCACCGTCACCTACAAGCTCGCCTTCACGGGCTTCGACTTCTCGGCCGCTTCGGCGAGCGCAGTGATCGTGCTGGTCTTCTCGCTCATCGTCGCCGTCTTCTACGTGCGTTCACAGCGATCGGAGAGCTGATCATGGCCACCATCACGACCACCCGCAAGAACGCCAGGGCCACGGATGCCCGCACCGACGGGCCCGCCAAAGGAGGCGGAAGCGGCGCCGCGGCCATCACGGTGCACCGCGCCCCCCGCAAGATCGGGTTGCGCCTCGGCCTCCTCCTCGGCCTGCTCGCCGGAGCCGTCTTCGCCGGCTTCCCCGTGTTCTGGATGCTCATCAGCAGTTTCAAGACGAACACCGAGATCTTCGCCTACCCGCCGCAGATCATCACCCAGGGTTTCAGCTTCGACGCCTACCTCGCCGTGCTGAACGACCCGGAGGAGATCCGCTTCTTCATCAACAGCTACATCGTCGCCCTGTCGGTGACCGCGCTGACCGTGCTGTTCGCCATCATGGCGGCCTACGCGTTCAGCCGGTACGAGTTCCGGGGCAAGCGGGTGATGAACGTCATCATCATCGGCACCCAGGCCGTGCCACCGATCGCCCTGATCATCCCGTTCTTCGGCCTGATGGTGACGCTCGGCCTCTACAACACGTACGCGGGCCTGATCCTGACCTACATCGTGTTCACGCTGCCCTACGCGATCATCATGATGACCGCATACTTCAACACCCTGCCCAAGGAGCTCGACGAGGCCGTCAAGGTCGACGGGGCCGGCGCGTGGACGGCGCTCTGGCGCATCCTGGTGCCGATCTCGGTGCCCGGCATCGTCTCGGTCGCGGTGTACACCTTCATGATCTCGTGGAACGAATACCTGTTCGCGCTGACCCTGACGCGCACCAACGACCTCCGTACGGTGCCGGTGGGGATCCAGCTGCTCATCGGGCAGAACTCCTACGAGTGGAACCAGATGATGGCCATCTCGATCATGGGCAGCATCCCTGTGCTCCTGCTCTTCCTCATCTTCCAGCGCTACTTCATCGGCGGCCTCACCTCCGGCTCCGTCAAGAGCTGAGCCGCGGCATCCGTCGCCTGGCCCGCCGCCGCTCCCCCAAACCCTCCATCCACCCGCACCACCACCCAACAAGGAGAAGTACCCACAATGCTGATGACCGGTAAAGACCTGCTCGCCGTCGCAAACGAACACAACTTCGCGATTCCGGCGTTCAACGTCAGCGACTACGCCATGATGAACGGCCTCTTCGAGATCAGCGAAGAGAAGAACGCGCCGATGATCATCGCGATCCACCCGGACGAGGTCAGCCACCTCGGAGTGGAAGCCATCCTGGCGATCCGCGAGCGGGCCCACAAGTCGAGCATCCCGGTGGCGATCCACTGGGACCACGGCGGATCGTACGAGCAGATGCTCACCGCGATCCAGGCCGGCTTCACCTCGGTGATGATCGACATGTCGATGCGGCCCTTCGACGAGAACGTGGCCGTCACCAAGCGCGTCGTCGACACGGCCCACGACGTCGGCCTCTCGGTCGAAGGTGAGCTCGGCACGATCGGCAAACTCGACGAAGAAGCCGAAGAGGGCGGCGAGATCATCTACACGGTTCCCTCGGAGGCCGTCGACTTCGTCAAGCAGACCGGCGTGGACAGCCTCGCCATCGCCATCGGAACCAGCCACGGCCTGTACCCGGCCGACCTCGAGCCGAAACTCCGCATCGACCTGCTGCAGGAGATCAAAGCGCTGCTGCCCATCCCCCTCGTGCTGCACGGCGGCTCGAACAACCCCGACTCGGAGATCGCGGAGGCCGTCAAGTACGGCGTCAACAAGATCAACATCTCCAGCGACATCAAAGCGGCGTACCATGACGCGATGCGGAAGGAACTCGAGAACAAGGGCCTGCGCGAGCCGAACACCATCCAGCCGCCCGCCATCGCCGCCATGAAGAAGGTCGCCGCCCACAAGATCGACCTGTTCGAAGCCGCCGGCAAGGCCGAGCTGTACTAGTCGCATGGTGAGCTCCGAAACCGTCCTGGGCCTCGGCGGCACCGTCGACTACGAGATCGACTGGGACTCCGCCGTGCTCGAACACCTAGCCGTCGAATACGGCGTCACGGTCTCGGAGCTCACCACGCGGCATCCGATCGCCAGCGAACGGGACCTCGTCGTCTCGGTGCTGGCGTTCCTCCAGACCGGTTCCGGAGGAGAGCGCTTCGTCGCCTCCTCCGGCATCGTCGAAACGTTCGCCGCGCGTTTCACCAGCCGCGTGACCCTCGGCGGCACGGGCGTGCGGGCCGCGCTCGCGATGGAGGTGCTCGGCGTCACGAGCACGCTGCACCTCGTGAGCATCGACGACCACGTGCGCCGGCTCCTGCCGCCCGGCAGCGGCTACATCAGCAGCGCGGCAGACGATTCGACAGACCCGCACCTGATCATCCAGTTCCCTGTCGGAGCGCGAGTGCGTGTCGGAGGTGCAGTGCTGGCGGCCAGTCACGCCAACCGGCTGATCTACTCGAACGACCCGCCCAACCAGACCCTCTACCTGAGCGCCGAGTTGCCGGCGGCGTTGCGGCAGGCGACACTCTTCCTCGTCTCCGGGTTCAATTCGATGCAGGATGCCGCGGCCCTCGACGAGCGCCTCGGTGAGCTTCGGGCGGCGATGGCCTGCCTGCCCGACGGCGCCACCGTCTTCTACGAGGATTCGGGCTTCCACCGGCCGGAGTTCACCGCGCGGGTGCTTGCCGCGCTGCTCGACACGATCGACGTCTACTCGATGAACGAGGACGAACTCGAGAACCACCTCGGCCGCACGGTCGACCTGCTCGACCCGTCGGCGGTGCACGCCGCCCTGGTGGACATCGGCACGCTCATTCCGGCCCGCCACCTGGTGGTGCACACGAAGTACTGGTCCGTGGTGATGGGCGGCGATGCCGGCTCGGCTTCGGATACCGCTCCAGCCTCAGATGCAGCCTCGGGTGCAGCCTCAGATGCAGCCGGCTACCGCGAGGCGCTTCGCGGCGGCATCCTGATGGCCAGCACCCGCTACCGTTTCGGCGACGGTTTCACGCTGGCCGACTATGAGGGGATGGCCGGAGAGCGCCAGAACCCGGCCGGGGTCGCGGTGGCTGCGGCGCTGCGTGAGCTGCTGCCCGGCGCCGTCTGCATCCCGGGGTTCCAGCTCGACGACCCCTCCCCCACCACGATCGGCCTCGGGGACTCGTTCGTGGGCGGATTCATCGCGGCACTCCGGCGCGGCCGCGCGGTCTGACCCACTCGGGGCGGCCGGCGGTGGCCGGGGATGGCCGGGAGGAGAAGACGCACGCGCAGGAGCAGTCGAGTGGGCGACTTGGGCCCCAAAATTCCCATTTTGGGGCCCAAAGTGCCCACCGGATTCCGGGTGGGCGGCGGCGCCGGGTGGGCGGCGACTCCGGGGGGGGGGGGGGACTCCGGGTGGGCGGCGCTCAGGCGGGACGGGCCAGGGCAGCCAGCCAGCCGGCGAGGTGCGCGAGCAACGCGGGCGCCGCGGACAGGTCGGCGGGGCGGGGATCGGGGCCGAACACGCCCCAGAGCGGATGGGCGGGGTCGTGACGGTGGGTGCCGAAGGGGTCTCCGGCGGGGTCGGGCGAGGGGTGGGCATCCAGAGCCGGAAGACGGTCGAGGTGCACGAGGGCGGGCTCGGTGGCGGCGAGCAGAGTGCTCTCGAAGGCGCCGGCGTGGTCGGGCGGGAGGGGTGCGTCGGGGCATCGGTTGACACCGGTGCCGACGACGCGGAGCGGGGAGGGGCCGGCGTTCCAGCGGGCGGTGAGGTCGTCGACCATGTCCAGCTGCTCGTCGGCGAAGTGGCCGGTGAAGACCATGGCGGTGCGCACTCCGAAGGAGTCGAGGCGCGCCAGCGTCGACTCGAGGTGCGAGACGATCGCCTCGGGGCCGGGCATCATGATCGTCCACGGATAGTCGCCGTGGCCGCCCCCGGTGCCCTGGTAGACGACCGGCAGCACGATTCCTCCGGTGAGGAGTGCCGCCGCTTCGCAGAGCGCTTTGGCGTTCATAGCGTCGAGGCCGATGGGGAGGTGCGGGCCGTGGAACTCGAGGGTTCCGAGCGGCAGGTAGGCGAGGGGTGCGGCCGCGATGGCGACGTCGAGCTCGGCGGGGCTCAGGCGCTCAGCGCGCACCTCGGGGGCGCCCGGCGGCACCTCGAGCGCGTCCGGCGCCGCCCCAGCATCAGCGCCGACAGCACCGCCAGCGCCGGCAGCGCCGGACGAAGACCCGACAGCCGGTGGGATGACCGTCACTGGTAGTAGTTCCGGATCCAGGCGTGGTCGGCCAGCTGCGCACGCAACTCCTCGGGGAACGGCAGGCCGTCCGAGTAGCCGACGTTCCGCGAGATGTTGCGGCTGCTGCTCATCCCCGCGATGACCGTCGACACCTCGGGCGACGACAGAACGTACTTCACCGCGGCCTCCGCGAGCGAGGAGTAGTACGGCGAGACCAGTCTCTTCAGCGCTTCGACCCGTTCGTAGGTCTCGGTGAACCGCTCGCCCCGGAACATCTCCTTCTGCTGCGAGCCCTCCTCCCAGGAGTCGTAGGTCGCGGGCGTCCAGAGGCCGGAGAGCGAGCCGGAGTCGAACGCGACCCGGTCGATGATGGCGGTGTCGCTGGCGGCACTGGCGGGGAAGAGGCGTTCGGTGGGGCGCTGCTCGAAGAGGTTGAAGATGACCTGGATGGAGTCGACGAGGCCGAGGGCCGCGACATCCACTCCCTCATCGGGGCGGTAGTCGCGGAGCGAGACACCGACGCGGTCAACTTTGCCCTCGACGCGCAGGGCGTTCAGGGTCTCGAGCCAGTCGAGCGAGGTGAGCGCGGAGGGCGCCCAGCAGTGCAACTGGAGCAGGTCGAGGCGTTCTACACCGAGGCGGGTGAGTGCGGCATCCACTCCCTCCCGGAGGTACCACTCGGGGTAGCGGCCGCGCATGAGAGGAGCGTCGTCGTCGGGGTCGGGCCAGCGGAGCGGCTGGATCTTCGTGGCGACGTAGACCTTGTCGCCCTGCCAGCGACGGAGGGACTCGCCGATGACCTCCTCGCTGTGCCCGGCGCCGTAGAGCTCGGCGGTGTCGACGAAGTTGATGCCCTGCTCGTAGGCCTGCAGCAGCGCGCCGATCGATTCTTCGTCGTCGACGGTGCCCCACTGGCCGCCGAGCTGCCAGGCGCCGAACGAGATCTCGCTGACCTGCCAGCCGGTGCGGCCGAACGTTCTGTAGTGCATGGGAGGTGCCTTTCGAGGGAGTCGGGGTGGTGGGTCAGGACAGTTGGGTCAGGGGGTGGGTCAAGACGGTTGGGTCAGGACGGTCGCGCCAGGGGGGCATCAGGCCAGCGCGGGGGCCGGGGCGGCCACGCGCAGGATGACGAGGTCGTCGAGGGGGGTGCCGGCGGAGTAGACGCCGCCGAGCAGGTGCGCGCCGTCGTCGGTCGCGGTGACACCCGTGCCGGTGAGGGTGGCAGCGGTGAGGGTGTCCGCGCGGGCCGCAGCGCCTTCAGACGAATGGATGCCCGTGCCGGGCGTCCCCGCCTCGAGATGCCCGATCGTGGCGATGTGCACCCGCTCGGCGCCGACGGCGATCGTCAGGGCGGCCAGGCCGCCGACGGTCTCGATGCGCGGATCGGAGAGCAGAACATCCAGAACGCCGTGGTGGCCCGAGAAACGCAGGGTGCCGGTGAAGGCGAGGTCGCCTTCAGTGCCCCCGGCTGCCGCGAACAGGAACCGGCCGTCGGCCGCGCGCGCCGCCCCGCCGAACGTCTCGACCTTCCCGTCGGGCAGCGCCTCGACGTAGGCCACGAAGCTCGCCTTGACGGCCCACTCGAGGCGGGCGCCCTGCGCGGGGCGGGCGCCCTGCGCGAGGCGGGCGCCCTGCGCGGGTGCGGTGACACCTGCACCAGGAGCCACCAGCGTCACGACACGAACCGGATCGGCAGCTTCGAGAAGCCGCGCACCAGCTGCTTCGTCCAGCGTTCGGGCGAGCCGACGATGCGGAACTCGCCGGCCTGCACGAGCTCCTCCACCACGATGCGTGTCGCGAGGCGGGCGAACGGGGCGCCCATGCAGGCGTGGATCCCGTCGCCGAACGACATGATCCGGTTGGCCGGCGTGAACTCGCGGGTCAGGTCGAAGGTGTCCGGGTCGTCGTAGATGCGCTCGTCGCGGTTCGCCGAACCCTGCAGGAACATCACGCGCGAGTTCTCCGGGATGACCGTGCCGGCGATCTCGATCTCCTCGGTGGTCTGGCGGGAGAGGTTCTGGCCGGGGGTGTCGTACCGGAGCGACTCCTCGACGAACTGCGGGATCATCGACGGGTTCTCGCGGAGGAACCCCTGGAGCGCCGGGAACTTGTCGAGGATCGCGATGCAGTTCGTGAGCAGCGACGCCGGTGCGTCGCTCGCCGCCGAGAGCACCAGGTGGGCGAGTCCGCCCTGCTCCTCGGGCATCACCTTGCCCGCATGCACGGCGAGGAGGATCTGCGTGAACGCGTCGCTCGAGGTGGTGGGCGACCCCGCGTCGATCTCGGCGCGGCGCTCCTGGAAACGCTCGGCGAGGATCTCCTCGGTCTCGCGGTTGGCCTCCGCCGCGTCATCCGGAACCCCCAGGTGACCGACGATGCGCACCATCGCGCGGAGCAGATGCTCGGAGAACGCCTCGTTGTCGCTCTGCGGGGCGCCGAGCAGGGCGATGCCCATGCCGATGCCCATCGGGATGGCGACGTCTGTGGCGAAGTCCCCGCCGCCGTTCCGCCGGAGGGACCCGACGAGGTCGCGGGTGAACTCGCGCGTGCTGTCCTCCTTCGCGAGGATCTCGCGGGCCGAGAAGGTGCGCCGGACGGCCGCGCGGAGGGCGGTGTGCCGCGGCGGGTCGAGGGCGACGAGCATCCCGTTGCCGTAGGAGTCGTGGGTTCCGTCGATGTCGTTGCCGAGCCGGTTCGAGAGTCGGATGTGGTCACCGAGGCAGGCACGCACGTCGGCGTAGCGCGACACGATGTAGAGGTCACGGTCGCGGTTGTAGTAGACGGGGGCCTTGTCGCGGAGCCGGCGGAACAGGTCGTACGGGTAGTCGTAGTCGGCGTACGAGAGCGGGTCGTAGTGCACCGTGAGGTTCGCCGGGAGCACAAGCTCGGGCGCGTGCACCGTCGTCGTGATGCTCATCGGGCCACCGCCTGAGCTTCGTCGAGGGAACCGACCAGGTTGCGCGCCCACTCGAGGGCCGCGTCGTTCGGCAGCGATCCGTCGCTCGCGTCGTGGCGACCGTATTCGCCCACGCGGGTCGCACCCAGTGCGCTCAGCCGTTCGTCGATGCGTTCGCTGCCTCGACTGTAGGTCTCGTACGAGCTGTCGCCGAGGCCGAACATGGCGTAGCGGATGCCCGTGAGGTCCGGCCGCTCGGTGTCGAGCAGCTCGGCGAACGGCACGGCGCTGGCCGGTAGTCCGCCGTCGCCGTGGGTGGAGCAGACGACGAGCAGGAGAGCGTCGGGGCTGAGGGTCTCGGCGCTGGCGTCGGTCATGTCGACCGATTCGACCTCGTTGTCGGTGCCGAGCTCGTCGACCAGGTCGTCGGCGACCGTCTCGGCGTTGCCCGATTCGGTGCCGTAGAGAATGACGAATTTCATCGGGGGGTTCCTTAGGTGAGGGAGGTGGGAGTGGGGATAAAGGATGCTTCGAGGTCGGCGATGATCGCATCGGCCACCGAGCGGGCGTCCGCCCGGTTCGCGGGGATCGTGCCGACCGGCCCGCGGCGGAACCAGCCGACCGCGTAGAGCCCGTCATCGAGCCGGCCGCGATCGGGGTCGGCCCGGGGCGAGGCCACGGATGCGCGGCTGATGTGGGCGCCGTCGGTCTCGGTGAAGCCGACCGCCGTGCAGACCGAGTCGGCGGGGAGCTCGAGGCTGGCGGAACCGGCAGCGGTTCCGGCAGTGCCGGCACCGCCGGCAGCGCCGGTCGCGGTGAACGTCACGGCCGACACCCGGCCGTCGCCCGTCACGCGGTCGGGGGTCCAGCCGAAGTGGAACGCCACCGTGCGGCCGGCGGCCTCCGGCGACCCCGCGACCAGTTCGCGGATGGCGGCCGCCTTCCCGTCGGCATCCGCGGCATCCGGGGCAGCGGCATCCGGAGCGCCGGCATCCGGAGCGCCGGCATCCGGAGCGCCGGCATCCGGAGCCGCGTCGCTCGTGAACCGCACATCGGCAAGCCGTCCGAGCTCGCGGATCATGGCCACGTCGAACTTGGCCGCGCCGACCGGCGAACGCCCGACGACATCGATGTGCTCGAGCGGGCCGGCGGTGAGAGCGTGGATGACGTCGGCGGCCACGCCGTGCGAGGCGAGCACGTCGGCCGGGGTGAGCATGAGGCGCACGAGATCGGCCGCGACGTTGCCGTTGCCGACGATCACCGTGCGTCGGCCGATGGTGAGGCCCTCGACGCTCTCGGAGGGATGGCCGTTGATGAGGCGGGTCAGTCGTCCGGAGCCGTAGACGCCGGCGAGAGGCGCAGCGGCACCGGTACCGGGGGCGGTGTGGAACGTCTCGATCACGCGATCGGCCCAGAGCCCTGTCGCGAGCACCACGACATCGTTGTCGGCGCGGAGCTGGTCGAGGGAGACATCCGTGCCGATGTCGGTGTTGCCGGCGAACGTCACGCCGTCGCGGGCGAAGAGGCGGTCGAACTGCTTCGCGATCGCCTTCGTGCCGAGATGATCGGGGGCGACGCCGTAGCGGATGAGTCCGTACGGGGCATCGTGCCGGTCGAAGACGGTGATCGCGGCCTGGGGCCAGCGCTTCCGCAGGAATCCGGCGGTGTAGCAGCCCGCGGGGCCCGCACCGACGATCGCGACACGGAGCACCTCGGGCGGGGCAGCTGTCTCGTTCACGGCCGGTGTCTCCTTCGTCTGACTGCGCTGTCGGTGTCGGTGCCGTGTCCGGACCCTTCGGGCGGGCGGGAGCCGGACACGCTCGAAAACTAACAGCCACACCGACCGGCCGGGGTCCCGGGGGCCCGGATTCGCAGCAGGTTGCACGGGATCGCAGACATCCTTGAGGCAAAGTTGTCTGGAAGTGGAGACAATAGGATCATGGCCCGCTTCGTCGTCGAACCCGATTCCCCGCTCACCGCGTGGGGGCAGGTGCACCGCGACCTCCGACGCCGCATCGAACAGGCCGAGTTCACGCGCGGATCGCGCATCCCCTCTGAGGCCGACCTCGTGACGCACTACGGGGTCAGCCGGGAGACCGTGCGACGCGCCATCGAGGCTCTCGTCGCCGATGGGCTGCTACTGGCGAGGCGCGGATCCGGCACCTTCGTCACAGAGAACGGCGATGTGCAGCGTTCCGACATCGACCTGCTGCGGCCGTGGCGCGAACAGCTCCTCGCCACCGGGCACGTCGCGCGCTCCCGGCTCGTCGAGACCTCGGAGCACGTCGCGGTGCCCGAGAACCTGCGGCGCGACGTGGAGTACGACTCCCCCGACGACGTCCGTCACGGGCGACACGTCCAGGAGGTCGACGGCCTGGCGATCGGGGTCAC
The DNA here is from genome assembly GCF_006716115.1 of Subtercola boreus. Classification (NCBI taxonomy): domain Bacteria; kingdom Bacillati; phylum Actinomycetota; class Actinomycetes; order Micrococcales; family Microbacteriaceae; genus Subtercola; species Subtercola boreus. The sequence continues at coordinate 3,454,909 of NZ_VFOO01000001.1, read as the reverse complement.
GGATTCGTGGATGCCCGTGCGGGCCACCAGCGACCGCCACGGTCCGGGTACCAGCGCCGCACCGTCGCCGGCAGCCCCCGTCAGTGCGACGAGCACCGTGCGCATCGCGTTCGCCACCACCGGCCAGGCGGCCCTCCTCGGCTCCTACCGCGATGTGCCCCTGCTGGAGGTGACCACCTGCAGCAGACTCAGGGAGACCGGCGAACTCGTCGAACTCGCCCTCACCTCCTGGCTCGCGAGCCGGGTGCGGTTCACCTACGGGCGTGCCCTGACGCTCGGGAACATCGACATGGCCGAGCTGGCCGGCACCCCGTCCGGCTGAAACGCTGCATCACTCCGGGCGATGGCGGTGACGTCGGGACGGAATCGGGACTACCCTCTGATCGCGGCACCGGCGCCGCACTGCAGGATCTCGCGAGGGAGCCCCATGTCACAGATCGTCCACAGCATCGACCTGCCCGTCGACGTCGCCACCGTCTTCGAGTTCTGGATGGACATCGAGTCGTTCCCGGCGATCATGGAGACGGTCACCCGGGTGACGGTGACCGGCCTCCGACACAGCTACTGGGAGATCAGGCTCGGCGGCATCGACTGGGAGTACGACGCGATCGTCACCTCCGTCGTGCGCGGCGACCATATCGACTGGAAGAGCACGACCGGCGAGCTCGAGCTCCTCGGTCGTGCGAGCTTCGAGGCCCTGAATGCCGGGGGCTGCCGATTGACCGTCGAGATCGTCTGGACTCCGCGCAGTTTCGTCGAGCGTGTCGGAGCCCTCTTCGGTGACGACTCCCGGGCCGTGACGCGGGAACTCGACAATTTCCGCGAGTACGTGACCCGGAAGACGGGGGTGCGCCACCGGGTAGCAGACTAGAGGCATGACTGAGCCTCAGGAAGCACGCACCGCCGGCCCCATCACCGTGGCGGTCACCCGCACCGTCTCGCCCGACCGCGCGCGCGAGGCGGCCGCGTGGGCGAGATCCGGGCAGGACCTGATCAGCACCTACCCCGGGTACCTCGGGTCGGGCTGGATCCGGCCCGACCCGTCGTCGGCCGACTGGCACATGCTGTTCCGGTTCGCCGACACCGCCAGCCTCGATGTGTGGGAGAAGTCGGCGGAACGGGCCTGGTGGGTCTCCACCGGACAGGGTCTCGTGGAGCACGGCGACCAGGAACGCCGCACCGGCATCGAGGGCTGGTTCGACGAGCCCGCGGCCGTCGAGGTGATCAGTGCGCAGCCGCGCACTCCCCCGCGGTGGAAGCAGATGATCTCGATCTTCATCGTCTTCTACCCGCTGAGTGTGCTGGCGAACTACCTCGCGGCGCCCCTGCTCGGCGACTGGCCGATCTGGGCGCGGGTGCTCGTCACCGTGATCGTGCTGACGCCGGTGATGACGTACCTCGCCCTGCCGTTCGTGACGCGGGCGCTTCGCCCGTGGCTGCTCCGCGGCCGCTGAGCCGCGCCCCCACCCGCGCGCCACCCGGTGTCGGGCTAGCCGGCGGGGAGGGTCTGCAGGATGTTGGAGAGGATGCTGTCGGCGGAGCTCGGCGAGTCGAAGATGATCGACGAGATGGAGATCCAGTAGCCGGATTCGGTGAAGACGTCGAAGACGGGAGCCTCGGTGTTGCTCTCGACGTAGCCGCGGTTGCCCGAGGTGCCGGAGAGGGCCGCGTTGGCCGTACCCGACGCCTTGATCTTCGCCTCGTTCGTCGCGAGGGACGCTGAACCGGGGTTCGCCACCCCGACGGAGATACTCGAGCCGCTGGCCGAGTTCAGCCAGGAGCAGAGTCTGCCGTCGAGCCCCGCGATCGTCGCGAAGCTGTTGTCGCCGGAGACCTCGGCACCCGGGTCTGTCTTGAAGTCGGGGCTGATCGCGGCGATGGTCGCGTCGGCCACCAGCGATGAGCAGGCGATCGTGACCGGGCTCCCGGTCGTCGCCGCGGGCGAGGAACTCGCGCTCCACGTGGGCGTCGGTGCCGGGCTCGACGTCGGGGTGACCGTCACGGTCACGGTGGGCGCAGGGGTCGCGGCCGGAGTCGACGGGGCGCAGCCCGCGAGCACGGCGATCGACACCCCGATGAGACTGCATGCCGACGTGATGCGGAACGCCCGGGCCGAGCGCGTGAAAGCCTTCATCGATGATCCCCTTGTGTTGTGTGATGATCCTGACACAGCAGGCGCCCCGCGATCGCTCGATTCACTCCAACGGGGGGTACAGTCGCCCCGCACCAATCGGGTGGGCAGTTCGGGCCCCAAACGGCCCGTTTTAGGGCCGAAAGTGCCCACTCGATGGGGTGGGGTGGGGGCCGGGTGGGTGGGGGCGGGGACGGAGGCGGGGGGTCAGCGCAGTTGGGTGCCGTGGACGGCCAGGGGGTCGATGAGGGCGATCTCGTCTGGGGTGAGGGGTGCGGCGTGCACGGCGGCGATGTTGTTCTCCAGCTGCCCGACGCTCGAGGCGCCGATGAGCGCGGTGGTGACCGACGGCTGCCGCAGCACCCAGGTGAGGGCGAGCTGGGCGAGGCTCTGCCCGCGCGACGCTGCGATGTCGTTCAACGCCCGCGCCCGCGCGAGGTACGTGTCGCCGATCGCGCCCGGCTGCAGCCAGCGACCCTCGGATGCCCGCGACCCGTCCGGCACGGATCCGCCGAGGTAACGGTCGGTGAGGAGGCCCTGCGCGAGCGGCGAGAACGCGATGCTGCCGATGCCGAGGTCGGCGAGGGTGTCGAGCAGCCCGTCTTCGGGGGTGCGGTCGAACATGCTGTAGCGCGGCTGGTGGATGAGCAGCGGCACCTTGAACTCGGCGAGCGCCGCCGCTGCGGCGCGGGTCTGCTCGGGGTTGTAGTTCGAGATGCCGACGTAGAGCGCCTTGCCGCTCTGCACGGCGTGCGCGAGGGCGCCCATGGTCTCCTCGATCGGGGTCTCCGGATCGGGACGGTGCGAGTAGAAGATGTCGAAGTAGTCGAGGCCCGTACGTTTCAGCGAGGCATCCAGACTCGACAGCATGTACTTGCGCGAGCCGAACACCTGGTACGGCCCCGACCACATGTCGTAACCGGCCTTCGATGAGATGATCAGCTCGTCACGGTACGGACGCAGGTCTTCGGCGAAGATGCGCCCGAAGTTCGACTCGGCGGAGCCGGGGGGCGGGCCATAGTTGTTCGCGATGTCGATGTGCGTCACGCCGAGGTCGAAGGCGCGCCGGATGATCGCCCGCTGGGTCTCGAGCGGCTTGTCGTTGCCGAAGTTGTTCCAGAGCCCGAGCGAGATCGCGGGGAGCTTCAGGCCGCTGCGACCGACCCTGTTGTACTGCATTGTGTCGTAACGTGAAGAGTCGGCAACGTGAGGGTACATAGGGAAAGCCTATCCACCCGGACCGACCTTCCAGAGAAGGACATGTGATGACAGACCAGAAGCTCACGATCGGCTACAAGGCGTCCGCCGAACAGTTCACCCCGACGCAGCTGCTCGACTTCGGGGTGCAGGCCGAGCAGGCCGGCTTCGAGTCGATCTTCATCTCCGACCACCTGCAGCCGTGGCGCCACACCGGCGGGCACGCGCCGGCCGCGATCCCGTGGATGGGGGCGCTCGGCGCTCGCACGTCGAAGATCGTGATGGGCACCTCTGTTCTGACGCCGACGTTCCGCTACCACCCCGCGGTCATCGCGCAGGCGTTCGGCACCCTCGGTGAGATGTTCCCGGAACGGGTCATCCTGGGCGTCGGCACCGGCGAATCGCTGAACGAGTCGGCTCTCGGCATCCCGTGGCCCGACATCAAGGAGCGCTTCGCCCGCCTGAAGGAGGCCGTACTGCTCATCCAGCGTCTCTGGACCGAAGAGCGCGTCACACACAACGGCGAGTTCTACACGGTCGACAACGTCACCATCTACGACCGCCCCGAGAAGCCGGTGCCCATCTACATCGGCGCATCCGGGCCCGCGGCGACGCGCCTCGCGGGCCGCATCGCCGACGGGTTCATCACCACGTCGGGCAAGGCGCCTGCGCTCTACTCGGACACCCTGGTTCCCGCGCTCGAAGACGGCATCGCGAAGGGCGAACGGGCCGAGGGCGCCGTCGACCGCCTGATGGAGATGAAGGTCTCATTCGACCACGACGGGGCGCGCGCCCTCGAAGACACCCGGTTCTGGGGTGCGCTCGCGCTGAGCCCCGACGAGAAGATGAGCGTCGAAGACCCGAGCGAGATGGAGCGGCTCGCCGACGAACTGCCGATCGAACGGGTCGCGTCGCGCTGGATCGTGTCGACGGATGCCGACGAGCACGTTGAACGCATCCAGCAGTACATCGACCTGGGGTTCCGCCACCTCGTCTTCCACGCGCCCGGCCACGACCAGGAGCGGTTCATCAAGCTCTACGGCGAAGAGGTCATCCCGCGACTGCGCGCGCTGTAGGAGGGCTGGGCCGCGGGCCGGCCGGTGGGGGGTGCGGCGGGCCGGGCCGGGCCTGCGATGCCTCAGCCGGGCCCGTCGCTCGCGGCGGCGAGCAGCGGCACCACGATGTCGCTGATCGGGGTCGGGATGCCGCGGGCCCGCCCCCGGCGCCGCACGACGTCGTTGCGGATGCTCCATTCCAGCGGCCGCCCCGCCTCCCGGTCGGCCAGGATCGAGGTGCCCTGGTCGGGCGGGAACGCCTGGAACGCCTCGAGGATCTGCCGCGGCACCTCGTCGCCCAACACCGCGCCCTCCGCCCGGGCGACCGCGAGGCACTCCCGGAGGTAGTCGAGCGAGAGCTCCGCGATGTCATCGCGGCCGAACATGCCGGCGCGACGGCCCGTCAGCGCCATCAGCCCCGCCATCGCGTTCTGCAGGAGCTTCCGCCACGCGACCGAGGTGAAGTCCGGCGCCAGCTCGACCGCGCAGAGCGTCCCGTCGAGCACGTCGACCACGATGCGGGCCGCCGGAAGGTTGGGCAGAGTGAGCCGGGCGGGGCCGCGCAGCCGCACGGATCCGTTCTGCTGGGTCTCAGCGGGGAACCACACCACCGCGGGCAGCACCGCTCCGGCGGGGGCGTGCGGCCCGACGGCCGCCAGCTGCTCGACGCCGTTCTGCAGCACGCAGACGACGGTGCCGGAATGGCAGAGGGCCGCGAGCCAGGGGGCCGCAGCATCCACCTGCGTCGCTTTGACCGCGAGGAAGACGAGGTCGACGGTGCCCCCGATGTCGGCCGGGTCGGTGTGAACCGGTCCCGGAACCTCGATGACGGCGTCTGCCGTGCTCAACTCGAGGCCATCGCGGGCGGTGCGGCCGCAGAGCAGGGGCGTGCGGCCGACCGCATGCAGCGCGGCGGCGACGGTGGTACCGATCGCGCCGGGACCGACGATCGCGACGCGCGGGCGCACTGACTGCTCGGGACTGGTCTGGGCCATGCCGATGAGGTTACTCTGTTACACATGCTTGGTAAAGTCGGTAACCATGTTTCACCCGACGACGGCGGCCTCACCCGCTGGCTGGGCGGCGTGCAGTCGCGCAGTGGCGACCTCGCACCGAGCGAGACGAAGGTCGTGCACCTGCTGCTCGCCGACCCGCTGTTCGTCGGCACGAGCACCACGGCGCAAGTCGCGGCGCGGGCCGGTGTGTCGGCGCCCAGCGTGGTGCGGGCAGCTCGCGCCGTCGGATTCACCGGATTCACCGAACTGAAGCTCGAGATCGCCCGTGCCCGCGGCACCACGGAGTTCTTCGCCCCGCCGGGAGCGCTCGACGAGAACGCCACGACGGCCGCGGTGCTCGAAACGGCCATCCGCACCGGTGCGGATGCGCTCGGAGCGCTCGGCGGAGCGCTCGACCCCGCCGCCCTCGATCAGGCGGTCGGCGCCCTGCGGCGGGCGGGCCAGGTGATCGTGATCGGTGCGGGCACGTCGGCTGCTGTCGCCGCCGACGCCGTCTTCCGCTTCCGGGCGCTCGGCCTCCGGGTCTCCGCCATCCCCGACCACGAATCGGCGATGATCGCGATGCGGCTCCTCTCCACGGAAGACGTGGTCATCGCCGTCAGCTCGACCGGACGCACGGCCTCGACGCTCAGTGTCGCCGACGCGGCATCCTCCTCCGGCGCGACCCTCGTCGCGATCACGAACCAGAGCGACACTCCCCTGGCGGTGCTCGCCGACGTCGCCCTCGTCGTCGGAGGAGCACCCCTCCAGACGCAGATGGCCGCCGCAGGCAGCCGCCTCGCGCAGCTCGTCGTCGTCGACACGCTGGCGGCGGCGCTGGCCCTCGGCGACCCTGACAGGATGCGCCGGGCCGAGCGTGCCGGTATCGATCTGCCCGACATCACCTGATGCAGCCCGGCACCATCGCGATCGTGCTCGTCGCCGCCCTGGCGCACGCGGTCTGGAACACGGTGTCGAAGTACAAGCGGGGCGACACGTTCCTGTTCGTCTGGGCGTACACCTCGGCTGCGACCCTGCTCTGCCTCCCGCTCGCCCTGGCCGCCCTCGCCGCGGGCAGCCAGACGCTCAGCTGGCAGCTCGCGGCCGGCGCCGTCGTCTCCGCCGCCCTGCACGTGACCTACTCCCTGACACTCCAGAGCGGGTACGACCGTTTCGACCTCGGCGTGGTCTACCCCGTCGCCCGCGGAACGGGGCCCGTTCTCACCCTGCTGTTCGCCATCCTGCTGTTCGGGGAACGGCTGAGTGCAATCGCGATCCTCGGCGCGGTCGTGGTGGTGGCGGGCATCGTGGTCGTCGCGGGCAACCCCTTCCGGGCCGGCGCACGGCATCCGTTTCGCGGCGTGCTCTGGGGCGCAGCCACCGGAGCCGCCATCGCCGGCTACACCCTGTGGGACAGCCTCTCGGTGACGACCCTCCACCTCGACCCGGTGACCTACTTCACCGGCACGTTCCTCGTGCAGAGCCTGGTGCTGACGCCGTTCGCCCTCCGCCGCCGGAGCAGGATCCGGTTCACCCTCCTTGCAGACGCGGGCCCGATCCTCACCGTCGCGGTGCTGTCGCCGCTGGCTTACATCCTCGTCCTGACAGCGATGCAGACTGCACCCGTGGCCCTCGTCGCTCCGCTCCGCGAATCCTCCATCGTCATCGGGTCACTGCTCGCGTGGTGGCTCTTCCGGGAAGCCCACCTGGCGCGGCGCATCGTCGGCGCCGTCATCGTGCTCGCCGGAATCGCGGCCATCAGCCTCTGACGGCGTTCTGCGGCGGCGTGCCGGGGGTGGAACACGGCCTCAACACCTGCCAAGATGCGTGACTATGACCACGTTCGACGAACGCCTCAACGCTGAGCTCCCCCGTCTCCGTTCCCTCTTCGGCCGCATCTACGGCGACCTGCCGGAGGCGGGCCGCGCGCTCGACGGACTCGTGCAGGACCTCCGCGCGTCCTGGGACGCGCGGCCCGCCGAGCTGAAGGCCCTCGACGACGAGCGCGAGGCCGACCCCGACTGGTTCGCCTCGAACCAGATGCTCGGCGGGGTCTGTTACGTCGACCTCTACGCCGGAACGCTCGACGGGGTGAGGGCGCGCATCCCGTACTTCCGGGAGCTCGGGCTCACCTATCTGCACCTGATGCCGCTGTTCCTCGCGCCGGCCGAGAACTCCGACGGCGGCTACGCGGTGTCGAGCTACCGCGACATCCGCCCGGATCTCGGCACGATGGCCGACTTCACCGCCCTGGCGGCAGAGCTCCGGCGGAACGGCATCTCGCTGGTGGTCGACTTCGTCTTCAACCACACCTCGAACGAGCACGTGTGGGCGAGAGGCGCGCTCGCGCGCGATCCGCTCTACGACGACTTCTACCTCATCTTCGACGACCGCACGATGCCCGACCGGTACGAGCTCACCACCCGCGAGATCTTCCCGGATGACCACCCCGGCTCCTTCGTACCGCTGGCCGACGGGCGCTGGGTGTGGGCGACGTTCCACTCGTTCCAGTGGGACCTGAACTACCGCAACCCCGCCGTCTTCCGGGCGATGGCCGGGGAGATGCTGTTCCTCGCGAACCAGGGGGTGAACATCCTGCGGATGGACGCCGTGGCTTTCATCTGGAAGCAACTCGGCACCACGAGCGAGAACCTGCCCGAGGCGCACCTCCTGCTCCAGGCGTTCAACGCCGTCTGCCGGATCGCCGCGCCCTCGCTGCTGTTCAAGTCGGAGGCGATCGTGCATCCGGATGACGTGGTGGTGTACATCCGGCCCGATGAATGCCAACTGAGCTACAACCCGCTGCAGATGGCTCTCATCTGGAACTCTCTCGCCACCCGCGAGGTGAACCTGCTCGCGCAGGCGCTGGAGCAGCGGCACAACCTGCCCCCGCACACGGCGTGGGTGAACTACGTGCGGAGCCACGACGACATCGGCTGGACGTTCGCCGACGAGGATGCCCGGCAGTTCGGCATCGACGGGTACGAGCACCGCCGCTTCCTGAACGCGTTCTACGTGAACCGGTTCCCCGGCAGTTTCGCCCGGGGCGTGCCGTTCCAGGACAACCCGCGCACCGGCGACTGCCGCATCTCGGGCACGACCGCGTCGCTCGCGGGCCTCGAGGCCGGCGACCCCGGGGCCGTCGACCGGATCGTGCTCGCCCACTCGATCATCCTGAGCACCGGCGGCGTGCCGCTGATCTACCTCGGCGACGAGGTCGGGCAGCTGAACGACTACGGCTACCTCGACGTGCCGGGGCACGCAGAGGACAGCCGCTGGGTGGGCCGGCCGCCCTACCCGGCCGAACGGTACGCCACCCGCGACGACCCGGAGACCCGGGCGGGCGAGCTGTTCGCCCGGTTCCGCGGCCTCATCGACGTGCGCCGCCGCACGCCGGCCTTCGCGGGCGGGCAGCTGACCGCGTTCCACACGCAGAACCCCCACGTGCTCGGCTACCAGCGCGGCGAGGTGCTCGTGCTCGCGAACTTCTCCGAGCACGCGCAGACGCTCGACGCCGAGAGGTTCGGCGGGCTGTCGGCCGACCGGACCGACCTCGTGACCGGCCGGCCCATGCCGCTCGGGGCCGGACTCACCCTCGCCCCCCACGAGTTCGTCTGGCTCGCCTGAGCCAGGGCGAAGCTGGGCACCCCGCCCGGCATGTCAGGTGTAGCGAAGTGCTACACTCAAGCCATGAAGACGATGCCCACCCGAATCGACGGCGAACTGTTCGAATCGGCGAAAGCGGCCGGCGAAGTGCAGAGCCGCAGCGCCGCGCAGCAGCTCGACCACTGGGCGCGCATCGGGCGTGAGTTCGAGTCGTCGCCGACCGTCACGCACACGGCGATCACGGAGGTACTGGCCGGCGTCTCGTCATACGACGATCTCCGAGACAGCGAACAGGCCGTCGTCCGGGTCGCGTGGAACGACCGTGTCGCCGCCCGGATCGCCGAACTCGACTTCACCGACGAGCTCCTCGAGGCCGGTCTCCCGTGGGCCGAGGCGGATGCTGACGGCAACGTCATCATGGTGAACCACCGGCCAGAGCACGGTGGTACGGCGCACGCGAACGGATCACTACCCGGCGCACCCGCCGCCGCCTCATCCGCCGCGTGAGCTCACCCGTTCTGCACGTGCTCGCGGGACCCAACGGCGCGGGCAAGTCGACGTTCGTCCGCGCGGTGCTGCAGCCGGTCACTCACCTCCCCTTCATCAATGCCGACGAGATCGCGGCCGAGCGGTGGCCGGGTAGCGAAGCCCAACACGCCTACGATGCGTCAGCGGCCGCCTCAATCGAGCGTGAGCGGGCGTTCGCCGGACGGCATTCATTCATCACCGAGACCGTTTTCAGCCACCCCAGCAAACTCGAACTCGTTCGGCTCGGGGCAGCAACGGGGTATCTCGTGGCCCTGCACGTCATCCTCGTGCCCGAAGACGTGACCGTGCGGCGCGTTGCACACCGAGTGACGCGGGGTGGGCACACCGTGCCGGAGGCGAAGATCCGCGAGCGGTACCGGCGACTGTGGGGTCTTGTCGCGGAAGCCCGGTCCCTCGCCCACAGCACAACCGTCTACGACAACAGCCGTGCCACAGACCCTTTCGAGGTCGATGCACGATACGAACGCGGCCGCCTCATCGGCTCCGCCGCCTGGCCATCGTGGACCCCGCCGGCGCTGACGTCGTAACAGTGTCGCAGGGCCACCGGGCGCGGCGCGCGGCTAGGCGTTCGGGATGAGGGTGTACTTGGTCGAGAGGTACTCGCGGATGCCCTCCGAGCCGCCCTCGCGGCCGAGGCCGGACTGCTTGACGCCGCCGAAGGGTGCCGCGGCGTTGGAGAGCACCCCCACGTTCAGGCCCATCATTCCGGTGTCGAGGCGGTCGATCATCCGCTGCCCGCGGGCGAGCGATTCGGTGAAGACGTAACTGACGAGGCCGTATTCAGTGTCGTTCGCCAAGCGCACGGCCTCATCCTCGTCAGAGAACTCGACGATCGAGAGCACCGGGCCGAAGATCTCCTCGCGCAGGATGTCGCTGCCGGCCGTGACGCCGGTGATGACGGTGGCCTCGTAGAAGCTGCCGTCGCCGTCGACCGGATGCCCGCCGGTGCGAACCGTGGCACCCCGTGACACGGCATCCGTGACGAGCGCGTCGACCTTCGTGACCGCCGCGTCGTTGATCAGCGGGCCGACGGTGACGCCCTCTTCGGTGCCGCGGCCCATCCGGAACGCGGAGACCCGGGCGGAGAGCCGCGTGGCGAACTCGGAGGCGACGGAGGTGTGCACGATGAACCGGTTGGCGGCCGTGCAGGCCTGCCCGATGTTGCGGAACTTGGCCGCGAGCGCGCCCTCCACCGCCTTGTCGAGGTCGGCATCCTCGAAGACCACGAACGGGGCGTTGCCGCCGAGCTCCATCGAGATGCGGAGCACGTTCTGGGCGGACTGGCGGATGAGCTGCTGCCCGACACCGGTGGAGCCTGTGAAGCTCAGCTTGCGGAGGCGCGGGTCGGCGATGATCGGGTCGGAGACCGCGCTCGTGGTGCTGGTGGTGAAGACGTTCAGCACGCCCTTCGGGAGGCCCGCCTCTTCGAGCAGCGACGCGAGGAGCAGGGTGGTGAGCGGGGTGAGGGAGGCCGGTTTGACGACAGCCGTGCATCCGGCGGCCAGAGCGGGAGCGATCTTGCGGGTCGCCATCGCGAGCGGGAAGTTCCAGGGAGTGATGAGGAAGGCCGGGCCGACCGGGCGCTCGGAGACGATCATGGATCCGGTGCCCTCGGGGTTCCGGCCGTAGCGGCCGCCGATGCGTACGGCCTCCTCGCTGAACCAGCGAAGGAACTCGCCGCCGTAGGTGACCTCGCCGCGGGCCTCGGCGAGCGGCTTGCCCATCTCGAGCGTCATCAGCAGGGCGAAGTCCTCGCGGCGCTCCTGCAGGAGGTCGAAAGCTCCGCGGAGGATCTCGCCGCGGGCGCGGGGTGCGGTCTCGGCCCATTCGTCGGCAGCCGCCACGGCGGCGTCGAGCGCGGCGAGTCCGTCTTCGGCGCGGGCATCGGCGATCGTTTTGATGACGAGGCCGGTCGCGGGGTCGTGCACGTCGAGGGTGGCGCCGGCCCGGGCATCCACCCAGTCACCGCCGATGAAGAGCTGCGAAGGGACGCGCGCGAGCAGGTCGGCTTCGAGCGAGTCGGGTGAGGAGGAGGGAACGGGGGTGGGCGTGGAGATCGTCATGGGGTTTCCGCTTCGTTGGTGAGAGGGGAGTTCTCAGAGCCAGGGGTCAATCAGGATCTTGCCGTCCACCTGTCCCGCGGCCAGGCGATCGAGTTGCGCCCCGAGCTCGTCGAGCGGCACCACCCGTTCGACCAGTTCCGCGCCGAGCATGGTGGTGGCGAGGATCGCGAGCGCCGCAGGGAGGTCGGTCGCGCAGACATGCGCGAGAGAAGAGTCGAGCGTGATCTCACGGAATACCAGCGAGTGCACGTCGAGGGTCGGCTGCACCTTCGGCAGCCCGACGGCGAGCACGCGGCCACCGTTCCGCACCAGGGAGACGGCCGCCGCGAGCTGGCCGGGCGCACCGCTGGCCTCGATCACCACATCGGGACGTCGGCCGCCGAACGACGCCGGAACGTCGGCGGCGAGCTCCTCCGAGGGGCTGACGACGTGGTCGGCACCGAGCCTCAGCGCGCGCTCCTGCTTGCGGCCCGCGAACTCGACGACGGTCACCTCCACGTCGACCAGGTGCGTGAGGCCGGCCAGCACGAACGACGCGATCGCGCCGCCGCCGATCACGAGCACCCGGTCGCCGTCCACCGCACCCGATCGACGGGCGGCATGGATGCCCACAGCCAGCGGCTGCGCAAGACCCGCGACATCGGGCGAGACACCGTCGGGCACGGCGGCGAGGGTGCGTGCCGGTACCGAGACATACCCGCCCATGCCCCCGTCGAGACTGAGCCCGAGCGTGTAGTAGTTCTCGCACATGTTCGTGCGGCCCTCCCTGCAGCGCGCGCAGTCGCCGCACCAGACGCCGGCGCCGCTCGCCACGAGGTCGCCCACGGCGAGGGAGGCGGCGGCCGCGACATCCAGAGCCTCGCCGGTGCCGGCCAGCGACGTACCGGGCAGAGACGATTCGGGCAGCGAGACGATCTCGCCGACGAACTCGTGGCCGAGCACCATCGGGCCGTGGTGGTGGGTCACGGGATGCGTGCCCTGCACGGGGAACACCTTCGGGCCGACCGACCACTCTGTGGCATCCGTGCCGCAGATGCCCGACCGCAGCACCTTCACGAGCACCTCGCCGGGGCGGGCCGACGGCACGGGAACCGACGAGATGCGGATGTCGTGCGGCCCGTGGTAGACAGCCGCCAGCATGGTGGAGGGCTCGACGGACGAAGTGGTGCCCGTCATCCGAGGGCCTCGAGCTTCTTCTTCCGCGAGCGGGCGACGGAGTACAGCACCGCCGCCGCGAGGATCAGCACGCCCTGGAAGATGTACTGCCACATCTGGGAGAGCCCGAGGAAGGTGGTCGCGTTCAGCACCTGGATCAGCAGGATCGAGCCGAACAGCGTGCCGATGAACGTTCCGCGGCCGCCGAGCAGCGAGGTGCCGCCGAGCACCACAGCCGTGATGCTGGTGAGCGTGTAGCTGACGCCCTGCGCGGGGTCGCCCACGCCGATCTGAACCATCAGCATGATCGCGCCGAGGAAGGCGAAGATCGAGGTCAGCATGTAGGCCAGCACGACCGTCTTGTTGATGTTCACGCCGATGCGGCGGGCCGACTCCTCGCTGGACCCGGTCGCGCGGAGGCGCCGGCCCCAGCGCGAGCGACGCAGGGCGAACTCGAGCGCGACCGCCACGACGACCAGCACGATGAAGGCGATCGGCACGGGTCCGACCTTCGTGGTCATCACCGCGGTCATCCCTGCGCCGATGTAGCCGTCGGGCGAGTCCCGCAGCAGGAAGCTGAGGCCCTGCAGGCCGATGTAGAGCGTCAGGGTCGCGGCGATGGCGGTGAACTTGCCGAACCGGATGAGCGCACCGTTCACGAACCCCGTCGCTATCGCAATGACGAACATCAGCACCAGGCCGAGCGCGACGATCGAGAGCGGTTTGTCGTCGTTGAAGAAGAACGAGCCGACCACTACCAGGAACCCGGCCAGCGGCCCGACGGACAGGTCGATGCCGCCGATGATGAGGGCGATCGTCTGGCCGAGCGCGATGAAACCGAGCGCGGCGACGAGCGTCAGCACCGAATAGATGTTGAAGGCCGAGAGGTACCGGGCGTTCTGACCGAAGATGAAGGCTCCGAGCAGCACGATGATGCCGATCAGCAGCACCGTCGGCGCATAGTCGCCCTGCACGAAACGGCCGAAACCCTCCGACCGTACCTTTGTGCCGGCCAAGGGCCGCTGCTTGCGGATGGTCGGAACCTCGACCGTGTGCGTGGTCGAACTGACGGCCGCACGGACGATGCGTTCCTCGGTGATGTCGTCACCCACGATGAGGTCGACCGCGTGGCCGCGCGACATGACGATCACCTGGTCGCAGAGGCCCTCGAGCTCTTTGGCGTCAGAGGAGGCGATGATGACCGGGATGCCCGAGGCCGACACCTGGCGGAGGATCTTGTAGATCTCGAGCCGGGCCCCGACGTCGACGCCCTGGGTGGGTTCGTCGGCCACCACGATGAGCGGCTCGCTGAGCAGTGCCCGAGCCATGACGACCTTCTGCTGGTTGCCGCCGGAGAGAGAGGAGACGACCGCGTCCATCGCGGGCGCCTTGACGTTCAGCGAGTCGAGCGTGCTGCCGACCTCGGAGACTTCACGCGATGTGCTGAGGAAGAGGACCTTCTTGAACTTCGAGAGCGCGGAGACGGCGGCGTTCTCCTGCACGGTGAGGGTCATCATCAGGCCCTCGCGGTGCCGGTCGGCCGGCATGTAGCCTGCGCGGTGCAGCAGTTCGCCGGGGGTCACGGCCCGGTCGCCGACGGTCGCGGTACCGGTGAACGGCTCGAGACCGGCGAGGGCGCGCAGCAGTTCGCTCTGGCCGTTGCCGACGACACCGGCCACCCCGAGGATCTGGCCGCGGGTCGTGGAGGCGTTCACGTCGGCGAACCCGGCGGCGGTGAAGCCATCCAGCACGAAGTTGACGGGCTCGTCGCCCGTGGGCTCATGCTTCGGCGGGAACGTCGACTCGAGCTTCCGGCCCACGATCAGGGCCAGCAGTTCGTCGTCGGTGATCTCCGCGACATCCGCCGTTCCGCGGAAGCGGCCGTCACGCAACACGGTCACCCGCGTGGCGAGCTGGCGCACCTCGGCCATGCGATGGGTGATGTAGATGACGGAGGTGCCCTCGGCGACGGCCGAGCGCACGCGGGCGAACAGCAGGTCGACGGAGTCCTGGCCGAGCGGGGCGGTGGGTTCATCCAGCACCAGGATCTTCGGCTTCAGCGCGAGCGCCTTCGCGATCTCGAGCAGGTGCTTCTGGGCCACAGTGAGCGACTCGACACGATCCCGGAGGTGCGCGGTGAGGCCGACCTCGGCCAGCATGCGGGAGGCCGTCTGCTCGACGCTGGATGCGGCATCCACCCGGAAGGCCGACGCCGGCAGCGCCACCTGCAGGTTCTCGAGCACGGTCATGTCGGGCAGCACCGCGGGGTGCTGGTGCACGATGGCGATTCCGGATGCGGCGGCGAGCGCCGGCGACAGCACGTCGATGCTCTCGCCGCCCACCCGGATGGTTCCGCTGTCGGGCTGCACCGTGCCGGAGGCGACGTTCATGAGCGTCGACTTGCCGGCACCGTTCTCCCCGAGGAGGGCGTGCACTTCCCCGGGGAGAACGTCGAACGAGACGTTCTCGAGAGCAACGACACCGGCGTAGGTCTTCGTGATGTCGCTGAGCGACAGTGTCGGCACCGACAGCATCACGGGGTCTTCCGCCTGGACGTACGTCTGATTGTTCACGAGTTCACCTTTGGTTCTTGTGCAGCGTGGATCGTTCTACTTCTTCAGGAGTGCGGCCTGGTCGGCAGCGGGCATCTCGGCCGAGAGGAAGATGTCGCCCGGCAGGTCGGTCTTGCACTCGACCGGGTTGGGGGTGCTCGACACCGAATCCTCGAACATCGGGGCCTCGAACTTCGTGGTGGTCGGCAGCTGGCCGCCCGTGGCCTTCGCCACCGCGTACTGCACGGCGAGTCGCACGTTGTCGTTGCCGGTCGCGACCGTCATCATCTTGAAGTCGGGGTTCGCGGCCTTGTTCTGCTCGTAGAAGCAGCCGAGCGAGTTGCCGTCGGTGGTGACGAGGGCCGGGATGCTGCGACCGCTCTTCTGGAACTCGGGCAGAGCCCCCAGGAGAGACGGGCCGAAGTCACTGACGATCACGTCGATCTTCGGGTTCTTGGCGATCGCCGCCGTCAGAACCTGCTGCGAGAGGGCCGGGTCCCAGTTGGTGGGCTCTAACGGGGTCTCGCCGACGAACGTGTACTTGGCGGGGTCGAGGATGCCGGTCATGGCGTTGTACTCGTCCTCGCCCTGGCTGTTGCCCTTCGGCCCGCTCATGAAGAGGATGTTGCCGCCGTCGGGCAGGTTCTTCTGGATCCAGGCGGCCCAGTTGGCGCCGTCCTGGCTGAAGTCGGCGCCGATCCAGGCGTCGTAGTCGACACCGTCCTTGCCGCCCGGGTTCACGCGGTAGGGCACGGTCACGACACCGGCCTGGTAGGCGCTCCGCAGTGCGGGCAGCATGGCCTCGCCAGCATCCGGGAACACGACCAGCGCGTTCACGCCCTTGGCGACCATGCCCTGGATGTCGGAGATCGACTTCTGGGTGTCGCCCTGGCCGTCGGCGTACTCGTACTTCGTGACACTCGGGCACTTCTTCACCTCGTCGGCACCGGCCGCCGTGGTGATCAGGCGCCAGCTGTTGCCGCCGAAACCGTCGAGCAGGCCCAGGGTGATCTGCTTGGGGCCGCACCAGGAGGGTGCGCCCGCGACGGTACCGGTGGGCACGGGTTCGTCAGCGCCGGGGGCGCCGCTGCTGCAGGCCGTGAGTGCGACGGCGCTCAGGCCGAGGGCGACTGTGAGGGACAGGATCCGCTTGCGAATCATCATTCGTCGTTCCTTCTACTTGGTGCGGCTTCTCTGCCGCAGGGGGGTGTGTGACTGCTCTGTCAGGTGGTGCTGTGTGTGGTGGAGCTGCGTGGGTGGTGCTGTGTGTGGTGGTGCTGTGTGGTTGATCCGTCAGGCTGGCGAGGGGGTGGGCTTGGGCTTGGTCGTTCGGGTTCTGCTGCCGAACCGGGCGCGCACACGCGACCAGTCGATTGTGTAGAGCGCGACGCCGACGGCGAGCGCTGCAGCCTGAACGAGTGTGCGCACGGCATACGGCACACCCACGGCGAGATTGAACTGGTCGAGCTGGCTCAGGAAGACGGCCGCGACCACGGTGGCGAGCGGGAAGCCCCGGCCGCCGAGCAGTGAGGTTCCGCCGAGCACGACGACCGCGACGGCGGGGATCAGGTAGGTGTTGCCCTGGAACGCTGTGGGCTGGGCCGTGATGCCGGCCAGCAGGATGCCCGCGATGCAGTAGAGCATCTGCCCCCAGACATACGCGGCCGTCTGGTGCACCCGCACCCGGAGGCCCGTTGCCCGCGCCGCGATCGGGTTCGCACCGATCGCCTCGAAGCGGCGGCCGGCGACCGTCTTCTTCACCAGCACGATGACGATGACGGCCACGGCCGCTGCGAAGAACACGGAGTTCGGGATGCCGAGCGAGAGCCCACCGGCGACGGACTGGAGCAGCCGGGTCGTGGTCGTGGGCGAACCGCCCGAGATGCCCAGCACCGCTGCAAAGAGCAGAGCGTTGGTGCCGAGAGTGGCGATGATCGCGTTCAGGCCGAGGCGCCCGACGAGGAAACCGTTCAGCAGTCCGGCCGCGGCTGCGAAACCGAAGGCGAGCAGGATGGCGGGTACCAGCAGCGCGTTGTCGCCGTTCGGGATGCGGCTGACGATCACGATCGCCAGCGAGACGGCGCCGGGCACCGACAGGTCGATACCGCCCTGCTGCACGACGAGCATCTGGCCGAGGCCCACCACGGCGAGCACCGAAGCGAACGGGAGCATCCCGAGTACGGCACCCTGTGAGAGGCTCGACGGTGCGAGCACGGCGCTCGCGACGAGGAGGATGACCAGCGCGACGCCGACCGTGATGAGGCCTTTCGACGCGCGACGACTCGGGCGCTTCAGACCACTGACCTGCCGCTCCATTGCGTACATTCCTACTCCCGTTGCTGTGGGTTGAGACTCTCGACGATGAGCTACAACGTTGAGTGTAGCTTTACAGACTGCCCCGTTGTTCACAAGGGCTTGTTGACTCTCGATTCAGATTCGTGCAGTACAGGTGTACATTTTGAGGGATGCATCAACAGAGAGGTCGAACCATCGTGACTGACACCCCCACCACCGGCAGGCAGGCGCTCGTCGTCGGCGCCACCGGTATCGCCGGCCAGAGCGTCGCCCGCCAGCTGGTCGACCTCGGCTGGAGCACCTACGGCCTCTCCCGCGGGGGCGCCGAACTCACGCCCGGGGTCATCCCCGTTGCCGCCGACCTGCTCGATCCCGCCTCCCTCGCCGCCGCCGTCGCCGGGCTGGCCCCCGAACTCGTGATCATCACCGCGTGGATGAAGAAGGACACCGAAGCCGAGAACATCGAGGTGAACTCGGCGACGGTGCGCAACATCCTCGCCGCCCTGTCGCCTGCGGGATCTGTGCGCCACGTCGCCCTCGTCACCGGGCTCAAGCACTACCTCGGCCCGTTCGACAACTACGCCACCGGAGTGATGGCCGACACCCCCTTCAACGAGGACGAGCCGCGCCTGTCGTCGCCGAACTTCTACTACAACCAGGAAGACGAGGTGTTCACCGCCGCGGAGCGCATGGGGTTCACCTGGAGCATCCACCGGGCCCACACCGTCTTCGGCTACGCCGTCGGCAACGCGATGAACATGGTGCTCACACTCTCGGTGTACGCCACGCTCTGCCGCGAACTCGGGCTGCCGTTCATCTTCCCCGGCTCTGCCACGCAGTGGAACGGCGTCACGGATGTCACGGACGCCGACCTGCTCGCCGAGCAGCTCATCTGGGCCGGCACCACGCCCTCGGCTGCGAATGAGGCCTTCAACATCGCCAACGGCGACGTGTTCCGCTGGCGCTGGATGTGGCCGCGCATCGCCGAACTCTTCGGCGTGGAACCTGTCGGCTTCGACGGCGAACCCCGCCCGCTCGACGGCCGCATGGCGGGCATGGAGGAAGCCTGGGCCGCCATCGCTCTCCGCGAGGGCCTGGCCGAACCGGACATCACCCGCCTCGCCTCGTGGTGGCACACCGACAGCGACCTCGGCCGCAACATCGAGGCCTTCACGAGCATGAACAAGAGCCGCGACGCGGGCTTCCCGAACTACCGCACCACCTTCGCCAGCTTCGCCGACAAGGTCGCCCGCTACCGCGAGGCCCGCATCATCCCGTGACACCGGCCGGGCCTCAGCTCTACGGTTGCCACGCTCTTGATTGCACTTATAAGCGCAACCGGTGTATCTTGAACATGTTGCGCCCCAGAGCGCTGCACGATCGGAGAGGCGCCAGTGAGTTCGACCCTCATGTCCAACGGCACCCTGTTGGTCGATGATGGACTGCGCAGAGATGCGGGAGACTTCGTCGAAAGCGCCCAGGACCGTACCGTTGTCGGGCTTTCAGCCACGCTCAGCGACGGCAGCGTCGTGGCACTTCCCGCCAGCCTCGCTACGTTCGTCAGTCAGGTTCTGCGGGGGCTCACTCACGGACCAGTGAGCGTGACCGCTATTCCCACCGAGCTCACATCGACTTCCGCCGCCGAGCTCCTCGCCGTATCCCGACCGACTCTGATGAAGTGGGTGAAGGAGGGAACGCTGAGTTCACGCATGGTCGGCTCGCACCATCGCTTCGATACTCGTGAGGTGATGGCCCGCGCGCAGGCTCGTCGGGCGGCCCGCGAGGAAGCGTTCGCCGACCTCCGCGCACTGGAGGAAGCATTAGACGACTGAAACTCATGTTTGCCCAGTAGTCTTCACGGGTGCCTCATCGCGTCTTCCTCGACTCCAACGTGCTGGCCAGTCGCACGGTGCGCGATTGGATCCTGCTGTGCCGATTGCGCACTGGCGACATGTTCCAGTTGCACACCTCGCTCGACGTGCTCGCCGAAACCATTCGTGTGGCACGCAGGCAACATCCGCGGGCTGACGGCGGCGTGATCTCGGAGATCGACCGCAAGATCCGGGCGGTTCTCGACGAGATCATCGAGGACTTCCCCGGGGATGTCGACTTCGTCGGAAGCGATGAGCACGATCAGCACGTGAACGCCGCGGCGACACACGCACGCTCCGACATCCTCGTCACCGACAATGTCCGCGACTTCGGTGAGGCAAAGCTCCTGCCGTACGACGTTTACTCCGCCGACGCGTTTCTCTGCCTCGTCGATGACGGAAATTCTGCTGCCGTCCGTGGTGTGATCCGCGAGCAGGGGTCGTACTGGCAGGCATGCGAGAGAGAAGGGCGGGCGACGAAGGGGCTGGAGGAAGCCCTTCGGCGAGCGGGCTGCCCTGACTTCGCCGACCGCGTTCGAGAACACCGCTGTGAGCCACTTGGCGCGCAAGCGTGAAGACGCGCGCCGAAGGCGGTGGGCGCAAAGATCGCCGCCCTCGGCAGAGAGCCGCTCAGCGGGGGCGGCTGGAGGGGTGCAGGATGCTGGTGCCGAGATCTGAGGAGAGAAGGGCGGCGGCCGCGTCGGCGATGACGGTGTCGCCCTGGGCGCGGGTGATGCGGCTGGAGGTGATGAGGGTGGCAGTGCCCTGCATGGTTGCGGCAAAGAGGAGCTTGAAGCGGGTGCGGAGCTCTGAGGGCGAGTCGCCGGGGACGGCAGGCGCGCCAGGCTCGGCAGGGCCGGCTGGCATCGCACCATTGAGGGTGTCGAAGAGGTGCGCGGCCGCGGCCTCGAGCGCCGGGGTGGGGTGGTTCGTCTTCGCCGCGAACATGAGCTCCATGAGGGCTGCATCGTCGACGCCGAAGTCGACGTAGGCACGGCCGACGCGGCGGAAACGCTCCTCGAACGCGCCCGGGGTCGCGATCGCCACGGCGACCTGCTCGGTCAGCCGGTTGAAGCCCTGCTCGGCGAGGGCGTCGAGCAGGGCTTGCTTGTCGATGAAGTGGCTGCGAGGAGCGCCGTGGCTCACGCCGGCCTGGCGGGCGAGCTCCCGCAGCGAGAGGCCGTCGACTCCGCTCTCGCGCAGTACCTTTTCGGCCTGCTCGAGCAGCACGGCGCGCAGGTTTCCGTGATGGAAGGGCCGCGACGTCATGGCCTCAGTCTACCCCAGGACTAGACATTGACTATTTACTAGACACTGCCTAGTCTAGCGATATGACTTCCTCCATAGAGCCGAAGACCTTCCTTGTTTTCGGCGCCACCGGGCAGACCGGCCAGCACTTCACCTCGCTCGCCCTGCAGGCCGGGCACAGGGTGCGGGCGCTCGCCCGCACTCCTTCCAAGCTCAGCTCCGAGCATCCGAATCTCGACGTACGCAAGGGATCGGTGAGCGACGCGAACAGTGGCGTCGACCTCGACGACCTCGTTGGCGGCACCGATGTTGTGGTGTCGATGCTCGGCGACGTCGAGATGCAGAGAGAACGCAAGGTCAACACCGAATTCGTGCAGCGCCTGGTGCCCGCGATGCGCAGGAACGGCGTGAAGCGCTTCCTCTATCAGGCGGGTGGGCTGAGCAAAGCCCCGGGCCGGCCACTGTCACCGGCTCTCTGGGCGATCAGGAAGACCATCGCTCGCGGATACGACGGCCAACACCGGGACAACGAAGCCGTGATGGAGTACCTGACAGACGAGGCACCCGACATCGAATGGATGGTGCACCGAGCCGGCATCGGATCGAATGGCGAATCGAAGGGCGTTCTCGAACGATCGACCCGCCGCCCGAGCATCGGCACCTTCGCGGACTGCGCCGCCTACAACCTGCGCACCGTCATGGATGCCGCGGCCATCCACACCTGCGATTTCAGCATGTACCGGAAGGCCTGACGGCGCAGTTCAGGTGGTCGGGGCGACGGGGAGCCAGACGCGCATGGTGGACGGGCCGCGATTCGCCCACGCGAAGTAGGGGGTGAGGGCTACCTCGGCCGCCCGATCCGGAGCGGGAGAGCCGGCGGCGGCCGCGGCGGCGTACGGCCAGGGCCGCGCGTCGGCATCCTCGTCGGCGCGGAGGGCGATGGAGGCAGTCGCACCGGTCGGGGTCGAGCGGAGGGGCCGAGTGAGGTCGAGTTCGGCGTGCTCGGTGCTCGCCGGGCCGCCGGAGGTCCCGGCGGACAGGTCGGGCAGGTCGGGCGACTCGAGGGCCAGCACCAGGGGTCCGCGTTCGACGGCGACGGTTCCGCGCACGGCGTCGATGCGGGGGTGCGGATGCACGATCCGGGGCTCCATCGGGAGGTGGAGGGTGAACACCTCACCGGCCGCGAAGGTGCGTGCGACGACGACCGAGCCGCCGGCGGTGCGTGTGGTGGCACCCGCGACCGTCAGGGTCGCGGCATCCTGGGCCCAGGCCGGGACGCGCAGAGTGATGGCTGCCGTGACAGGCTCGAGCACGGTCACCGAGACGTCGCCGGCGAAGGGGTAGCCGGTGCGCACCTGCAGGGCGAGCACGCGCCCGTCGGGGAGGGTCGTTCGGATGCTCGCGTCCCCGTACTGGTGCAGCTGCACCCCGATGGCGTCGGCGGTCGCGAAGTACAGCGCCACGCTCGCGAGGGTGCGCGCCACGTTCGTGGGGCAGCACGAGACCTCGAACCAGGGTGCGCGGAGGCTCGCCTCGGCCCGCTCGCTGAGGACGTCTTCGGGGGGCGAGGCGCCGGCGGTGCGCTGCTGCAGGGGGTTGGTGTAGAAGAAGGCGCGGCCGTCTTCGCGCGGGGAGGCGAGAACATTGTTGAGCAGGGTGCGCTCGATCAGGTCGGCATAGGCCGTGTCCCCGGTTTCGAGGAGCAGTCGCCAGCTGAGCATGACCGATCCGATGCCGGCGCAGGTCTCCGAGTAGGCCCGGTCGGCGGGCAGTTCGTAGTCGTCGCCGAACGCCTCGTCCTGGTGATGGGATCCCATGCCTCCCGTGATGTACGTGCGCCGCGAGACGGTGTTCCTCCACTGCAGCGCGACGGCGTCGGCGAGGGCACGGTCGCCCGTCTCGGTGGCGACGTCTAGTGCCCCACTCGCGAGGTAGAGGGCGCGCACGGCGTGGCCGCGCAGCACCGTCGCATCGCGCACGGGCACGTCGTCCTGGAAGTATTCGTGCCCGAACAGGACGGTGGTGGCGAGCAGGCCGTTGCCGCGGCGCTCGATGAAGAGGCGGGCGAGTTCGAGGTAGCGCGGCTCGTCGAGCGCTCGCGAGAGTTCGGCGAGCGCGACCTCGATCTCCGGATGCCCGCAGATCGCCGAGCGCCCGTCGGGGCCGAATTCGCGGTACACGTGGTCGGCGAGCCGCCGTGCGACGTCGACGAGTTCGTCGTCGTGTCCGCCTCGAAGCCGGGCGACGGCCGCCTGGAACAGGTGGCCGAAGCAGTAGAGTTCGTGGCCCCACTCGAGGTTCGAGTAGCGGGCGGGCTGCCCGGGATGCCCGAAGCTGGTGTGGAGGTAGCCGTCGGGCTCCTGCGCCGCAGCGACCCGCGCGACGAGGGCGCGGTAGCGGGCATCCAGAGCCGGCGATGGGCGACGGGCCAGCTCCCAGGCCATCGCTTCGAGCAGCTTGTAGATCTCCGAGTCGACGAATTCGATACCGGAATGGGCTCGCCCGACGGTGCCGTCGACGACGCGGTCGAAGTTGGCGCTCCAGCCGATGCGTTCCATCCAGGTCTCGCAGTGGGCGAGGATGACGTCGGCGTTCAAGGCCTGGCGCTCGCCCCAGAATCCGCCGTCGATGCTGATCTCGTCGGGGCCGAGCGGGCGGAGGCGGGAGCGGGAAGGCGCGACGGGTCCACCGCGCAGGGCCGTCGCCGACGCGACGGCTGTCGGGGCGGGCACGGTGACCGCGACATCATGGGACAAGGGACACCTGTGCTTCTTCTCGGAGGAAAACGGGAATGTGTTCGAGGGGCGCATCGACGACAACCGTCTGGCCGCCAGCGAAGACCGCACCCGAGTTGGCATCGATCCAGCGCCCGGTTCCCGGCAGGTAGACCGGGCGGGAACGCTGGCCTGCTTCGGTGACGGGGGCGACGAGGATGTCGGGGCCGAAGAGGAACTGGTCCTCGATCATCCACGCCGCCCGATCGGACGGGTAGTCGACGAACAGCGGCCGCATCGGGGGCAGCCCCGTTTCGGCGGCGAGCCGCATCTGGTCGTGGATGTACGGGCGGAGCCGTTCACGCAACTCCAGCACGCCCGTGAGGATCGGCAACGCATCCTCGCCGAACGACCAGAGCTCGTTGGGGCCGCCGGTCATCTCGTGACCCGTCGGCGTGCGTGGTTCGCGGTCGCCGTGCAGCCGGAACAGCGGGCAGAACACTCCGTACTGGAACCACCGGATGACCAGCTCCCGGTATGCGGGGTCGGAGGCGTCGCCGCCGTGGAATCCGCCGATGTCGGTGGTCCACCACGGGATGCCCGAGACCGCGATGGCAAGGCCCGCCCGCACCTGCTGTGCCAGCGAGAGCCAGGTGGCCGGGATGTCGCCCGACCAGACGGCGGCACCGTACTTCTGGGATCCTGCCCACGCGGAACGGCAGAGCAGCACGGTCGGCTGCTCGCCGGCGGCCGCCATCCCCTCGGCGAAGAGCCGGGCGTTGTCCCGCGGGTAGATGTTGGCGACCTCCGCCCCGGGACCGGCATAGAGGCGCATGTTCGCCGGGTGCGCGGGGTTCAGTTCGGGTTCCGAGGCGTCGAGCCAGAAGACCCGGATGCCGTGGGCGAGGTAGTTCTTCGCCACCAGGCCCCAGACGTAGTCGCGGGTCTCGGGATTGGTCGGATCGTAGAAGCCGACGGGCATCGGGGTCTGCATGCCCTTGTCCTGGATGGTCTGCAGGAACTCGACCCCCTGGTCGGCGCCGACGAGCAGGCCTTGATCGCGGTAGTCGGCGAAGTTCTCGGAGAGCGGGGAGATGGTCGGCCAGATGGAGACCATGAGCTCGACGCCGAGCGAGCGGAGCTCGGCGACCATGCTGGGCACGTCGGGCCACTCGTTCTCGTCGAAGCGGTAGTCGCCCATCGCCGACCAGTGGAAGAAGTCGGCGACGATCACCGAGAGCGGAAGGCCGCGGCTCGTGTGTTCGCGGGCGACGCCCAGCAGCTCGCTCTGAGTGCGGTAGCGGAGCTTGGACTGCCAGAACCCGCTCGCCCACTCGGGGAGGTCGGGCGAGTGGCCGGTCGCGTCGGCGTAGCGCGCGAGCTGGTCGGCGGGGGTCGGGGCGGCGGTGATCCAGTAGTCGATCTCCCGGGCCTGGCCGGCCTGCCAGCGCGTCGCGTTGGAAGCGAAGTCGACGCGACCGACCGCGGGCACGTTCCAGAGCAGGGCATAACCGCGGGAGGAGAGCACGAACGGGATGTTCACCTCAGCATTCCGTTGCACGAGGTCGAGCGAGAGCCCCTTGATGTCGAGGCGGCCGTGGGTGCGCTGGCCGAGTCCGAAGAGTTTCTCGTCGTCGTAGGCGCGGAACTGCTGGTGCACCTCTGCGGCGCCCGAGTTGTTGCCGAGGAAGACGCGTGCCCCGGGCATCCAGAAGTGTTCGCGGCTCTCGGCGAGCAGTTCCCGGCCGGTGGCGGTGTCGGAGAAGGTGAGGTGCGGCTCGGGGTAGGGTTCGGCCTCATCGAAGGCGACCGTGACGGTGAGGGCGCCGTTGACGAGGGTGGCGCGAGTGGGGGCCGTGGTGATGGTGACGGCGGGCGAGACATCCGGAGCCACCTCGGCCAGCGCCCCTGCACTTTCGCCCGGCAGGCGGTAGAGGGCCGCTCGCACGCGGGCGCTGTCTGCACCCCACGCCTCGATGAGGAGCACCTCGTGCCGGTGACGCACTTCGAGGGCGCGGCCGAGATTCAGGAACCTGACCATCAGTCCTTGACCGCCCCTGCTGTCACGCCGGCGGCGACGTAGCGCTGGGCGACGATGAGCAGCACGGCCGCAGGGATCGACGCGACCACGGCTGTGGCCATGATCGAGTTCCACTCCTGGTTGTTGTTGCCGATGTACTTGTAGATGCCGAGCGTGATCGGCTGGATCTTGCCGCCCCCGTCGAGCGTGGACGCGAAGATGAAGTCCGACCAGGCCCAGAGGAACGCGAACAGCGACACCGTCACGACAGAGTTGCGGCTGATCGGCAGCACCACCGAGCGGAACGTGCGCCAGTACGATGCGCCGTCGATCTTCGCAGCCGACATCAGCTCATCGGGGATCGCCGACATGAACGCCGTGAACAGCAGCACCCCGAACGGAACCGCGATCGTCGAGTCGGCCAGGATCAGCCCGGGAATCGAGTTCAGGATGCCGAGGTTCAGGTAGATCGCATAGAACCCCATTGCCATGATGATGCCGGGGATCATCTGCGCGATCAGGAAGACGAAGCTGACCGCTCCACCGCCGCGCGGACGGAGCTTCGCCAGCGCGTAGCCGGCCGGGGCCGCCAGCACGAGCGTGAGCACGACCGTTCCGAGGCCGATGACGAGACTGGTGCCGAGGTAGGGCAGCTGCTGCGAGAGCACGGCCTGGTAGCCCGAGAAGGTCGGGTCGAAGGGGAACCAGTTGGGCGGGCTCTTCCGCATGTCGGCGGTCTTCGTCAGGGAGACGTTGATCATCCAGTAGATCGGGAAGAGCATGAGCGCTGTGAGCACGACGCCGATGAGCGTGAAGTACCAGGTGGGGCGCTTCCGGCGCCGGGGGGCCGGTCGGTCCTCGGCGGCTGTGCGCGGGGCGACAGAGCTTCGCGGTGTGGCCACAGCGGTCATCGCCTGGCCTCCCTTCGCTGCAGGTAGATGTAGATGAGCCCGAAGATGAGGGCGACGACGATCAGGATGTTGCCGACCGCGGCGGCGGGGCCGAAGCGGGGCAGGGTCGAGCCGAAGCCGAGTTGGTACGACCAGGTCGAGAGGGTGGTCGAGGAACTCGCCGGCCCGCCCTTGGTCATGATCCAGATGATGTCGAACACCTTCAGGGTGTAGACGAGGCCGAGCAGGATGGTGATGGCCGAGACCGGGCGGAGGAGCGGAAACGTGATGCGCCAGAACTTCTGCCACGCATTCGCCCCATCGAGTGAGGCCGCCTCGTACAGGTCGGCCGAGATGTTCTGCAGGCCGCTGTAGAGAATGACGAGATTGAAAGGAATGCCGATCCAGATGTTGGCGATCGTCACCGAGACCAGGGCCCACTGCGGCGAGGTCAGCCAGTTGATGCTGCCGATGCCGAACGATTCGAGGAACGAGTTGACGATGCCGGAGTCAGAGTTGAGCATCCATGACCAGGTCGACGCCGACACGATGAGCGGCAACAGCCACGGCACCAGGAACAGCGCCCGGAGCGTCGACGACAACCGGAAGCGGTTGAAGAAGAACACGGCCAACGCCATGCCGAGACTGAACTGCAGGAGGATCGAGACCAGCACGAAGAACCCGGTGTGGAAGATCGCGGGCCCGAACGTCGGGTCGGCGAAGACCTTCAGGTAGTTCTCGAACCCTACGAAGGGCGCGTTGCCCTGCACGAACGACCGCACCGTGTAGTTCCGGATGCTCAGGTCGATGTTCTTGTAGAGCGGGAGGGCGTAGAACAGCCCCAGGTAGACGACGACCGGCGCGAGGAACGCCCACGCCGCCCACTGCGTCGACCGGGGGCGACGGGAGCGGATGCGCCCGGTGCTGCCGGCGCCGGCGGAATCTCCTCTACCGCCGCGCCCGGCCCGGGCGGGCGCCGCCGCCCCACCCGTGTTGACGGGTGAGGCGGCGGCCTTGTGCGTGAGAGTCACGATGGGTTGCCTACTGCGCTGCCGCAGCAGCGGTCTGGGCCGCCTTCATCGCATCGGCCGGGGGCTGGCTCCCCGAGAGGGCGTTCTGGAATCCGCCCCACATGGCCTGCGAGATGACGGGGTACTTCGTGCCGAGATTGTCACTCGTACGACCGCGGGCGGCTGCGACGGCGGCGACCCACGGGGTCAGTTCGGCGTTCGCGGCGACCTGTTGCGTCTGGACGGTGGCGATCGGTGCGACGTACGACAGCGTGGTGTCGGTGGTCAGCAGGTTCGAGTCGCTGGTGAGGCAGGAGATGATCTTCTCCGTCGTCGCATAGCGGCCCGTGTCACTCTGCACGGGAGCGGAGACGAACTCGCCGCCGGTCGGTGCGGCAGCGGATCCGCCCGACTTCGCCGGAATCGGGATGACCCCGTAGTTGAGCCCCGACTTGTCGGCGCCGGCGAGCTGCCAGGTGCCGTTCTCAGAGAAGGCGAAGTTGCCGGTCAGGAACTCCTGCCAGCTCGTGGTCTGGGTGTTGTTGATCACCGAGTTGGGGGCGTAACCCTGCTTGACCCAGTCCGTCCAGAGCGTGGCCGCGTCGACGGCCTGGCTCGAGCTGAGGTCGGTCAGTTCGGCCCCTGCTCCCCAGAACCAGGGGAGGAACTGGAAGCTGCCCTCTTCTGTACCGATGCCCGAGAAGGTGATGCCCTGCTTGCCGGAGGCGGTGACCTTGGCGAGCGCGGCGTTCAGTGACGTCCAGTCGGTGACGCTCGCGATGTCGACGCCCGCCGCAGAGAGAATGTCTTTGTTGTAGTACAGCGCCAGCGTGTTCGCCCCGATCGGAACGCCGAACGTGTCACCGTTGCTCTGGCCGGCAGCGAGGATGTTCTTCTCGAAGTTCGTCGTGTCGAGTCCGAGATCTGCGGTGGTGGTCAGGATGCCCGCGTCGGCGAGAGTCGACACCACGGGGTTGTCGACGACCAGGATGTCGGGCGAGCTGCCCTGCTGGCCGGCCAGGAGGGCCTTGCTCGTGAGGTCGGAGGTGTCGTACCCGGTGCGCTCGATCGTGACACCGGCGTCGGTGCCGCACTTCGCGACCAGCTTCGACCAGTCGGCCGTCTCATCGAACTGGGGGTACGGATCCCAGAAGGTGTAGGTTCCGCCGGCTGCGGCGGCATCGGTCGAC
Source organism: Subtercola boreus (assembly GCF_006716115.1). NCBI lineage: Bacteria > Bacillati > Actinomycetota > Actinomycetes > Micrococcales > Microbacteriaceae > Subtercola > Subtercola boreus. Next base: position 3,426,368 of record NZ_VFOO01000001.1, on the reverse strand, counting down.
GTCGACGTCGAATCCGAGCCTGACGAACAGGCGGACAGTGCCACCAGGGCGGTGATCGAGAGAACGGCTGCTGCTGCGAGCCGGCCCCTCTGTGCGGAGATGTTCACGGTATTCCTCTCTGAATGTGACGTGTTCACA